>CANBJR010000011.1 GCA_947369085.1 uncultured Clostridia bacterium | reverse complement strand
TTTGATCTGTTCCCTATTGGTTTTGGCAATGAAGGAAGCAAGTCACCCATTTATAATGGGAATAAACAGATTGCTCAAATAGAAAAGGATTGTATTGTATATAACGATTTACATAATTACAGAATTTTTGCAGAGGATTTATTTGCCTCACAAATAGCGATATTTTTCTGTATTTATATGTATATCAATGCTGGGTATAAGCCAGGAGAAAAAGTTGTAAGTTCTAAAGTGAAAGTAGTTTCGACTACTACCAACAAATTACTGAAAGAAAAATATAATCCTGAATTTATAAAAAGTATAGAAAAATGATTGATAAGGAGTTTGTTTCATAGCGAACTCCTTTCTTTTGTTTTATGGCTATGCTATAATTTAGAACGTAATTATGATTTTGGGGTGTGGTTATGTCTGAAAGCAAAAATAGGTTGCTATATATTCTGAAATATTTGTGGGAGTATACAGATGAAGAACATCAGGTTACGACAAATCAGCTGATTGATATTCTTCAGCAAGAGTACGGTATTTCTGTGCACAGGAGCACACTCGCTAAAGATTTATCCGAGTTGCAGGATTTTGGAATTGATGTTGTAACCGTACACTCTACTCAATGCAAATATTTTATAGGAAACCGAACCTTTGAACTGCCAGAATTAAAGCTTTTGATAGATGCTGTAGAGTCATCAAAATTTATAACCGCTAAGAAAAGCGATGAACTTATCAAAAAAATTCATTCACTTGCAAGCAAAGGAGAGGTATCGAAGCTCAAACGCAATAATTATGTTACAGGTCGAATTAAGCCGGATAATGAGCAAATCTATTACATAGTAGATACGATAAACGATGCTATCAACCAAGAAAAGTAGATTGCTTTTACATACTATGAATATGATAGTTCGAAGAGAAAAGTTCTTAAAAATGGCGGGGAGGTTTACGTTATAAGCCCATATCATCTCGTTTGGAATAATGACTTTTACTATGTGGTAGGATATTCCGAGAAAAAAGGCAAAGTGGTAACTTTCAGAGTGGACCGTATTGCAACTCAGCCGGAAATTTTAGAACAAGCTGCTTTGGAAGCACCAAAGGACTTTGTTCTTGCTGATTTCACCAAAGAGGTTTTCTCTATGTATGACGGACAAGAGGTAGAGGTCGAGCTTCTATGTGATAACAGCTTGATGAAAACGATGATTGACCGTTTTGGCGAAGATGTAAAAACGACAAGCTATAACGATACGGCATTTAGGTTGACAACAGAAGTGTCTGCAAGTCATACATTTTTCGGTTGGATATTCGGCTTTGACGGTAAGGTTCAGATACTCGCACCGCAGGAGGTCAAAGAACAATATAAACAGATGATTATTCAAGCTTCAGAGAAGTTATAATAAGTTACTGCTCTTATAGTGCATAATTTATTTCCTTTCGCTCATACTAATAGAATACGCCTATGTGATTGCAGAAAGTGGGCGTAAATACGCCTATTGCGTTGACATTCGCCCAAATATATGCTATAATTGGGCGTAATGTATGGAGGTGAGCGAATGAGAATATTTAACTACTCGCTTTTAAAGGATAGACAGTGGGACAGCGAAATACTCGGATTAGTAGCACAGATCCACGAATTTAAAGGCAGACAAGAACTGTATCTGAAACAGAAACCGGCTGTATTAGATAAGCTCGTCGAAGTCGCAAAGATTCAGAGTACCGAAGCATCCAATAAGATTGAGGGTATCGTTACAACAAGTACACGAATCAAACAGCTTTATCAGGAAAAGACAACTCCGAAAAACAGAGACGAGCAGGAGATTATGGGTTATCGTGATGTGCTAAATACTATTCACGAAAACTTTGAATATATCCCTCTCCGTTCTTCATATATCCTGCAACTTCACAGGGACTTGTATCAATATTCCGAGAAGTCCATCGGCGGTAGATTTAAAAATACGCAGAACTATATTGCTGAAACACATCCTGACGGTACGCAGACCGTGCGCTTTATGCCACTTGCACCGTATGAAACACCGGAAGCTATCGATACTATATGCGAAAGCTTTAATCAGGTTGTAGATTCTTGCGACGTTGATCCGCTGATTTTGATTCCGTGCTTTATCAATGACTTCTTATGTATACATCCGTTTAATGACGGAAACGGCCGTATGTCAAGATTGCTTACCACACTGCTGCTATATCGTTGCGGTTATGTTGTCGGAAGATATATCAGTATTGAAAGCAAGATAGAAAAGACAAAATCAAAGTATTACGATGTGCTGGAACAGAGTGGTATAGGCTGGCACGAAGCCGAGAATGACCCTACTCCGTTTATAAAGTATATCCTTGGTGTTATTCTTGCGGCATACCGTGAGTTTGAAAGCCGAATAGATTTGTTTGACGAGAAGCTGCCGGCAGTAGAATTAGTCCGCAGAGCTATTGGAGAGAAAATCGGCAAGTTCACAAAGAGTGAGATAATGGAGCTTGTTCCGTCTGTCGGAAAAACCTCTATAGAAAATTCCTTGAAAAAGCTTGTTGATGAAGGCGTTATTGTTCGTCACGGTACAGGCAAAGCGACTTTTTATACCCGTAACGATTGAATGAAATATACTATAAAAGATGAGGTGTCGTAAAAATGCGACACCTCTTTCCTTTTGCCTCAAAATATCTTGTATCTTTAAGAAAAAGGAGTATAATAAAGCTATAAGAAACAATCTGTTTCAGATAGAAAAGGAACATTATTATGAGAAGCAAAAACCCTGAATTGATGAATAAAATATGTAAATACGCTGAACAGTATTATCTTCAGAACGGACATTCTCCGAGTACATCGAATATTGCAAATGCCATTGGTATTTCAAGAGCGACAGCATATAGATATTTGCTTGCAATGGACGATAACGGAATGATTGAGTATAACGGTCAGGAGATACGCACCGCAGTTACAAAGAAATTGAGTAAGGGTACAACGCAAATGGCTATTGTCGGTTCTGTTCCGTACGGTTCGCCTGAATATGAAGAAGAAAATGTTGAGGAGTATGTATCACTGCCGACTGCTATTTTCGGCAAGGGGGATTTCTTTATTCTAAGAGCCAGCGGCGATTCTATGATAGAAGCCGGTATTGATGACGGTGATCTTGTGGTAATAAGAAAACAGGTTTTTGCCGATGACGGGGATATTATCGTTGCTCTTGTTGACAATCAAAATACATTAAAAAGGCTTTATCACGATAACAAAAACAAGAAAATTATTCTCCATCCGGAAAATAAAAGACTGAAGGATATTGTTGTTGACGAGTGTGCGATACAAGGCGTAGCTTGTCACGTTATCAAAGCCTTATAAGTGAGGTAAGAGCCGATGAATAAAATTGAAGGAATTCGCTATCCGATTTCAGATAGTGCGGAAATAAATTTACACCGTGTCGTATTCGGCACAGTAGAGTTGGAGGTGGACACAACTTGAATAGTTATATGTCACGAGCCGAGATTGATGAAATCAGCGAAGGCTTGATTAAAGTATATGCCGAACAGTATGGTAACAAAGCTGTTCAGTGTATTGATATAGAGCATTTTATTACTGCGTTTTTATCTTTGCAGATTGAATATGCCGCTTTTGCAGAAAATGATTCCGGCAGGATAGGATTTTTAGCCGATGGTGAAACGCCTCTGCTTGTATATCTTGCAGGAGAAATCACGCCGTACGTTTACCCAAAGGATACAATAGTTCTTGATAAGTTTCTTCTTGCGGAGAAAGAACAAGGACGCCGCAGGTTTACAATGGCACACGAAGCGGCACATCACATATTGAGTAAAATGTATGCTATGTCAAGTGAGGGGCGTTTTCATACTGAATATGACAGTGAAAGAGTCTACAGCAAAGAAGAGCTTGTTCAGATGTTCGCTTCGGTTGAATGGCAGGCTGACGCGATGGGGGCGTCACTTCTTATGCCGAGGTATCTTGTCGAAAATGCATTAGCAAAGTTTCATAAATCAGCACCTGTTAAAGTTTACGGTGATACGGTTTTTACTACCAGTGATAAAACTAAAATTCATAGTATGGCACGCTACTTGGGTGTATCATACACAGCCTTGGTTATCAGACTGCGAGATCTTAATCTGTTGGAGTATCACGATGTCACAGAGTATATTGCCAAGGAACTCCATATAGGAGGTGCAGTGCATTGAAAACATCAGTGACGACAGTAACGGCGGAAGTGCAAAAACGATTGCTTCTGTCACGAGTTGAAGCTGAGACTCTCAAGGAACGGGATATACTTTGTCCCACTTGCGGATATCGAATACAGAGAGTTTTTTCTGATGCAACGGGACACCTGAGTGTAAAGTGCCAGAAGTGTAAAAGAGTACACGTTCTGAATCTTGCCTATTTCCGTAAGATAAAGCGGAACGGTGGCATAAAAAGATACAAGTAAATATTGATACGATTTCTAATCGAGCAAGCGGAGATAACGAAAATTCGTTAAGCTACCAAGCGCCGTATGAAGCCGGATAAGTATATGGGATATTTATATCCTTACTTATTCGATTTCTGCGGCGTTTTTTTATTGCTCTGATTTGCTTCGTACTGCATTAGGTCTTTTCTCGGCTTTGTTCGGGAAAGGACCTTTATGTTTTATACCCAATGGCAATGCCAAATAGCTGAATATCCGTAACCTCCGAATTTTTGATTTCAACCTTATATATCAAAAATTCAAATTTCAAGGAGATTACGGAAATGAAAAAAATATATCTTGTGAAAAAAGACCCTGCTATGCCTGCCGACGGAAACAACTGGATAGTAATGAACTCATACGATTTTGCTATGTTTATGAAAACTCCGGAGGGACAAAAGCGTAAAAACAACTTCGGTCAGTTAGATGCCTGTTCCAGAAACGAATATATCATCGTTGCTGAGTGCGGCTCGGAGAACGCAAAAGAGTGGCGTTCCTCAAAAGATGAACACGATTATCTTGCAAATGTGGAAAAAGAAATGGGATTTACCGTTTTTTCATATAACACGCAAGCGGCTTCAGAAGATGATATGTCTGGTGAAGAGCTTATCGCTGATGAAAGCTGTGATGTAGAGCAGGAAGTACTTAGGAAACTGGAATATGAGGAACTGTACAAGGCGTTGTCATTGCTTTCTGATGACGATAAAAATCTGCTTGTGTGTTTGTTCCTGCACCAAAAGCCGATGACCGAAAGAGAATACGCAAAGGAGTACGGCGAAAAGCAGACTTCTGTCAACTATCGTAAAGCCAGAGCACTGGAGAGATTGAAAAAAATTCTCGAAAATTAAAAATAATTTCGTTCAAACGCAAAATTTTTTCCCAATTGGTTAGTAGAGAAGAAAATCTCAATATTTATTAGGAGTGTTAAGAAATGAAAAAATTTTTGATGACAAAGTTCAATTCTCCGGAGTGGAATAAGGTTGACAGAGACAATATCTATTTTTGGTTTGTTTCGCTTGGATTTAAGCAGGTCGGAGACTTAATGTCTGTTCGTGTGTTTGATCTTTTAAATCTTGACCGAATCAATAATAACAGAGCCGAAGAAATGCTGCTGTGTTTGTATCATTTGCTGTATCCGAACGCAAAGCTTGACGAAGGTATCTATTACGATGAAATCGACCAATATTTTTCATACAGAGAATGGAAGAAAAAGCATAAGCGGCTTGAACAGGCTACGGTGTCAGATGTTTTATTAACAGAAGGTATCAATGAGTCTGCGCTACTTCGTATCTTTGACGGTATTACTACTGCTTTTTACAAATCAAGTGAATATAACAGCCGCAAATATCGCTATGGCAGTTTTAAGGAACTATTGGATTATCGAATCAGCGTTGAAAAGGAGGGCGGCAATGGGCAGACCAAATAAAGATTATGCGGTGCCGCTTTGGGAGAAAACAAATCTGACGGTGTACGAAGCGGCAGCATATACAGGTATAGGAGCAGACAAATTAAGAGAGCTTTCCGACAGAGAGGACTGCGAGTTTGTGCTTTGGAACGGAACAAAAAGGCTTTTTAAAAGGAAAAAGCTTGATGAATATTTAGATAAAGCATATTCAATTTAAAATGCAAATGTGCGATTGCAAAAATCGCATAATAGCCGGATTTTTCTTTTGATGCTATCCTTGTGTCAGCAAATGAAACAGGAGGATTGCTGATATGAGTAAAAAAGGCAAAGAGCATTTAGTCCCTATCTGGGAACGCAGAAATTTAACGCTGGACGAGGCTTCCGTTTATACCGGAATAGGAGTCGATAAACTGCGAGAAATTTCTAATTCGGAGGATTGCGATTTTGTATTATGGGTAGGTACAAAACGAATGCTGAAACGAAAACAATTAGAGGATTACTTAGATAAGTGTTACAAAATCTAAAACAGGAGGCAATTATGACTAAGAAGAAACCGGTAGTGGCAAGGTACGATAATAACCGAACACGTTTAAAAACAGGCGAAAGTCAGCGCCCTAACGGTACATATGTGTATCGTTGGACTACTCAGGACGGCAAGCGTAACGCAGTATATGCACCTACGCTTGAAACGCTCCGCGAACAGGAAGAACAAATCATCGTGGATAAACACGACGGAATCAGGGCTGATAAAAAGCACTTAACCGTCAATGATATGTTTGATTTGTGGTGCCAGCTTAAGCGAGGAATTAAAGACAGCACCTTCAAAAACTATATCTATATGTATGAGCTGTTTGTAAAGCCTGCTTTTGGGCAAAACAGAATAACTCTCGTTAAGAAATCTGATGTCCGTAAATTCTATAACAGTCTTGCAGACGGAAAGATACTCAAAATTGCTACTATAGATAATGTGCATAATGTTTTGCATCAAGTTTTTCAGGTGGCGGTTGATGACGGTATCATAAGAACAAATCCTATAGACAAAATGCTCAAGGAATTGAAAATGTCGCACGGATTTGAGCGAGAAAAGAAAAGCGCGCTAACCATTGAACAGCAAAAGCTTTTCTTTGATTATATGCTCAGCCATCCCAAAGATCGTCACTGGTATCCGATATTTTATATAATGGCAAATACGGGTATGCGAGTTGGTGAAATTACAGGACTTAGGTGGAGCGATATTGATTTGGATGAGGGTATTATCCGAGTAAACCATACGCTTGTTTATTACAACCACCGTGATGAAAAAGGCTGCTATTTCTCTATCAATACACCTAAGACAAAAGCCGGAGAAAGAGAAATTCCGATGACAGAGGGTGTAAAACAAGCTTTCAGAATGGAGCGTGAATATCAGCAGGAGGCGGAGATCGAAAGTCGAAGTCATATTGACGGGTATGATGACTTTATTTTTGTAAACCGTTTCGGTGATGTTCAGAATCAATGCAATCTGAATAAAGCTATCAGAAGAATGATGCGTGACTGCAATGATGAGATACTTGAAAAATACGGAGCTGATTCCAATCCTGTTTTATTGCCACGCTTTAGCTGCCATATTCTAAGGCATACATTCGCCACAAGACTTTGCGAGTCGGGTGTCAATCTCAAGGTGATTCAAGATGTTTTAGGACACGCTGATGTTTCAACAACAATGGATATTTATGTTGATGTAACAAACGCTTTGAAGAAAAGAGAGATTGCCGTTTTTGATGATTATATGGCAACAGGTACAATTTTATAAACGGAGCAGATAAACGCCTTGCGGCATATTTCGCAGGGCGTTTTCTTATATTCGCACATTTCAAATTTTTATTGTAAGGAGCTATACTAAAGCCAGAAAAAGTAAAGGAGCTTTAGTATGGATAACAGTTTATATAATAAAAAACCGCACCTTGTTTCGGAATGGTCGGGCAGAAATCTTCCTTTAACTCCCCACGATATATCATTCGGTTCAAATAAAGTTGTGTGGTGGCACGGTAAATGCGGTCACGAGTGGCAGGCAAGCGTAAAGGCACGCTCTCACGGAGAAGGTTGTCCGATCTGCTCCGGCGCAAGAGTGGTAGAAGGCGTCAATGATCTTGCAACAAAATATCTTGAGATAGCGTCCGAATGGTCATCAAAGAATTTACTGCTGAAGCCTACTATGGTAAGTGCAGGTTCGCACAAAAAGGTGATATGGGTGGATAAGTTCGGACACGAGTGGACAGCTTCCGTAAAGAGCAGAGTTCAGGGCAGCGGTTGTCCTTACTGTTCTCACAATATGGTGTTGGCAGGCTTTAATGACTTGGCAAGTCGATTCCCCAAAATTGCTGACGAGTGGTCTGACAGAAATTTACCTTTAACACCTGACAAGGTTACTGCATTTAAAAATATGAAAGTGTGGTGGAAATGCAGTTTGGGTCACGAATGGTACACGCTTATTTCTACCCGTTCCGGCGGGAGTCAATGCCCGTATTGCAGTGGTATTAAACTGCTAAAAGGATTCAACGACCTTGCGACAAAGCACCCGGATCTTGCAAAAGAATGGTCTGAATGTAATTTACCACTGACTGCTGATATGGTAAATGAGAAATCAACTAAGAATGTATGGTGGAAATGCCAGACTTGCGGTTATGAATGGAAAGCGGTAGTTAAATCAAGAGTGAAAGGTGCTATGTGCCCTGTGTGTGCAGACAGAGCCGTACTAAAAGGATATAATGACCTTGCAACGACTGACCCTGAGTTATTAAACGAATGGGATTATGAAAAGAACGGAGAACTGCTTCCAACAAATATTTCTCGTAACTCAATGCGGATAGTATGGTGGAAATGTGTAAGCGGTCATTCTTGGAAAGCAAAGATTACAGACAGGACAATCGAAGGCAAAGGTTGCCGTATTTGTGAAAAGGAGTTTCAAACAGCTTTCCCTAGACTGCTTATTATGCTGTACGCAGCTCGTAACGGTTTGAAAGTTGAAACAGATATAGATAATATAATAGGTATAGCATTAGACACCTATATACCCGAACTGAAATTGGCAATAGAGCTTGATGGTGTGACTAAAACGGAACACGAATTTCAAACTGTCAAAGAGCACATTTGCAAGTGCAATGATATTAAATATGTAAGAATAAAACAGATCTCAGATTTTTTCAAAATGGCACAGTCGATAAGAGAAGCCTTTGGCAAGTGCCATACATATTTTTCTGCCGACGATAAAAACGATATTGAACTTTTGAAGAAACGGTTTGCGGAATGGCAAAAAAGGAAAGTAGTATGATAAGTTGTTAATTTCCGGTTCACTGAAAGCACTTGATTTTTCAAGTCTTTTGAATTATACTGATAAAAAACAAATTACTCAGTTAACGTGTTTCTTATATTTTATTTTTCTGTGGCTTTTTGTTTGTGATAAGCTTAATCCAATTTAAACCACAACTTAAACCAATAATAATGCGGATATCTTAAATAAGCTGACTTTAGCGTACCACGCAGGGGTACAATAAACAGTATCATCTGAAGTTATCGAGCACTCGCAGAATTTGGCTGACAAGTTACTTGGAAATCCCGACAATGAAGTCACTGGATAAGTAAAATGGCTTAAAATCGGGCGTTTAAAGGTAATGCATTATTGTTTTTACGCCCAATTCACATCCAAAATGACAGAAAGTTGACTAAACGGCACAGAAATCCTGTGCCGTTTAATTAATGATATTCCTACAGGGGTAGTGGCTGTTGCTAATTTTTACATCCATACTCACACATCAAATGTATTGTAGAACATTTTATCATTATCTGAAACTATGACAACTGATAGTTTACAGGTATTTGCTTTTTGATTATGATTTAAAGAGCAAAATGAAAAAGAGGTATCTGAAGTTAAAAACAAAATCAAAAAAACAGCAAATTGATATTTTAAACGGCTCTATTTGGAAAGGACTCCTGCAATTTGCTATGCCGGTTGCGGCAACGGCAATATTAGCGCAGTTATTTAATGCGTCAGATATTGCTGTGGTTGGTAATTTTACCGGCGACGGACGAATGATAGCAGTTGCTGCGGTGGGGGCAAACAGTCCGGTTATCGGTCTACTCGTCAATTTATTTGTTGGAGTTTCGCTGGGCGCCACGGTGGTAATTGCAAATGCTATCGGCAGAAATGATAAGGACTCTGTGCAAAAAACCGTACATACATCGATTATTGTGGCAGTTCTCGGCGGCATATTCATTGCGGTTCTCGGTGAAATTATGGCTAACCCAATTCTTGAAATGCTCCGTGTACCGGAGGATGTTTTTCCGTCGGCACTTATGTATCTGCAGATTTATCTGTTGGGTATGCCGGTTATTCTTTTATACAACTTTGAAGCTGCAATATTTCGCAGTGTAGGCGAAACAAAAATCCCATTGCTCGCATTGGCATCTTCCGGCGTGATAAATGTTATATTAAACTTATTCTTTGTCGCTGTTTTACATATGACAGTAGATGGAGTTGCGATTGCAACAGTCACTTCGAATGCAATTAGTTCAGCTATTCTATATCGCAGCCTTAGACGTACAAAGAAATTCATGTAGAACCTCGGTGTCTGCGAATTGACATAGAAAGTTTAAAGCGAATTTTAAAAATCGGGCTTCCGGCTGGTATTAAAAGTGCGGTATTTTCTGTTTCTAATATTGTGATTCAATCTGCCATCAACAGTCTTGGAACGGTGGTAATGGCTGCATCAAGCGCAGCGTTCAATATTGAAATTATTAGCTACAATCTTCTCAATTCGTTCAGTCAGGCATGCACAACGTTTGTTGGACAGAATTATGGCGCAAGCAATTTACAAAGGTGCAAAAAGACGCTGAAACTCAGTCTTTTAGAGGGATTTCTTGTATTGTCAGTAGCGGTTGTGCTGATATTATTTTTGGCAAATCCTTACTTGCTATTTTCAATAATGATTCTAAGGTTGTTGCCATTGGCTACATTCGTCTGATGATTATAATGATTTCACACATATTCACACTGCTCTATGAAGTTATGTCCGGATATCTTAGAGGATTCGGTATCTCGTTTGTGCCTGCACTCTTAACAACTCTCGGTGTATGCGGTGTTCGTATTGCTTGGATTCAGCTGGTTTTTCCGCACAGCCAAACATTTGAAACAATTATGATTGGATATCCAATCATAATTGCTGTAACTACTTTTTTGATTTTGATTGCAGTAATTTGTTATCACCCTTCTCGCCGGTTTTACAAAAAACAGCAGGCTAAGGAAAAAAGCCTTGCGTGAGGGATATTGACTCGTACTTCAAAAATGAGTATAATAAAACAAACAATTATAAAAATATGTGTGTCAAAATTAATGGCTTAGCACAGAAAACTTAATAAAACATTAAAGAGGCGTTCTAAAGTTACCCCTGTGGTACGGCTGTTGCTGTACGGTAGCTTAGAGCACCTTTTTGTTTTGGAGGTAAGAATGAACACTTCAAGGCAGATGTTAAAAAAGCTAATTGCATTTTCAATTCCGCTTATACTAAGCGGATTATTGCAACAGCTTTTTAATTGGGTTGACGCTTTAATAGTGGGTAATGTAATCGGAGAATCAGCACTTGCCGGAGTTGGTGCGACAACATCGCTATATAATTTATTTGTAACTGTCATTTTTGGCTTTACATCTGGATTATCGGTATTATTTGCACAGCAATACGGTAGGGGAGAAACATCAAAAAACGCATGTCTGTTAGCAGATTATAGTATGTTATTAGGTGTAATTTTTACGGTGATTTCTGTTTTAGGAATGATATTATCCGTCCCGATTTTAAAACTATTGGATACGCCAAAGCATTTGTTTGATTATGCAAAAGATTATTTGATTGTAATTTTTATAGGTATTCCTTTTATTTCTGTTTATGACACTTATTCAGCCGCACTTCGTGGAATGGGAAACAGTAAAGCTCCTTTTATATCCGTACTGATTTCATCTGTCATAAACGGATTGCTTGATTATGTGTTTATAGCCTTATGTGGTTTCGGTGTTTGGAGTGCCGCTGTAGCAACGGTTATTTCGCAAATAGCAATGACGGTATATATCATAGTGTTTACAGTAAAAAAATATCCACAACTGCGATTTTCGCTGTCCCATAGGGATAAACTTTTAAATTCAATAAAAATCGGAGGAAAATATGCACTTCCTCCTGCGGTGCAGAGCAGCGTGACATCTGTGGGCAATATTTTCCTGCAAAGGTTTATGAATGGTTTTGGAGAACAGACTGTTGCCGCAATTACTACAGCTTATCGTGTTGATTCGGTTTTGCTGCTCCCAATTTTAAATTTCAGTACGGCAATTTCAACTATTGTTGCTCAGGAAACAGGAGCAGGCAACAGTAAATCTGCAAAAAAGGCATTTCATATCGGCACAATATTGATGGCAGCTATGTCTGTTGGATTAACAATAGTAATCTTACTTACTGGAAATATGCTTCTTTCAATGTTTGGACTGACAAGCGAGGCGGTGGCAATCGGCGATGAATTCTTTAAAACGATTTCGCTTTTTTATGTAATATTCGGTATTTCAATGAGTATAAAAGGATATTTGGAAGGAACAGCGGATATGTTGTTTTCGGGCATAATAGGAATTTGTTCGCTTGGTGTTCGTATAGTTTGCTCGTATGCATTTGAGGGCGTTTTTAACAATATGGTTATCGCTTATGCAGAAGCATTTTCTTGGATATTCTTGCTTTTGGTATTTTTTCTAAGATATTGTAAAAAGAAAAATAAAGATTTATAGCGATACCTCTATAGACAGACGAATAAAGCAATTTTTTATAACAATAAAGCAAAATGGCTGAAACAGATTGAAAATTTTGGAGATTTATGTTATAATGTAATACGAAAAAATTAACAAACGTTTACCATTGTTGGTAGGGATAAATATAAAAGTACAGTATAATATAATTGAGTAAATAGTATCTTCAATATCTTATGTTCTAAAAAACCGGATATACAAATATGAATTTGTGAGGTGTCAATTAATGCGAAGGACAAAACGAAGCGGGAACTTTTTCCTCTGTCTGCTTTTCAATATGCTTCTTAATTTGGAAGGGTTAATTCCTGCCGCAATTTTGCTTGCTCTGCATTTTTGGCTCGGCTGGTCTGTTTGGTGGGCAGTAATTGCTTTCGGTGTTTGGATTCTCGGCATCATACTTTGGATGTATTTCGTAGGTTGGGCTGGCAAATGCAGTAATACGCCAGACCCGCCGAAAGAGAATAAAAACCCTTATTCTGTTGGAAATTCGTCAAAAATCAATAAACATTTTTAAATAATAAAAAATAATTAACTATGAAAGGAGTCACATTATGGGACTTATTAAAGCAGGAATCGGAGCATTAGGCGGCACTCTTGCCGATCAGTGGAAGGAATTTTTCTATTGTGATTCACTTCCAAACGATGTTCTTATGAGAAAAGGACAGAAGCGTACGAGCGGACGTTCTTCAAACACAAAAGGAAACGATAACATCATTTCAAACGGATCGGGTATTGCCGTTGCCGATGGTCAGTGTATGATTATCGTTGAGCAAGGCAAGGTTGTTGAAGTTTGCGCCGAGCCTGGCGAATTTACTTACGACAGATCCACCGAGCCGTCTATTTTCTCAGGCAGTCTGGGAAACAGTATCATAGAAACATTCCGTCTTGTCGGAAAGCGTTTTGCATATGGCGGCGATACAGGCAAAGACCAGCGTGTGTATTATTTCAACACAAAGGAAATTATTGGCAACTTATTCGGCACGCCTAATCCTATTTTATTTGAAGTAACCAAAAAAAGCATTAACCTCAGTAGAACGGTTCAGGTTCGCTGTAACGGTACATATACCTATATGATTACAAACCCACTGCTTTTTTACACCCGTTTGTGCGGTAATGTCGAAGATGAGTATAAAACAGATCAGATTAACGGTCAGTTAAAAGCGGAATTTGTTGACGCCCTCCAACCTGCAATGGGTGAGCTTGCCGCACAGGAGTTAAAGCCTGCTCAAATTCCGGCAAAGGCAAAAGAGCTTAAAGAGGCAATGAACAGTGCGCTCAAGCAAGAGTGGCTTGAAAACAGAGGCATTTCTGTCGGCACAATTACACTTAGTCCAATCACACTGACAGACGAAGATATAAAGAAGATCAACGAGCTTGAAGATGCTGCGGCATACGGTGCAAGTCCTATGACAATGGCTGGCAGAATGACCGATGCTACTGCAGAAGCTATGCAGACTGCCGCAGGCAACTCATCAGGTGCCATGACCGGATTTATGGGCATGGGCATGGTCGGAATGGGCGGCCAGGGTGGCTTTGGTGCTGCACAGAATATGTATAATATGGGCGCACAGCAGCAAATGGCACAGCAACAGCAGTCTGCACAGGCAGCGCCTGCGGCTGATGGCTGGAAATGCTCTTGTGGTGCAACGGCAGTAGGTAAATTCTGCCCTGAGTGCGGTTCACCTAAGCCTGCAAATAATGACGGCTGGACCTGCTCATGCGGTGCAGTAAATAAAGGAAAGTTCTGTCAGAACTGTGGAGCTAAGAAACCTGAGGGTGCGCCGTTATATCGTTGTGATAAATGCGGTTGGGAACCCGAAGACCCTAAAAATCCGCCTAAGTTCTGCCCTGAGTGCGGCGATAAATTTGACGAAAACGACATCAAGTAATTATAGCTACAGATTATGAGAGGGTTCTGTTACGGGGTTGTGTGACGAAATAGAAACAGAGTTAATTTCAATTTACCGCCCCGATAGCATAACCTATTTGGTAAAATATAAGGAGATAAGAAATGGCAGCAATACAAGAGTATAAATGTCCCTGTTGTGGTGGAGCCATAGTTTTTGACAGTAATATTCAAAAAATGAAGTGTCCTTACTGCGACACAGAGTTTGAGATGGAAACTCTAAAAGGCTATGACAACGAGTTGCAAAACGATAAAGCTGACGATATGCAGTGGGAAAGCAATGCAGGAACAGAGTGGCAAGAGGGCGAAGCAGACGGCTTGCGTACTTATATTTGCAAATCTTGCGGCGGCGAAATTGTTGGTGATGAAAACATGGCGGCTACCGAATGTCCATTCTGCGGTAACCCTGTTGTATTGAGCGGACAGTTTTCGGGCGCATTAAAACCGGATATTGTAATTCCGTTCAAACTGGATAAAAATGCGGCAAAGGCAGGACTTACAAAACATTTGTCAAAAAAACGACTGTTGCCGAAAATCTTCAAGGATCAGAATCATATTGATGAAGTCAAAGGATTGTATGTTCCGTTTTGGCTGTTTGATACTGATGTCAGCGCACAGGTGCGTTACCGTGCTACAAAGGTACGCAGCTGGAGCGACAGCAATTACAACTATACCGAAACACAGCATTATTCGGTTCATAGAGGCGGTAACATCGGTTTTGCAAATGTTCCTGTTGATGGATCGACAAAAATGGCTGACGACCTTATGGAATCGATTGAACCCTATAATATTTCAGACGCTGTAGATTTCCAAACCGCATATCTTTCAGGTTATCTGGCTGATAAGTACGATGTGGATGCTGACCAAAGTGTTCAGAGAGCCAATGAACGTGTTAAGAAGTCAACCGAAGAAGCGTTTGCTCAAACGGTAAAAAACTATACAACCGTAGTTACAGAAAACAGTAACATTCATTTGTCGAGCGGCAAGGTGAAATATGCGCTTTATCCGGTATGGATTTTGAACACTACATGGAAAGATGAAAAATTCACCTTTGCTATGAACGGACAGACCGGAAAATTTGTCGGAAATTTACCGGTAGACAAAGCGGCTGCTGTCAGATGGGGGCTGGGGCTCACAGCTGCGTTTAGCGTAGTTGCTTACGGAGTTATATGGCTGCTTCATTTTATGGGTCTTATTTAAAGGAGGGTGAGTTATGAAAAAGAAACTAACTGTTATTTTATTTGTACTTGTCCTCTGTTTTAGCACAATGACCTCAGTGTTTGCGTCAGATGCCGACGGCTTTTCCGATGAATACTACCGTGTTATTGATATGGCTGATTTGTTGAGTGAAAGTGAGGAAACAGCGCTTATCGAGGAACTGGACGAAATCAGCTTGCGCCAGAATATGGATGTAGTTGTTGCAACTACAGATGATTTGCAGGGCTATTCTGTGCAAGATTATGCCGATCTGTTTTATGAGCAATGTAATTTCGGATATGGAGAAAATAAAGACGGTTTACTGTTGCTTATCAGTATGGAAGACCGTGACTGGTACATATCTACCTGCGGTTATGGTATCACTGCATTTACAGATGCCGGCATTCAATATATAGGCGAACAGATGACGCCAGACCTGTCAGATGCTGATTATGCAGATGCATTCCACACCTATGCAATATTGTGTGATGACTTTATTACCAAGGCAAAAGACGGAGAACCATATGATAATAATGATTTGCCAAAAGAGCCGTTATCTCTTGTGTGGTTTCCCATATCTATTGTTATCGGATTAGTTATAGCATTAATCGTTGTTTCTGTGATGATAGGCAAGCTTAAAACTGTGCGTTATCAGTCAGCGGCTAACGACTATGTTAAAAGCGGCAGTATGAACATAACCGAAAGCCGAGATATGTTCCTGTACCGTACCGTTAATAAAACTGCAAGACCTAAGAACGAAGGTTCTTCTGGTGGTAGCAGTACGCACAGTTCATCATCAGGAACAAGCCACGGCGGCGGAGGCGGCAAGTTTTAGAAAAAGCCGACATATATAAAAACTGTAAAAAACAGGGATTATCCATTCGGATAATCCCTGTTTAAATATAAGCATTAGTTATATATTTCTGCTTATAAGATTATGAAGCTTTATTTCGCCTGATTCAAGCGATTTTTGTACATCTATTATTCTTTGGTTTGACGAGCCCCTGAAGGCAAGGCTGATGTCATACAAATCCTGAATAAACTCACCGTCAACGAGTACATCAATCAGAGACAGCATTTCATCGGTGAATTCGCACCTTGCACGGCTTTCGCTTAAAAGCTCTTTGTCAAACAGATAACCCGTGTAGCACCAGATTGTTTTGTTAGGCAAATCGTTTTTTACTCTGCGCAGAAATGGTAGCAATACCTTTTGATTATCTGGTTCAAAGGGTTCACCGCCGAGAAGTGAAAGCCCGTCAATATAGCTTGGTGAAAGGCAGTCGATTATATAGTTTTCTGTTTCTTTAGTAAAAGGCTTGCCGTATTCAAAATTCCACGTTTCGGGGTTAAAACAGTTTTTGCAGTGGTGGGTACAGCCTGAAACAAACAGAGAAACTCTTACGCCCTCGCCGTTTGCGATATCGTAATTTTTAATTTCACCGTAATTCATTAGAGGTGAAGCACCCTTTCTTTGATCTCCTGCGTTCTGCCCTGATTCCAGAACTGTGTACCAATGTAGCCGCAGGTACGTCTGGCGACGTTCATCTTGTCCTGGTCACGGTTATGACATTTAGGACATTCCCAAACGAGCTTTCCGTCCTCTTCGATAATACCGATTTCACCGTCGTAGCCGCATACCTGACAGTAGTCGCTCTTTGTGTTAAGCTCAGCATACATAATGTTGTCGTAGATGAATTTGATAACCTGTAAAACAGCGGGAATGTTGTCCTGCATATTAGGAACTTCAACATAGCTGATAGCGCCGCCGGGGGAGAGAGCCTGAAATTCTGACTCAAGCTTGAGTTTATCAAAAGCGTTGATTTCCTCCGAAACATGAACGTGATAGCTGTTGGTGATGTAATTTCTGTCTGTAACGCCTTTGATTACGCCAAAACGCTTTTGCAGGCATTTTGAGAATTTATATGTTGTGCTTTCAAGCGGGGTGCCGTAAAGGCTGTAGTCTATGTTTTCTTCTTTTTTCCACTTTGCGCAGTAATCATTGAGCTTCTGCATAATCTGTAAGCCAAGCTCTTTGCCTTCTTTTTCAGTGAGTTTTTTGCCGTTAAGGCTGTAAACACATTCCCAAAGACCTGCATAGCCGAGTGAAATTGTTGAATAACCGCCGTGGAGAAGCTTGTCGATTGTTTCGCCTTTTTCAAGTCTTGCAAGCGCACCGTACTGCCAAAGAATAGGAGCGGCGTCAGAGAGTGTACCTGTCAGTCTTTCGTGACGGCACTGCAAAGCACGGTGGCAAAGTTCCATACGCTCGTCAAAAATCTTCCAGAATTTTACCATATCTCTGTTTGCGCTTAATCCAATGTCAACAAGGTTTACGGTAACAACGCCCTGATTGAATCTTCCGTAATATTTAGGATTTCCGTTTTCATCAACATAGGGTGTGAGGAAGCTGCGGCAGCCCATACAGGTGTAACAGTGACCTTCACCGTTTTTGTCGATTTTATTCTGTAACATAACTTTTTCGGAAATATAGTCGGGCACCATTCTTTTTGCAGTGCATTTTGCCGAAAGCTCGGTTAAATACCAGTATTTGCTGTCTTCGGTTACATTGTCCTCTTCAAGAACATAAATAAGCTTAGGAAATGCAGGAGTAATCCACACGCCGTCCTCATTTTTAACGCCCTGATGACGCTGTTTAAGGGTTTCTTCAATAATAAGGGCAAGATCCTGTTTTTCCTGTTCGTTTTTAGCCTCGTTAAGGTACATAAACACGGTTACAAACGGAGCCTGACCGTTAGTGGTGAGCAGGGTTACAACCTGATACTGAATAGTCTGAACGCCTCTGTTTACTTCCTTGCGAAGTCGTTTTTCAACAATTTCATTTAGCTTTTCTTCGCTTACTTCACAGCCGAGTTCTTCAATTTCTGCAATAGTTTCCTTGCGGATTTTTTCTCTTGAAATCTGAACAAAGGGGGCAAGATGAGCAAGGCTTATGCTCTGACCGCCGTATTGGTTGCTTGCAACCTGTGCTATAATCTGAGTAGCAATGTTGCAGGCTGTTGAAAAGCTGTGCGGCTTTTCAATAAGGGTATCGCTGATAACCGTTCCGTTTTGCAGCATATCCTCAAGATTTACGAGGTCGCAGTTATGCATATGCTGTGCAAAGTAGTCAGCATCGTGAAAGTGAATAAGACCCTGCTTGTCTGCTTCAACAATGTCGGGAGGAAGCAGCATTCTTCTTGTAAGGTCACGGCTTACTTCACCTGCCATATAGTCACGCTGAACACTGTTTACGGTAGGATTTTTGTTGGAATTCTCCTGCTTAACCTCTTCGTTATTGCACTCAATGAGAGAGAGAATTCTGTTGTCGGTTGTATTAGCCTTACGAATAAGAGAACGGTTGTAGCGGTATCTTACATAGCGGCGTGCAAGCTCAAATGCACCCTTAGCCATAAGCTGATCCTCAACCATATCCTGGATTTCTTCTACAGAAACCGCTCTTTTAATTTTGTTGCATTTATATTCAACGTATTCTGCAATGTCAACGATTTGTTCGTCAGTCAGGAAACGTGTTTCAGAGGAGTTGTTTGCCTTCTTTACTGCATTGATAATTTTTTCAATATTAAAATCTTCTTCCGAACCGTTTCGCTTAATAATTTTCATTATTTCCCTTCCTTTTCAATAAATTTGATTGCAGGTTTAATTATACAGCAAAAATTTTTAATATACTGTTGCACAAACAACAAAAATGATTTATAATAACAATATATAGTGTAGGACTAAAAAATAACACACATTATGGAGTGGTTGTAATGAATGATATTTCTATTGATTCAAGGCTTACAAATGCAGAGTTAATCGGGTTAAAGGAGTGTTTTGCACCTGTCGAAAGGGTATATGACAGAGGCGAAATTATTACAATTTGTTCACCTGAAAATGACATAATTGGAATAATTAAAAGTGGAATTGCATACCTTTCCACAATAAATTCCGAGGAGCAGAGAAGAATAATTGATTATTATATGCGCGGAAATGCATTCGGAAAACATTTTCTTCCCGATACCGAGGAAAAATTATTTTATGTTTACGCAAAAACAAAGTGCACTGTTGATTTTATCAAATACAAAAAGCTGATTACTTGCTGTGAAAAAAATTGTTCTAAGCACGTTATGCTGATTAACCATATTATGATGACCACGGCGAGAAAGTCACTTGCTCACGTTGATATTCTCTGTCAGAGAACGCTACGCAGTAAGTTAATGTCGTTTTTTGAATATCTAGAATCTGAGGAGAAGAGCAGGAGTTTTACATTGCCGTTGCCGTTTTCCGACCTAGCAGATTACCTCGGAGTTGACCGAAGTGCAATGATGAGAGAAATTAAAAAACTGAATGAGGAGAAAATAATTTCTACCGACAAGCGCAGAATAACGCTTTTGAAATAATAATATTTTAAGACAGCAACAAAACACGGACGGATTTTGAAATCCGTCCGTAAATTTTTATGAATAAGTTTGCAGTGATTGATTATTCTGTCATTTCAGCTTTAGCTTTTTCGATAATCTTTTGAGCTACGTTTGCAGGTGCGTCCTCATAGCGGGCAAATGAAAGTTCAAACGAACCTCTGCCCTGAGTAATCTGCCTGATAAATGTTGAGAAGTCGCTCATTTCAGCCATCGGCACCTCAGCCTCAACAATCTGCATTCCGTTTTCGGCAGGGGACATACCCAGTACTCTGCCTCTGCGCTTATTCACTTCGCCCATTACATCGCCCATATTTGAATCGGGAACATAAGTTTTA
Organism: uncultured Clostridia bacterium; assembly: GCA_947369085.1. Classification (GTDB taxonomy): domain Bacteria; phylum Bacillota; class Clostridia; order Oscillospirales; family Acutalibacteraceae; genus Ruminococcoides. The sequence continues at coordinate 42,555 of CANBJR010000011.1, read as the reverse complement.
AGACTTCCGATAGGCTCTAAAAGCGTTGGAGAAGCGTTCGGAATACCGTTTTTGTATGCAAGACTTGCCGCAGTTTTAAACGACATTTCAGAGGAGTCAACAGGGTGGTATGAGCCGTCATAAAGCGTAGCCTTAATTCCTACTGTAGGATATCCTGCAAGCACACCCTTCTTGATTGAGTCACGCAGTCCCTTTTCAACAGCAGGGAAGAAGTTCTTAGGAACCGCACCTCCGACTACACGTTCTGCAAATACGAGATCATCGGTTTCGCAAGGCTCAAATTCAATCCATACGTCGCCGAATTGTCCGTGACCGCCTGACTGTTTCTTGTATCTGCCCTGTGCAGTAACCTTTTTGCGGATAGTTTCTCTGTATGCAATTTTCTGCCTTTGAAGAGAAGCGTCAACATTGTATTTTGATTTTAGTCTAGAAATTACAACGTCAAGATGCTGTTCGCCAAGTCCCGAAATAAGCATTTCGTGTGTTTCATGATTAGTGACAAACTTAATTGTCGGGTCTTCGTCACAAAGCTTTGCAAGAGCCTGAGCCACCTTATCTTCGTCACCTTTCTTAGCAGGATAAATCGCCATTGTGTAAGAAGAAACAGGATAGTCGATTCCGTCAAGCACAACCTTGCGAAGCGGTGAGCATAGTGTGTCGCCTGTCTTTGTAGACGAAAGCTTCGGAATTGCACCGATGTCGCCTGCGCCTATGTAATCAACGTCAATCTGCTTTTTGCCGCACATTGCAAGAACCTTTGTAATTCTTTCCTGTGAACCTGTGCGCATATTAATAAGAGGTGTGTCGGGAGCAACCTTGCCCGATACAACCTTGATATATGAAAGTCTGCCGATAAACGGGTCAGCAACAGTCTTGAAAACGATAGCTGCAGCAGCACCGTTTTCATTTACGGAAACCTCAACAGGCTCGCCGTTTATGTCAACGCCTATTTCATCGCCCTTGTCGGCTGCCGAAGGAGCAAGCCATGTAAGACTGTTTAAAAGCTGGTCAATAGCAAATGTGTTATGAGCGTCACCGCAGAATACAGGGCAGATTGTGCCGTCTTTTACACCCTGACTTACACCGAGGATAATTTCTTCGGGAGTAAATTCCTCACCCATAATAAACTTGTCGAGAAGCTCCTCGCTTGTTTCGGCAACGGCTTCCTTAATAGCTTCACGAAGTCCCTCAAGTCTGCTTCCCATATCAGGAAGAGCAGTAGGATTAACAGAACCGTCGGTTGAATATTCATAAGCCTTGTAGTCGAAGAGGTTAACGTAAGTATTAGCCTGACCGTCAACGATGTAGGGAACTACAACAGGGCAAACTGACGGACCGAACGTTGCCTTGAGGTTCTCAAATACGCGGTAGAAACGAGCGTCCTCGTCACAAAGACCGTTTACAAAGAACACTTTGGTAAGACCTGCTTTTGTAGCGGCTTCAACAGCCTTTTCCGTTCCGACATTGACACCGTCCTTGCCCGAAACAACAATCAATGCCGTGTCAGCGGCACGCATACCCTCTGCAACGCCGCCTGCAAAATCAAAAAGACCGGGAGTGTCGATAAGGTTAATCTTCGTGTTCTTCCACTCTATGGGAGCAACAGCCGTCATAATTGACGCCTGACGTTTGATTTCTTCTGAATCAAAGTCGAGCATTGTGTTTCCGTCTGCTATTTTGCCAAGACGGTCGCTTACCTTTGAAAGATAGAGGATTGATTCGGCAACAGAGGTTTTACCGCAGCCGTTGTGTCCTGCAAGTGCAATATTTAATATTTTTTTAGCGTCATATTGTTTCAAAAATGAAAACTCCTTTCGTTTTGAAAATTTTAAATTCGACGTTATTATTTCAATTTCAACATTTGTATGAATTAAGTCTAAATAATTATATCATATTTGTATAAAATATACAACAATAATTGAGCAAAATAAAAAAATTCACCCTTTGACCAATAGAGCAAAGGGTGAATTGTGCATATTGCTTTTTCTAAAGTTTATTTAACGCAAATAGCATAAATTTATGCATTAAGTTTTGTGTAAATTTACGATTTACTCAAGAACTGCACCTTGTGCGCCTGAAGTAACAAGCTTTGCGTAACGCGAAAGATAGCCGGAAGTTATTCTAGGTTTGCGTGGTGTCCAAGCAGCCTTGCGCTTTGCAAGCTCTTCATCAGAAACAAGCACGTTGATTGTGTTTGCTGGAATATCGATTTCTATTGTGTCGCCTTCTTCAATAAGAGCAATAGGACCGCCTACTGCAGCTTCGGGTGAAACGTGACCGATTGCGGCACCTCTTGTAGCGCCTGAGAAACGTCCGTCTGTGATAAGTGCAACGCAGTTGCCAAGACCGCTGCCCATAATTGCAGAGGTGGGGTTGAGCATTTCTCTCATTCCGGGACCGCCCTTAGGTCCTTCGTAACGAATAACAACAACATCTCCTTCGTTAATTTTGCCGTCGTAAATTGCGTTGAGGGCGTCCTCTTCGCAGTCAAACACTCTTGCAAATCCCTTGTGGTGCATCATTTCCTGTGCAACTGCACTTCTTTTTACAACACAGCCGTCGGGAGCAAGGTTGCCCTTTAATACGGCAATGCCGCCTGTTTTGCTGTAGGGATTCTCAACCGTTCTGATGATTTCTGTATTCTTAATTTCGCAGCCTTCAATGTTTTCACCAACAGTTTTGCCTGTGCAGGTGAGAAGCGAGGTGTTGATAAGATTAAGTTTTGTCAGCTCGTGCATTACAGCATAAATTCCGCCTGCTTCGTTGAGCTCCTCAATAAAGTGCTCGCCTGCGGGTGCAAGGTGGCAGAGGTTGGGAGTTTTTGCAGAGATTTCATTTGCAATGTCAAGATCCAAATCAATTCCGCACTCGTGAGCGATAGCGGGGAGGTGAAGCATTGTGTTTGTTGAACAGCCGAGAGCCATATCAACTGTCAAAGCATTTTTGAATGTTTCCTCTGTCATAATGTCACGGGGACGAATGTTGTTTTTAACAAGCTCCATAATCTGCATACCTGCGTGCTTTGCAAGCTGTAAACGCTGAGAGTAAACAGCAGGAATAGTACCGTTGCCTTTAAGACCCATACCGATAACCTCTGTAAGGCAGTTCATTGAGTTGGCAGTGAACATACCCGAGCATGAACCACAGGTCGGACAAGCGTTGTTTTCATATTCGCTTAACTTTTCCTCGTCAATTTCGCCTACCTTAAAGCGTGAAACAGCCTCAGAAACAGTAGAGTAGCTGATTTTCTTACCGTCAACCTTGCCGGCAAGCATAGGACCGCCGCTAACAAAAATTGAAGGAATATTAAGTCTTGCAGCCGCCATAAGAAGTCCGGGAACGTTCTTGTCGCAGTTGGGAACCATAACAAGACCGTCAAACGCGTGCGCCTTAGCCATAGCCTCGGTTGAGTCGGCAATAAGCTCACGTGTAACAAGAGAATATTTCATACCCTCATGACCCATTGCAATACCGTCACAAACAGCAATTGCAGGGAATACTATCGGAACACCGCCTGCAAGGGCAACGCCCATTTTTACAGCCTCAACAACCTTGTCAATATTCATATGACCGGGCACAATATCGTTTTTGGAACTTACGATACCGATTAACGGCTTTTTGATTTCTTCATCTGTAAGACCTAAAGCGTGAAGAAGCGTACGCTGGGGAGCAGCATTTATGCCGTCCTTTAAAACTGAACTTTTCATTATAATCAATCCTTTCGGTTTATTTTTATTAAATATCCTTATACACTATTTTATCATATCTGCATTCTAAAATCAAGAATCACTTTTGTTTTTGCTTACATATTCCAGAAACTCTGGGGTTTGGCTCCAATATTTTATTCCCCAGTTTTCAAAATTCCATTCTTCCATATAATCGTTGCACTCGTAGTCTATGTAATACATTTTTTTATTCTGCACGATGAAGTTAGTTGGAAAATAGTCAATATTTGTGTTTTGAGGATAAAGCAGTGAGCACATAGCTTTTACCTGTTCAATATATTCATCTTTCATCTTGTCCTGCAAAACAAGGTCAAAAACTGTTTCGCCGTCAATGTATTCCTTTAATATGCGTTCGTTCTTAACGTCTGCATCAAGCATTTCGGGCATAGTTATTCCGATTTTTTTAAGCCTTTCGTAGTCGTTAATTTCGGATTGAATTTTGTCACCGAATTGATAATAAGCGCAGGGCTTATGGTGAATTTGCTTTAATGTGTAATTTTGATTACCGTCAGTTGCAAGGTATGAATAGCCGCCTTTGCCTTCGCCGAGCAGTTTGATGATTTCATATTCTTTGCCGTTTACGCTAAGTGTTTTAATTTCCATACAAACCTCCTTGACACTTTTATTGAGAATATTATAAGCATTTTTATTATTTTTTTCAAGTGCAGTCAGAAATAATTATAGACAATTTGGCTTATTTAAATTATAATACAGACAAAGGCATTACAAAACACATATGCTGTGGAGGTTATTATGAAAAAGAAAATAATTTCGTTGCTGTTATGTACACTTATTGCAGGCAGCGGTGCGTCTTTGTTCTCTGTAAGTGCAGTTGAAAACGAGCAGGATTTGCAATACATACGTTCGATTGAAAATAACAATCTTTTATCTTATTACAATGAAAACGGTGATGAGGTTGATGTTGAAGCGCTTAACAACGATGTTGACGTAAATGAAACCTCTTTGCCGTCAAAATACGATTTGCGTAAATACAACAGGGTTACGTCTGTTAAAAATCAAGGCAGTGAAGGTCTGTGCTGGGATTTTGCGTCTACTGCGTCAATGGAGTCAAACATTCTTTCTCAGTCAGAGCTTTCTGCAAAAGAAGGGGATAATCCCTCACGGTCGCTTGACCTCTCAGAAAGCGGTCACACATGGTATATTCATACAAATTGTGACGATAAAAGTTCACCGCTTTACGGCGACTATATTAATGACCCTGCCAAAGGAAGTACCGGCGGCTCTGCCGATATGGTAGCACATGGACTTAGTGCAGGCTACGGCGCATATCCCGAAAACCTTTTGCCGTACGAATCGAAAGACAGCTGCCCTGAAGGGCTTAGATATTATTCGGATTATCGTCTGAAAGATTATAATGAGCTTACAAATGATAATGCGCTTATTAAGAAAACCGTTATTGAAAAGGGCGCTGTGGTAATTAATTACAACTGCTTTTATTCAAATACCTATATGGTTGACGGAATGCAGTCTTATTATGACAACGGAAATCCGATTGACGGCAGTTATAATCAGGCTCACCTTGTTGTAGCAGTAGGATGGGATGACAGCTTTAGCAAAGAGAACTTTAACCCTGAAATGCAGCCTGAAAATGACGGCGCATGGCTTTGCAAAAACAGCTGGGGCGAAGAGAACTGCAGTACTGCTAAAGGGTATGAGGGATACTTCTGGATGTCCTATGAAACTCCATTAAGCTGTGTTGCAAGCTATGAAATGCAGAGCGTTGATGAATTTGACAATATTTATCAGCATCAGCTTACATCATATGCAGGATTCAACGTTGAGTCAGCCGCAAATGTTTTTACGGCAAAATCCAACGAGGTGCTAAAGCAGATTTGTCTGCAGACAGTAGGTGCTGCTGATGTAGAAATTGAAATTTATAAGCTGAACAGCGGATTTACTTCACCGCAGGATGGTAATCTTATATCAAGCTTTGATTGCTCAATTGACTTTACGGGTATTCACACGGTTGACTGTCCCGATAATGTAACTCTCGGCGCAGGCGATACGTTTTCGGTTGTAGTAAAAAGTAATTCAGACCTTTTTCTGAATTTTAAATCCGACAGCAACAACGAGGTTTCAGGCAGAAGCTATTGTATGAAAAGCGGCGAAGGCTGGGCAGATGTTGCCGATAAACCTGAATGCGGTTACGCCGCAATAAAGGCATACACCTCAAATGACGGCGAAGTACGCAAAACAGCGCTTGAGGAGCTTGTAAAGACAGGTGAAAATCTTGTACCCGATGAAGGCGTCGGTGCAGATGTTCTTGAAGAGTTAAGAGTTAACCTTGAAACTGCAAAATCAATTCTTGCCGACAGTAATTCCTCGCAAAACAGTATGGACAATGAATACTGTTTGCTGAAATGCAGCATAGACAAAGTAAAGAATTTTACTTTTACTGTAAACAGCGTTGATGACTACAGCAGACTTATAAGTCAAGTTGAAGATAAAGGCGACAGAAGTATTAATAAAATAGTACTCGGTGCCGATTTAGACTTCGGCGGAAGTGAAATTCAGACTATTTACACCAAATATGCTTTCAGCGGAATCTTTGACGGAAACGGACACAAAATGAGCAATTTTGTAATTGACTCAAGGGACAATTATAAATCAGGCTTGTTTGGCGAGCTTTACAATGCCACTGTTAAAAATGTGACTTTAGAAAACTGTTCGGTAACTTCTGATAACAGTGCGATGTTAATTTCTAATTTCTGCACTAACTCGATAATCGAAAACTGCAATGTAACAAACTGCAAATTAAAAGCAAATTCAGCCGCAGTTATCGGTTCTTATTTAATGGAATGTAAGCTGACTGACTGCAATATTATTAACGCAACGGTTTACGGTGTTGATTCGGCAGGACTGTATTATCTAAGCGGTTACGAAACAACAATAGAAAACTGCTCTTCAAAAGATACACAGATTTTTTCCGAAAATATGGTTTGTAATGAAAATATGACTGTTAGTTCATTGTCGGCAGACAATGACAGTGTGCCGATAATTAAATTAACCGACGGCAAATGTACGGTTGAAAGCTTTATCGGAATAATTACCTCTGCAAAGGTTAACGGAGCTCCGTTATCATTTGACGGCAACGCTTATGTTGTTGACGAAACAAGCGGAGAAGTTTATCTTGATCTAGTCTGCGATATGTCTGACAGTAATGGTTACGGTGTTGCAGGTGATTTGGAAACAAGAGAGTTAATGCTGGTTAGCTATAACGGTGATTCACCCGAAATGGTAATTCCATCGGAAATGTTCGGAAGAAAAATTTCAGGTTTATCCGAATACTTCAGCTCTGATATATTACATTCCGACAAAATTACTTCAGTAATAATCTCCGGACAATTCAAAAGTGTTTCATCTAATGCGTTTACCGGAATGCCGGCGCTTGAAAAGGTTGTTGTTGAGGATGGTGTTGAAAGTCTTGAGTGGAGAGCATTCAGCGATTGTTCCGAACTTACGGACATAAAACTGCCCGACAGCCTTATATCAATAGGCGGAAGCACTTTTGAAAACTGCAAAAAGCTTAAAAATATTGAGTTCGGAAATTCGCTTAGCCAAATAGGGGAGAGCGCATTTAAAAATTGTGTAAGTATATGCGACCTTATTTTGCCCGACAGTGTTAAGGTGATTTCCGTAGGAGCTTTTTCAAGTTGTGCCTTTAAAAGTGTAGCACTTGGAAAAAATGTTGAAGAAATAGGCGAAAATGCTTTTGCTTATACAGGAATGAGCGAGCTTGAATTTAAATCCTTGATGATTACGGACTTTATAATTAACGGCTATCCAAATACGGCGGCAAAGAACTATGCGGATAGGTACGGACTTAAATTTGTTAATCTTGAAACACAGGAGAGAGAAGCTTCGGGCGAGCTTTTTGATTACAGCGTGTTTATAAAGGGCGACGTAAACCTTGACGGAATCGTAAATGTTTTAGACGCTACGCTTATTGAAAAATGGCTTGTCGATGATGCAGAGCTTTCTTCGATACAGCGCTGTAATGCAATTGTCGGCGAGACGTATGGTAAAATAAATATTAATAATGCAACAGATATTCAGAAATACACAGCAGGACTTATAGATTCGCTTGATGGCGGTGCGGCAGGTTGATTTGATAGTTCTGAGTTTGAAGCTAATGGTTACTGAACTTTGAACTAATATTAATCATTATTGTTTATCTTTTAAAACAGAAAAAACAGGCGTCATTTGATGCCTGTTTTTGTTGAAATAATCATTATTGTTTTTGTGCAACGGCGGCGATAACGGTTCTGCCGTGCATTGTGATTCTGCGATTATAAAGAATAATATTTTTATTTTCCGTAATTACGTCATTTGAACTTCTGCCCGTATCAACGTATAACTTCCAAACGTAATCTGTCGGGAGTGCAGGAAGCTCAACGTTAACGTCATTCCAGTAAGTGTTAATTCCGAAATATACAATTTCGTCAAGCGCAGGGTTATTTCTGTCTGCACCTGCATACATTACTCCAATCATTCTTGTGTTTGAGTCAAACTCTGTGTTCCACGGAATACAGGAATGTATGCTTTCGGGCGGAAAACTGCACGTGGCTTCACGTCTGTTAGCCGTTATAACGTGAAAACGCTTGCGGAATGAAATCATATATTTGAAAAATTCAAAAACATCTTTGTATTTTTCTTTTCTGCTCCAGTCAAGCCACGAGGTTATGTTGTCCTGACAATAAGCGTTGTTATTGCCAAATTGCGTGTTGCAGAATTCATCACCTGCAAGGAACAGTGCTGCACCTCTGCTGCACATAAGCGTTGCAAAAGCATTTTTGCACATCTTTAGTCGAAGCTCGTTAACGTTTTTGTCGTTTGTTTCACCCTCGGCACCGCAGTTCCAGCTGTTGTTGTCATTGGCGCCGTCGTTATTGTTCCAGCCGTTTTTATAGTTGTGCTTTTCGTTGTATGAGTACATATCGTAAAGAGTGAAGCCGTCATGACAGGTAAGGAAGTTTACAGAAGCGTTGTTGCCCCTGTAAGCCGGGTCGTAAAGATCCTTTGAACCTGTCAGTCTGTGAGCGGCAGCCCACGCAAGGTTGTCGTCACCCTTTAAAAATCTGCGCATATCGTCACGGTATTTGCCGTTCCATTCAGCCCATCTGTTCCACGAGGGGAAGCTTCCGACCTGATAAAGTCCGCCTGCATCCCACGCCTCGGCAATCAGTTTTACATTGCTTAAAATCGGGTCAAACGCAAGGCTCTTTAGCAGAGGAGGCTTGTCCATAGGCGAGCCGTCCTCGTTACGGCCTAAGATTGATGCAAGGTCAAAACGGAAACCGTCAACCCTGTACTCCGTAACCCAGTAACGCAGACAATTTAAAATAAACTCCTGAACCATCGGGTGATTGCAGTTAAGAACGTTTCCGCAGCCGCTGAAATTGTAATACTTGCCATCAGGGGTAAGCATATAGTAAATATTGTTGTCAAGTCCCTTAAACGAAAAGTGAGGACCCAATTCGTTGCCTTCGGCAGTGTGATTAAATACAACGTCTAAAATTACTTCAATTCCGTTTTCCTGCAATTCACGTATAAGGCTTTTAAGCTCTCGGCCCTCACGGTGATGCTCATGGGCAGATTCGTAGCTTGTATTCGGAGCAAAGAAGCAAACGGTGTTGTAACCCCAGTAATCATAAAGCTTTTCACCGTTAAATGTGCGTGATGAACCCATTTCGTCAAATTCAAAAATCGGCATAAGCTCAACAGCGTTAATGCCAAGCTCCTTTAAATACGGGATTTTCTCCTTTATTCCCGCAAAAGTGCCATTGTGCTTAACATTTGAGGACTTGTCTTGAGTAAATCCTCTGACATGAGTTTCATATATAATAAGTTCTTCAAGAGGAAGGTTTTTCTTTTTAAAATTTCCCCAGTCGTAATCGTTTGAAACAACACGAGCCTTGTAGACGCATTCGCTTTTCTGCTTGTTGCCCCAGCCGCTCTGTCCTGTTACAGCCATTGCGTAAGGGTCAAGCACATACTTGTTTTTGTCAAATATCAGACCTTTGTTTTCGTCATACGGACCGTCAAGCGAGTAAGCGTATTCAAATTCGTTTATTTCAAGTCCGAAAACAATCATTGAGTAAGTATTGCCGATTTTATAGGATTCAGGAAACGGAATCCTTGCGTACGGCTCGTCTTCAAGCGGTTTAAAAAGCAACAGTGTGCAAGAGGTCGCTGAAAAAGAAGTTATGGTGAAATTAACTCCTCCTCGAACAGGCGTTGCGCCGTTTTCAAGATAATGACCGGGACGCACATCAAAACCGCAGACTTTGTCGGTTGGCTTTAAATCCCTTAACATTCAATATTCCTCCCCAATATTGCAGCCAAAATGGCGGACATCAAAAAAATGATACCACATATAAACCAACAGTTCAACAAATTATTTGCTATATTATTGTCTGTATTTGTCATTGTATCCAAATTAAATTGGAATTAGTCGTAAAATGTATGGAATGATTATTTTCGTTTTATACCTTTAAGCTTAGGATTTCTGAAATCAATAATCAGACCAATTAAAACAGCTCCGACAATAAGAATAATCGTTTCGGGCAACATATATGCGCCGTTGTAGGTTAGAGAATAAAGCCATGCAGGCATATCCTCGGCAAAACCTGCCCATACAGTAACACCACTTATAAAATGACAAACAAAACGCAAAAAGCCGGTAAGCATTGCTCCGAGTCCCAAGCCGACTGCTTGATTTTTAACTCCTCTGAAAATTCCGCCCAGTCCCGCAACGCCGTAAGCTATCAGGTAGTCAAAAAGTGCAATCGTAACAACTGCAATTCCCGATGTTGCATAAGTAAAGTTTGACATACCGAGCAAAAGCTGAATAAGTCCGTAAACAACGCCGGTAAAACATCCCCACAAAGGCTTGTAGCGATAGCCAATAATAAGAATCGGGAGCATTGAGCAGACAGTAATACTTCCGCCGAACGGCCATTCAATTTTAAGCATACTCAAAACAGTTGCAAGCGCAATCATAACAGCACTTTCACACAACATCATAACTTTTTTGTTCAAAACAAATACCACCTTATTTTAATAAAGTAAAATACGTAAAACAGTTTAAGTTGCTCTCGTAATTTAATTAATCCTTAGCAATTTTTAATGAAATGTCAAACGCTGTTACCGAGTGGGTGAGTGCGCCCATTGAAATAATATCAACACCTGTTTCGGCAATTTCACGCAGTCTTTCATCGGTAATTCCTCCGCTTGCCTCCAGCAATGCTCTGCCGTCGGTAATTTCAACAGCCTTTTTCATCATTTCTGTGCTCATATTGTCGAGCATAATTACGTCAACATTCGCGTCAAGAGCCTGCTGTAACTCGTCAAGGTTTCTTACTTCAAGTTCAACCTTTGTCATATGACCGAGCTTGGTCTTGAGCTTTGCAACAGCGTTTGCAATTCCGCCGCCTGCGTCAACGTGGTTGTCCTTAAGCATTGCGGCGTCGGAGAGATTGTAGCGGTGGTTTCTGCCGCCGCCGACAGTTACGGCATATTTTTGCAGAGGACGCATTCCCGGAAGAGTTTTCCTTGTATCTGCAATTGAAGCGTTAGTGCCCTTTACAAGTTCTACGGCTTTGTTTGTTGCCGTTGCAACTCCGCTCATATGCTGAATAAGGTTAAGGGCAGTGCGTTCACCTTTTAAAATTGTTCTTGTCTTTCCGTGAATTTCTGCAATAATGTCGCCTTTTTCAAGCTTGTCGCCGTCTTTTTTGAAAACCTTTGATTCAAATCCGTTAGGCTGTAAAATTTCAAATACTCTTAATGCAACCTCAAGTCCGCAGAGTACGCCGTCGCTTTTTGCAAGAAATTTAGCGGTGTTTTCCTGCTCTTCGTCAATCAGATAATCGGTTGTGGTGTCGAGGTAGTTAATGTCCTCAAGCAAAGCTGTTTTAATAAGATTGTCAACATAAATGCTGTTTAAAATCATAGGTTAATGCCCTCCCGTACTTCTTCAAGAATTATGCTTGCAACAATTGCAATGCTTCTGGCTTCAACAAGGTCAGATGTAATTTCGTAATCCTCGCTGAAAAGTGCGTCGACAATTTTTTCAACCTTTTCATAACTTTCGTCATACTTTTCAGGCTTCGGAATTACAAAGTAAGTGTCCTGCAAAATCTCTCTTATCTGCGAGCGATATCCGTGCGGCATAGGTGTGCCGTCGGTGGATTTATAAGCAGGCTCCCTGCCAAGCGGTTTTCTGCCGTATTTTTTAATCCTTTGGGTAATGTCCTGTGCCGCCGAGCGTGAAAATACAAGCGCTTCAAGAAGTGAATTGCTTGCAAGGCGGTTTGCGCCGTGAACGCCTGTGTGAGAACATTCACCTGCGGCATACAGACCGTCAATCGATGTTTTTGCGTCAAGGTCAACATTGATTCCGCCCATAAGGTAGTGCTGGCACGGAAAGACGGGGATTCTGTCTTTTGTAATGTCAACGCCCTCTTCAAGACATCTCTGAGAAATCATCGGAAATCTTTCTTTAAGGAAATCAGCAGGCTTGTGAGTTATATCAAGATAAAAATTCTCGCTTTTAGTTTTAATTGATTCTCTTATAATTGCGTTTGATACAACATCTCTCGGTGCAAGCTCACCCCTGCTGTCGTAGTCAAAAGCAAAGCGTTCGCCGTTGCAGTTTAAAAGAACAGCGCCCTCACCTCGTACCGCTTCGCTTATCAGAAAACGCTCTCTGTCTTTATCAGCGGCAAATGCCGTTGGGTGAAACTGCACACGTGAAAGATGGTTTATTTTTGCGCCGAGCATATACGCAAACGCAATTCCGTCACCGGTTGCAATTGCTGAGTTTGTTGTGTACTTATAAACTCTGCCTATTCCGCCCGTGGCAAGCAAGCAGTAGTTACAGCCGAAATGACTGCTTTTGCCGTCCTTCAAAATACTTATGTAAAAGCCGTTTAGAGCCTTATCGATTGAATATACAAGCGCGTTATCGCAAATAGTAACGTTAGGCAGAGTGCTGACAACTTCAATGAGTCTGTCAACAATCGCCTTGCCTGTTGAGTCCTTGTGATGAACAATTCTGTGGCGGCTGTGGCCTGCCTCAAGCGTTTTGCACATAGTGCCGTCGGGGTTTAAGTCAAAATCAACACCCAGTTCCTTGATTTTCATTACATCTAATGGACCTTCCGAAACAAGCTTTTCAACTGCAGAAAGGTTGTTTTTATACTTACCTGCAATCAGCGTATCGTTTATATGAAGTTTATAGTTGTCGTGAACGGTGTCAAGTACGCAGGCAACGCCGCCTTGTGCAAGCGAGCTGTTTGAAAGCGGCAATTCACGTTTTGAAACAAGCAGAACGCTAATATCCTTCGGAAAATTCAGCGCAGCATACAAACCGGCGGCACCAGTGCCGACAATAATGACGTCATATTTTTTATCCATATATAAGACCTCGGAAAAATATTTGATAAATTGTAAAGTCTGTCATTTACAAATGAATACTGATATATTATACTACTAATTGGAAAAATAGTAAAGTAATTATTTAATTCGGACTGTTAAATGTAATCATTCTAATAATTGTAACAAAGGAAATATTATGGAACTTAAAAGCAACGAAGAAAAAATAACCCGAGCACTGCTTGTAAGCGTTGATACGGGAGAATATGACGCTCAGGCTTCACTTGAGGAGCTGTTTGAGCTTGTGAAAAGCGCAGGAGCCGACCCTGTTTTTTCGGTTACGCAGAACTTAAATAAGGTTGAAACTGCAACGTATGTCGGAACGGGAAAGCTTGCTGAAATTACCGAAATCTGCAAAGCGCAGGAGATAGATTTAATTGTAGTTGACAGTGAGCTTTCGCCTACACAGATAAAAAATATGGAGTCTGTAACTGATGTGAGAGTAATTGACCGAACAACGCTGATTCTCGATATTTTTGCTCAAAGAGCACGTTCAAAGGAAGGTAAACTTCAGGTTGAGCTTGCACAGTTAAAATATATGCTTCCTCGCCTTACGGGTAAAGGAATTGCAATGTCAAGGCTCGGCGGAGGTATAGGCACAAGAGGTCCGGGTGAAACCAAGCTTGAAACCGACAGACGTCACATAAGGCGCAGAATGGAAACACTCAAAGAAGAACTGTCTGACCTTGAAAAGCATCGTGGTATGCTTAGAAAAAGGCGCAAAAAGGACGGCGTAATAACTGTTGCAATAGTCGGCTACACAAACGCAGGAAAGTCAACGCTGATGAATTATTTGACCGATGCAGGCGTGCTTGCACAGGACAAACTTTTTGCAACGCTTGACCCGACTTCGCGTGCGCTTAAACTGCCAGGCGGCGTTACGGTGATGCTGATTGATACGGTAGGTCTTGTTCGCAGACTGCCGCATCATCTTGTTGAGGCTTTCCGTTCAACTCTTGAAGAGGCGGCTCAGTCTGATATAATTTTAAATGTTTGTGACGCTTCAAGTGAAGAAGCGAGAACTCATATGAATGTAACAACCGATTTGCTTGAATCTCTCGGATGCGGTGACAGACCGATTATCACCGTTTTGAATAAGTGCGATTTGGTTGAGGACGATGTTTTGGCGCAGGATTTTTGTTCGTATATTCGTATAAGTGCAAAAAACGGCACGGGAGTAGACAAACTCTTACAGGCAATTGAAGACAATCTTCCCGTAAGAATGAAGCGTGTAAAACTGCTTATTCCGTTTACAAATGCAGGGCTTGCAAATGAAATCCGCACTAAGGGTACGCTTATTTGCGAAGAATATGTTTCCGAGGGATTGGAAATAGAGGCGGTTGTTGACGAAATGCTTTATTCTAAGTTGAAATATTTTGAAATTAATCAATAAAAAACGCAAAACAATGTTAATAATTGTGTTGATAATGTTTAAAATATCTGTTATAATTAACAGGAGGTATTCTTATTGAATTTTTTTGAGATAATTCAAACAATAGATTTTCATGTTCTTGATTTTATTCAGAATACTTTAAAATGTGTTTTCCTTGATTATGTAATGGCATTTTTCAGCTATATTGGCGAAGCAGGAGGCATATGGATAATTGCATCTGTAATTATGATGTGCTTTCGTAAAACAAGGGCAACGGGTGTTATGGTGCTGTGTGCAGTAATTGTCGGATTTTTAATCGGTGAAGTAGGGTTGAAAAACCTTATCGCACGTGAAAGACCGTTTGTGGTAAATCCGTCGGTTACGCCGTTCATAAAGGCGCCTGACAGCTACAGCTTTCCATCGGGGCATAGTTGTTCGTCTTTTGCGGCGGCAACGGTGATGTTGCTCCGTGACAAAAGGTTTGGTATTCCGGCAATGGCAGTCGCTGTATTAATTGCATTTTCAAGGCTTTATAATTATGTTCACTTCCCGTCCGACGTGCTTTGCGGAATTTTGCTTGGTGTGACTTGCGCAGTATTAACCGTACTGATTTTCAGAAAAACAGGATTTGATAAAAAGCTGTCGGGTGATTTAAAATATAAGAAGGTTGATGATAATGGCAAGTAATTACAGATATGTCGGCAAAACTTCAAAAGATAGTTTTTTAATTAAAGGTTTTAATGTGTTTTCCGAAAAGTGGAAGCACACCGGCGGCTGTGCATCTGTTACAAATCCCCAAAACGGCAATATATATGTGTTTTCAAAATACGAAAGCTGTGGTGTGGAGTTTGTTGCAGGCAAGGATGCAAGCGGATATTGGCTGTTTTTTGTCGAGGTTTAAAACTCAGATTAAAATATAATGTTTATAGGAGAAGTATATTAATGTGTAATGAAAATTTGCTTGCAAATAATCTTTTTGATTACAGCAAAACAATAGCAAAATCTTTGTTTGAAAGTGTGGAGTATCCTTGGGACGCTCTGCCGAAAATTAAAGATTTTATTATTGAAATCGGAAAAACTCTTGACCCCGAAATATATGAGCAAAGGGGAGAGAATATCTGGGTTGCGAAGAGTGCAACTATTTACCCGTCGGCATATCTCGGCGGTCCGCTTATCATCTGCGAGGACGCTGAAGTGCGCCACTGTGCTTTTATAAGAGGAAGCGCAATTGTCGGCAGGGGCGCAGTTGTGGGCAACTCAACGGAGCTTAAAAATTCAATTCTGTTTGACGGAGTACAGGTGCCGCACTATAACTACATAGGCGACAGTGTTCTCGGCTATAAGTCGCACACAGGAGCAGGCACTATTACATCAAACCTCAAAAGCGACAAGACTCTTGTAACTGTGCGTTGCGGTGAAGAAAAGGTAGAAACGGGCGTTAAAAAATTCGGCGCAATGCTCGGCGACCACGTTGAAGTCGGATGCAACAGTGTTTTGAATCCCGGTACGGTAGTCGGCAGAAATACAAATATTTATCCATTGTCGTTTGTAAGGGGATATGTTCCTGAAAACAGCATTTATAAACGTCTTGGAGAGGTTGCAGACAAAATCTGAGTACAATTTAATATTTATGTAAAATACATGAGGTTTCGGGAAGAATAGTTGTTTTCCCGAAACCTTTAATTTTTGATTGAAATTTATTGCTTTGCAGTATAAAACATTCATCTTCGCACAATATAAAATTGAGGTGATATAAATGGCAAAACAGGGAATGAAACGTATGGAAAGAACCCATACCCAACCGAGAAATGAAGCGGCGGCAGTTCCTGAAATTCAGGGAAAGGCTAAGCACGGCAAGGAAAAGGCAAATCCGATTATTGCGGGTACAAAAGCTCCGTCGCTAAAGGTTTATCATACAACTCCGTTTGCGCAGGAAAAGCCGATTTCGCCTGTTTATTCAACAATTGACAATGACCTTGCAAGGGATAACCTTGAAAACGACGTTACGGCGGCTGACCTTGAAGAACTGTAAATTTTGAATATGACAGATAAGTTTAAAAGTAAAGCTAACAAAATGTCAGTATGGGAACAGACGGTAAGTATTCCGCAGTTTCCTAAGCTTGACAGTGATATTCACACAGATGTTTTAATTATTGGCGGAGGTATCACAGGAATACTGACTGCATATTTTCTGCACCAAAACGGTGTGAAGTACGCACTTGTTGAAAAGAGCAGGATATGTTCGGGTATAACCTGCAAAACTACCGCAAAAATAACAGCTCAGCACGGTCTTGTTTATCATAAAATTCTTGCTGACAGGGGCGCTTATTTATCGCAGAAATATCTGAAAGCAAACGAGCTTGCGTTAGAAAAGTATTGCGAGATTTGCAAAAATTTTGATTGTGATTTTGAGCGAAAGGACAATTATGTTTACTCGGTTTACAACCGAAGAATTCTTGAAAAAGAAATGAAAGCTTTGGAAAAAATCAGAAGCAAAGCTGAGTTTTGCGAGAATATTATTATTCCTAAAAAGACCGTCGGTGCAGTGAAGTTTCCTAATCAGGCGCAGTTTAATCCGATTAAATTTATTGCGGCGATATCCGAAGGTCTAAATATTTTTGAAAATACTTTTGTTAACGAGATGATTGGAACAACTGCGGTTACACAAAGCGGAAAAATATATGCAGATAAGGTTATTGCGGCAACGCATTTTCCGTTTATAAATAAGCACGGCAATTATTTTCTCAAGCTCTATCAGCACCGTTCATATGTTGTTGCGCTTAAAAATGCTCAGAATATTGACGGAATGTACGTTGACGAAAACAAAAAAGGAATGTCTTTCAGAAATTACGGAAAGCTGCTTTTGCTTGGCGGCGGAGGGCACCGAACAGGCAAGCAGGGCGGCAACTGGTGCGAACTTCGGGCATTTGCTAAAACCGTTTATCCCAAAGCACGTGAAGAATGTTTCTGGGCAACGCAGGACTGTATGAGTCTTGACAGAGTGCCGTATATCGGGCAATACTCCAAACGGACTCCGAATTTTTACGTTGCAAGTGGATTTAACAAGTGGGGAATGACGTCGGCGATGGTTTCGGCGATGATTTTAAAAGATATTGTGCTTGAAAAGAAAAATGACTTTGCCGAGGTGTTCAATCCGTCACGCAATATTTTAAAGCCGCAGCTTTTTGCAAACGGCTTTGAAGCGACCAAAAATCTGCTCACTGTTAGTGAGCACCGATGTCCTCATCTCGGATGTGCGCTGAAATGGAACAGAGCCGAAAATTCGTGGGATTGTCCCTGCCACGGTTCACGTTTTTCAGAAAACGGAGAAGTGCTTGACAATCCTGCAAACGGAACTTTCAGATAATTACACAAATAACCGTTCACAACTGTGTGGACGGTTATTTTTGAAGTAAATATGTTGAACAGTGGTGTAAACCGTGCTATAATGAATTAAAATGCTATACGGAGTTGTTAATAGATGAAAAAAGCTTTATCTGTAGTTTTAATATGCCTTTCTTTGCTGCTTTCCTGCACTGCGGCGACGGTATCAGCATCAAGCATTGATGAAGCGGTAATTTCTTCGCAGGACGACAAATACGTTCCGCTCTATACCGTATCACCCGACAGCTCGCTCAAGGATTACGATTCACCCGATTTCAGCAGCAAGGACTATGCACTTTTCTACACCCAGACAACCTTCCTTGCACTTATCGCAGGCTATTTGATTCTGTTCAAGGTAAAGGGAATAAACCACGACGAGAAAATGCACGGCAGAAATGGAAGAAAAAATTCAGAAGACAAGAAAGAATGAATTGTTATGATATGACAGCGGCAGGTAATTTTGTCGCTGTTATTTTTAATTCATTTGTCTTGATTTTCTTTACGAATGTATCTTTTGCAAGATTATGTGGTATAATTGTTTAAACAGATAAACAAATAGGATGTGAAATTTTGAAAAAAATAATTGATTTGGCTGATGAATTCAAGGCGTGTCAGAAAACGCTTTTGGCGCTCGGAGACGAAAACCGCCAGCACCTTATTCTTGAAATGATGCAGATAGGCGAATGCGGCGGTGTGCGTGTTGGTGCTATAACTCAAAAGACAAATCTGTCACGTCCTGCTGTTTCACATCACCTGAAAATACTCAGAGAGGCAGGCATTGTTAAAATGCGTCGTGAGGGGACAAAGAACTATTACTATTTTGACGCCGATGCTGATGCAATGAACAGACTTTTGCAAATGCTCACCCACGCAAAAGAAATTATGGAATCTCTGCCCGACAGAAGCGGTGAAAATATATGAAACCGGAGGAAAAATTATGGATTTAACTGAAGCAATCAAAAACCGCCACAGCGTTCGTCAGTACGAAGAAAGAGCTGTTGAAAAGGAAATTTTAAACGCCTTGCAGACTGAAATTGAAGCTTGCAATAAAGAGGGAAATCTTCACATTCAGCTTGTCACAAATGAGCCAAAAGCGTTTGACAGCTTTATGGCGCATTACGGAAAGTTCAGCGGTGTTACAAATTATATCGCACTTATCGGAAAAAAGGGTGACAGGCTCGATGAATTGTGCGGATATTACGGAGAACGTCTGGTGCTGAAAGCACAACAGCTCGGACTGAATACCTGCTGGGTTGCTATGAGCTACAAAAAAGTAAACGGTGCTTTTCAAATTAACAAAGGTGAGAAATTAACAGTTGTTATCGCACTCGGCTACGGAAAAACTCAAGGCGTACAGCATAAATCAAAGCCTGCGGAAGCAGTAAGCAACCTAAAGAGCAATTCCCCCGATTGGTTTAAGTCAGGCGTTGAATCTGCACTTCTTGCACCTACAGCGATGAATCAGCAGAAGTTTACTCTAAACCTTGATAACGGAAAGGTAACAGCAAAAGCAGGAACAGGCTTTTACACAAAAATAGACCTCGGCATAGTAAAATATCATTTTGAAATCGGCGCAGGCAAGGAAAATTTCACTTGGGGATAATGATATAATTAAAATGAAAAAACAGTAATAAAGCTAATAAGGTTAGAATAAATATATGTTACAACGGAACTACCCATGTGCCGTTCCTGAAAATGCACATTTTCCTATTAGGAACAACACCAGTTTTTTCCTTGATTTTTATAAAGTAAAAGGGACATCAAACGATGTCCCTTTTACTTTGCAATATAAAATTTTAAGCCGATTGTTCCTCATTTTCTTCTTTTGCCTTTTTAAAAGCAGCGTCTTTCTGCTTTTTCTTCTTGATTACTTTAAGACGGCTGAATTCTTCTCTGTCTTTTTCGTCAAGCGCGTCGGAAATAAATTTTACCGTTTCTTCAAACTTGGGAATCATAATATTTTTCAGAGCGTTTGCACGCTTCTGAGTTTTCTTGATTGAATCGGCAAGCCTGTAAACGCTGTTTTCAATTTCGGCAAGCTCTACGGTGAGGTATTTAACCTCTGAGAATTTTGTATAAACCTTGTCTATTGCAGAGTTTGTTGTTCTCAGTCCGTAGTGAAGAAAGTCATGCTGTTCGCGTTCGCTTATTGTGAGAATCGGGATTTCAACGCCCATAACGCTTCGAGAGTCAAGCTTTAAGCTGTCCTCATAGGGAATAGAGTTTGAAATGTCTTCGCAAAAGCCGTTTGTTACGTTGGCTGTCTGCAAAGCAATGTATGCCTCCTCATAAGCTCTGTCAATCTTCTGCTGAATGGCGTTTGCGTGGTCAATCAAAGTCATCATCTCTCGTATGAGAATGTTGCGCTTTCTGTCGAGCAGTTCATATCCCGTTTTTGCAAGAATAAGCGATTTTTTGGTATTGATCAGATTACCCTTGGTAGGTACTGCCTGTACTGCCATACACGTGTACTCCTTTCCTTACGGCTCAGCCTTTGTAGTACTTGTCAAGTATAGCGTCATCAACACGGTCAAGCTCTTCTCTCGGTAGTGTTGAAAGCAATTCCCATCCAAGGTCAAGACTCTGTTCAATGCTTCTGTTTTCATTAAAGCCCTGATTTACAAACTTAGACTCAAACAGCTTGCCAAACTCAATGTACTTCTTGTCGGTGGGAGAGAGTTCTTCTTCGCCGATAACAGATGCAAGTGACCTTGCATCAATAACCTTTGCGTAAGATGCAAAAAGCTGGTTTGCAAGCGACGGGTGATCTCCTCGTGTGTAGCCGTTTCCGATACCGTCTTTCATAAGACGTGAAAGCGAGGGAAGAACGCTGACAGGCGGATAAAGTCCCTGTCCCTGTAATGAACGGTCAAGAACTATCTGCCCCTCCGTAATATATCCCGTAAGGTCAGGAATAGGATGAGTGATGTCATCGTTAGGCATTGTAAGAATCGGAATCTGTGTTACCGAACCGGGATGACCTTTAATCATACCGGCACGTTCATAAAGAGAAGCAAGGTCAGAATAAAGGTAACCGGGATAACCCTTACGTCCGGGAATTTCACCCTTTGACGAGGAAAACTCACGCAGAGCCTCGGCATAGGAGGTCATATCAGTCATAATTACAAGAATGTGCATATCAAGCTCAAATGCAAGGTATTCTGCAATTGTAAGCGCACATCTCGGTGTTAAAGTTCTTTCGATAATCGGGTCGTTTGAAAGGTTTAGGAGCATTACAACTCTTGAAAGAACGCCGCTTTCTTCAAAGCTTTTTCTGAAGTATTCGGCAACATCTTTCTGAACGCCCATTGCGGCAAAAACAACACCGAAGTTTGTGCTGTCGGCACCGCTTATTTTAGCCTGACGTACAATCTGCACTGCCAAATCGTTGTGAGTCATACCTGTTCCCGAAAAAATCGGGAGCTTCTGACCTCTGATAAGAGTCATAAGTGTGTCGATGGTTGAAATGCCTGTATTGATGTAGTTTTTAGGGTAAACACGTGAAACAGGATTAATCGGCGTGCCGTTGATGTTTTCACGCTTTACAGGGAAAATATCGCCCAGCCCGTCAATGGGTCTGCCTGCTCCGTCAAGTACACGTCCGATAATTTCGGGCGAGAGCGGCATTTCCATAGGACGTCCCGTAAGAGTAGTTCTTGTGTTTTTAAGGCTGATTCTTCTTGTTCCCTCAAAAACCTGAACAACAATTCTTTCGCCCTCAATCTGAACAACACGTCCCTGACGGGTTGTTCCGTTTTCAAGGCGGATGTCAACAATTTCTTCATTGGAAACGCCCTTAACGCCGTCCATTACGATAAGCGAACCGTTGATTTCCTTTACGCCTACATAATTTATTATCATTTGTGCGTTTCCCCCTTATTTCAATAATGAAGCAAGCTTTTCGTCAATTTCTTTGATGTAATCGTCAAACATTTCAGGCTTGCTGTTCGGAATGTCATACTTCATCTTTGTCAGCTTGTCAAACAGTCCCAGATTAAGAACCTTTGACAGAGGAATTTCTTTTGCAACAATTTCCTTAGCTTTCTTATAGAGGTGAAGTATTGTTTTCATCATAAGCTTCTGCTTTTCAAGCGGAACAAATGTATCGTCAGCGTGGAAAGCGTTCTGCTGCAAAAATCCTACTCTTATTACTCTTGCAGTTTCAATTACAAGCTTTTGGTCATCGGGAAGAACGTCAGAGCCGATAAGCTTTACGATTTCCATAAGTGAACTTTCTTCCTGCAAAAGTGCGCTTGTTCTGTTGCGGTACTCAACAAAGTCATCGCCCAGATTTTTCTTGAACCACGGGTCAAGATCGTTGAAATATTCGCTGTAGCTTTGCATCCAGTTGATCGCAGGATAGTGCCTTGCATAAGCAAGCGATTTGTCAAGTGCCCAGAAACAACGGGTAAAGCGCTTTGTGTTCTGAGTAACAGGCTCAGAAAAGTCGGAGCCCTGCGGAGAAACTGCACCGATAAGCGTTACCGAGCCTTCGCCGCCGCTTAGAACGTCTGCACGTCCGCCTCTTTCGTAGAACTCGGCAAGACGAGAGGGAAGATAAGCAGGAAAGCCTTCTTCGGCAGGCATTTCTTCAAGTCTGCCCGAAATTTCACGCAGAGCCTCAGCCCAACGTGAGGTTGAGTCAGCCATCATAGCAACATGATAGCCCATATCTCTGTAGTATTCACCGAGCGTTATACCTGTGTAAATTGAAGCCTCTCTGGCGGCTACGGGCATATTTGATGTGTTTGCAATAAGTACTGTTCTGTCGGTCATAGGGCGCTGAGATTTGGGGTCGATAAGCTCTGAAAACTCCTCAAGCACCTGACTCATCTCGTTGCCGCGCTCGCCGCATCCGACGTAAATAATAATATCGGCGTCGCACCACTTTGCAAGCTGGTGCTGAGTCATTGTTTTACCTGTTCCGAATCCGCCCGGAATTGCAGCTGTACCGCCCTTTGCAATCGGGAAGAGAGTGTCAATTACACGCTGACCCGTTATAAGCGGAACAGAAGAAGTAAGGCGGTTCTTTACAGGCCGTGAGGTTCTGATAGGCCATTTTTGACATAGACAGAGGTTGTGTTCAATACCTTCATCATCTTTTATTACAACTATCGTATCAAAAAGCTTATAGTAGCCGTCAGGCATAACCTTTGTTACAACGCCCGAAAGCTCGGGATGCAGCATAAGTCTGTGCTCAATAATCGGAGTTTCGGGCAGGGTAGCGTAAATCTGTCCGCCTTCAAGTCTGTCGCCGACCTTTACCTTTATTGTGACATTCCAAAGCTTGTTTTCATCAAGTGAAGAAACGGAAGCTCCGCGGTTGATGAATGCACCCGACTTTTCTTCAATAGCCTTTAGAGGACGTTCTATGCCGTCAAAAATATTATCAATAATGCCCGGTCCCAAAAGAACGTTCATTGGTGCTCCCGTACCTCTGACAGGGTCACCGGGTTTAAGACCTGTTGTTTCTTCGTAAACCTGAATGGTAGTAAAATCATCGGTGATTCCGATAACCTCGCCGACAAGATTTTGCTCTCCAACGTGTACCATTTCCATCATCTCAAAGCAGTCGGCTTGCTTTACGGTGACAACAGGACCGTTAATTCCGTATATAACATTGTTGTTTTCCATTTATATTACCATCTCTTTCGGTTGAAATTAACAGTTTAAATAGTGTGAAAATCAAAGCACGCTGAGTCCTGAATTTTCGATAAACCATTCTCTCTGTGCACCGAGCTTGCTGTCAAGGGTTTCGTCAGCCACAATGCTTAACGCTTTGCAGTAGCCTTTTAATCCGCCGATTTTAATTGTTTTATCGGTGCAAACATCTGTTTCGCGGCCAAAAAGCGATTTGAGTTTATCGGCAAAGTTCATATCCTTTTCGTTTACGTAAAGGGTACAGCTTTCGTTGCCGAAAAGAGCGGCAATATTTTTTGCGCTTTCCAAAAGCTTTTCGGAGTATTCGGCTGTTTTTGTGTATTCAATCAGCTTTTCTTCTGCTTTTCTAAACACGCTGTCGGTCATTTCGGCTCTTTTAAGGAAGAGTTTCTTCTGACCTTCCTGTGTGAGCTTTGCAATTTTTGAGGTTTCTTCATTGCGCTTTGCTTCAAGCTTATCCTTGATAAGCTTTTCACTGTCATACTTCGCCTTGATTTCGGCTTCTTTGATTTTTTCCTCTTTTAACTGCTCAACCTCGGTACGCATTGCGTTGCGCTGCTGGTCAGCGTATTTTTTAATGGCCTTAAGAAAGTTATCCGTTTTTGCGGTTTTGTTCATATATATAACCTCTTTAGCAAATCAATTAGCGATAATCAGAGCTTAACTCCGATAGCGTCCTGAACGTATTTTGTAATACTGTCTTTTGTTCTTCCGTTGCCGTGACGGTCGGGAATTTCAACAATAAGCGGTTGCTTTCGGTTTAATTTAAGCTCATATACAAGGTCCGGACAAAGAGAAACAAGGTGCTCCGTCATTAAAATAACGGCAATATCCTCTCTGTTCATTGCGTTTGTAAGCTCACGGCGTACGTCCTCTTTTTCGTGAACAACAACGCCTTCTATGCCTGCAAAACGCATTCCCATTTTTGTATCAACATTATCACTTATAAGAAAAAATTTCATAATGTATCAATCCTTTATGAAATACAGTGTTTCGTAACTTATCTTGCGAAGATAAGAAGGATAGAAACGAGCATACCGTAAATAGCAATACCTTCGCCGAGTACAACAAAGATGATAGCCTTACCGAATGCCTTAGGATCCTCGCTTGTAGCGCCGATTGCAGCAGGAGCAGCGTTGCCTACGGCAATACCGCCGCCGATACATGAAAGACCTGTTGCAAGAGCAGCGCCGATATATGCAAGACCGTCAGCCATACCGCTTGATGCGGCAGCAGCTGCATCGCCTGTTGCAGCGCTTGCAACCATCGGGCAGATCATACAGAAAGCAAATACAGCGGCAAATGAGAAAATCTGAGTTAATACGGTTTTCTTTTTATTTTTGCCTCTTTCAAATGCCTTAACTGCAAGAATTGCAGATGCCATAAGAAATACTACGGGTACAGCTAACATAATTAAATTGAATAACATAATCTTTACCTCCAAAAATTAATCAATATTTAATCTTACAGGCTCATAAGGTCTGCCTTCGCCCGAGTAGAAACGGCTGAACATTTCGTAATATTCAAGACGAAGCACCTGAATTGCAACAAGCAAAGCCTCAAGAACCATAACAAACACATTTCCGAATACAACAACAGGCCAGTATGCAATAGGACCTGCTGTTTCTGCAAGTACAAAGACAACCATCATCATACCTGCGTGAACAAGTACAAATGCACCTACTCTTAAAAAGCTGACGGTGTTGGTGACATATTCAAGCAAAAATTCGATTGACTCAATCAAATGCTCCATAATATATCCGCCCCAGCTTTCAGGTTTCCAGTCTTGTTCACCCGTAATCAGCAACCCGAGCGGTTCGCCGAAGAAGATAAGCAGATAGGGAACAACAATCAATCCAATAATATATGGAAGAGTTAATACATTAATCCCAAGTGCAAGTTGTCCTGTAACACCGAAAACAACAGCGCCATAGAATATTATGCCTGCAACACCGCTTGAACCAAACAGCGCTTTGCCTATGTCGCCTTGCTTTATGGAGCTGTAAACGTTCAGGCACATTGCAACAATTACAAGCATTATGCCAATGCCGACGGCTGAAAGCAGTATCATAATGATTGACTGCGACTGCATAACATTAATCGGCTTTTCATCAAGTCCAAACAATGCCTTGTACAGCGGATTGAGTGCATCTTCAAATCCGAAGAAGCTGCCGAACACAGTGCCGAAAAATGCTGATGAAATTCCGCAGGGGAACAGGATTTTGCCAATCTTCATCTTTTTAAGTTTCCACATAAATAAACCTACTATGGACACGCAAATTCCCTGTCCGAGGTCGGCAAACATTATGCCGAATATGATTATATATGTGATTGCAATAAACAGCGACGGGTCAATTTCGTTGTATTTCGGAACGCCGTACATTTCTGTGTAAAACTCAAACGGCTTTGCAAGGAAGCAGTTTTTGAGTTTAACCGGAGGAGATTTTTCCATCTCTTTTTTAGCGTCTGTAAATTCTATGCTTACACTGCTGATTTTTTTCAGTCTGCGTTTAAGAGGCTTTGCAAATTCTGTCGGAACCCAGCCGACTATTATAAAGCTTCTGTTATATTGCAGTGCTTTTGTGCGTATCCTTGCGTAAAGATAAAGCTCTTCAAGTTTTGAAAGATACTTTGTAATACGCTCAGAATGCATATCAAGATAGCTGTCAAGCCTTTTTTGTGACTGGGCAAGTTTTTCTTCAAGCTTCGGAACAAGCTCCTGAAGTTTTTGAAGATGAACTCTGGGGGTGTCGTTGACACCTAAAACGTCACATTTTTCAAAGTACAGTCCGGAAAAAATTCTGTCGATTTCAATGCAATTATCAACAGGAGCAAAGTAAACGCCCCAGTAATGCGATTTTTCTTCGGTGCATATTGTGAAGTCAACATACGGATTGTCTTTGTAGGCGGAAAGCTTTTCGTAGCTTTCCTTTGGAAGTCTGCCAAAACGAGTTTTTAGATAATTAAGCGATAAAAGCTTTTCGGTTTCAACGCCGAGTCCGACAAAATGCTTTGTGTCGTTAAGGCTTTCTTTTGCTTCAAGCAGTTGTTCGGCTATAAACTCCCTGTCATCTATGAGAGCGTTAATTTCTTTTGCGGTGTTATTTGCAAAAATTTCCATTTCCTTAAAGCTTGGGTTAAAGTCGCTTACGTCAACCAAAGGGAACTTGCGCTTTGCAAGTCCTATTGACGCTTTAAGGTCAGTCAGCGGTTCAGCGTAGATGTTTTTTGTTTGCAGGTGTGTAAAATTCTTTGTGTCGCTGTAAAAAGCAGGAACATCGTCGGGATGGAACACACCCGATTCACCAAGAACCGAAATAACGTCGTCAATGTCGTCAATAACACCGATGACGTTTACGGCCTGCATGGTTGATACAGCCAAGTTAAAATCACCTCTTTATAAGAGCCAAGCTTAATCAGTAGATAAGCAATGACTGTATTAATTTAGTATCAAGATTATATCTTACTCCCTCAATCAGGCTGACTATATTCATCAGCTCAATTTCGGAAATAAACATATAAGAAAGCATAACTACAGATGGGTTGTTGGAAAAATGCATATTTTTTCTTGCCAGTCTGTACTTAACTCTCGGACTTATGTCGCTTGCATAAACATAGCCGATTTTGTCAATCAGCTTGCCGTTGTGTGTTGATTGCATAATTGAAAATACCTCTGCCGAGGATTCCGCCCTGCACATCATATCAATTGCCTTGGGACTAATGTCGCAGTAATTGAGAAGAAGGTTTGATTTGATTGAGTCGGGGGAGAGATTGTAGTACTTTTTCAGTCTTAAAATCCTTGAAAAAATATTATAATCGTTAATGGTAAGAAAGAACGAAGTAAGCTCCTGTCTTTCATTGCCTTTTGTATTTTTCTTGATTATGTTAAGCATATTTGAAAATACAAAATCATAAAGCCTGTTTTCAATCTCAGAAATACGAAGTCGTCCTTTTTCGTCGGGCGAAAAGTTTTTTAGTATTTCGTAAAACGATGAGTTTGAAAGCACCTTTAAAAACTCTTCATAATTTTTGGCATTTGCAAGCTTGTCAATATCAATTTCCGTGTGCTTTGAAAAGTATGCAGGAAACTGATAGATAAATTTTTCGGTTGAATTGGAGTTTAGCAAAATTAAAAATCTTATTATTTGCTCAACCTCAACTGTTTCAATGACATACTTTGAAAATCCTTCGCTTATGCTTGACTCATATCTGCAAAGCGAGCTGAATTCATAGAAAAGATTTTGCCTCAGCATTGATTCAAGTTGTCCTCTGTGGACATCTCTTTCATTAATGTCACGAAGTGCCGCCGAATAGTGTGTATTTGATTTTAAATATGACATAACCTCTGCAACATTCTGGCAGGCAAGCAAACTGGCGTAGTCTTTTTCGGTAAGTTTTTTCCCGAATTTTGCCCTTGCTTTTGTCAGAACAGCGAAAGAAGTGTTTGACATAATTTGCACACACCTCCCGATGAGAATTGATTTTTAATTATTCAAGCGTGCGGCTTACTATTGCGTCAACCCACTTGTCGCAGTTTTGCTCGTAGTCAGACTGCAGCTTGATATGTGCGGATTTCTGTTTGTTCTGAATTTCCTCCCAAAGCTTTTCGGCTTTCTTTTCCTCCAAAGCATCGTTGCGCTTAACGGTTTTAGCGGCGTCCTTCATATAGCTATCGTAGATTTTCTGAGTTTCCTCATCAATCTTTTTTTCGAGTTCTTCCTTTTCTTTAAGGGCGTTTTCCTCCATTGCCTTGGCTTCGTTGTCAGCGTCAACAATCTTTTTAATCATATTTTCCAAACATTAACACCTCCGAAAAAAGTTGTTAGTTTTTAAGCGCCTGCAAAGGTGCGGGGATTCTTCCTCCTCGATTAATAAATACCTCGGGTGAGCCTTGTCTTACAGGCATTACGGGACCTCTGCCTAAAAGTCCGCCGAAGTTGAGTTCATCACCGGCTTTCTTTCCGATAGCAGGAATCAGTCTGACTGCTGTTGTTTTGGTGTTAACCATTCCGATAGCAGCTTCATCGGCAATAATTGCCGAAATAACCTCGGGAGTAATATCTCCCGGCACGACAATCATATCAAGACCTACAGAGCAAACAGCTGTCATTGATTCAAGCTTTGTAATGTCAAGACAGCCGTTTTGTGCAGCGTCAATCATACCTGCGTCCTCTGTAACGGGAATGAAAGCACCGCTTAAGCCTCCTACGTGAGAGGAAGCCATAACGCCGCCTTTTTTAACAGCGTCGTTCAGCAGAGCAAGAGCAGCGGTTGTACCGTGACAGCCGCAAACCTCAAGTCCCATTTCTTCAAGAATATGTGCAACACTGTCGCCGACTGCGGGAGTCGGTGCAAGTGAAAGGTCAACAATACCAAATGGCACGCAGAGTCTTTTGCTTGCTTCCTGAGCAACAAGTTGACCCATACGTGTGATTTTAAAGGCGGTTTTCTTTACCATATCGGCAATTTCTGTAATATTTTTGCCACTACCGCCCTTTGCAAGCGCAGCTCTTACAACGCCCGGACCCGATACGCCAACGTTGATTACGGTGTCTGCTTCGCCGACTCCGTGAAATGCACCTGCCATAAACGGGTTATCATCAGGTGCATTGCAGAATACAACGAGCTTTGCTGCGCCGATACAGTTTCTGTCGGCTGTAACTTCAGCCGTCTGCTTAACGATTTTACCCATCATCTTTACTGCGTCCATATTAATGCCGGCTTTTGTTGAGCCGATGTTTACAGACGAGCAGACAAAGTCGGTTTCGCTTAATGCCTGCGGAATGCTCTCAATAAGCGCATAGTCGCCGCTTGCAAAGCCCTTCTGAACAAGCGCTGAGTAACCTCCGACGAAATTTACGCCGAGTTCCTTAGCCGCTTTGTCAAGTGTGTGTGCAAACTTAACTACCTTTTTGCTCTGGCACGGAGCAGCAACCATACCGATGGGAGTAACGGAGATTCTCTTGTGTATAATCGGGATACCGTATTCCTTTTGAATATCCTCGCCTGTTTTTACAAGGTCCTTTGCCGAACGGCAGATTTTGTCATAAACCTTTGTGCAGGCTTTGTCAATATCCTCGTCAATGCAGTCAAGAAGCGAAATACCCATAGTAATTGTTCTTACGTCAAGGTTTTCGTTGTCTATCATATTTATTGTTTCAAGTATGTCCTTAGTTTCTAACATTTTTATAAACTATCCTTTCAGTCCGCTTTTAAATTTTATGCATACTGTTGAAGATATCTTCGTGCATAACGTGGATTTTGGTGCCTGTAGCTTCTCCAACCTTATCAAGGCTTTCTTTCAGCTGCTCAAACCCGATATTCGATTTGTCAATTTCAACAAGCATAACCATTGCAAACATATCCTGAAGAACGCTCTGTGTAACTTCAACAATGTTCACGTCTGCTTGTGCGCAGGCGTCGGAAACCTTTGCCAGAATACCTACTGTGTCTTTGCCGATAACTGTAATGATCGCTTTCATAAAATAACCTCCTGATTATGCAGGATTAATGCGTAAAACTTGCATAATTTCGCAAAATCCTTTTAATAATTATATATAAGTATATATCAACTCATTGTTGATTATTATATACTCATTTTTGACTAATGTAAAGGCTAATCTTGCATAAATTTAATTGTTATGCTATTATTTTTTTAGGAGGTATCGGATTTATGAAACTGTGTGATATGCATATGCATTCAAGTAATTCGTTTGACGCTGAAAACTCTGTAAATGAAATGTGTGAAAGCGCCATAAAAAGCGGTTTGTATGCGATTGCAATAACCGACCACTGCGAAGCGCCGGTGATAAAGTATGGGGAAAACTGCGAATACGGAAATTTTGACAGACTCATTCCAAAGTCGATTTCCGAAACTTTGTCAGCAAAGCAAAAATACGCCGATAAAATTAAGATACTGTGCGGAATAGAGCTTGGAGAACCAATGCATGATATGGAATGCACCAAAAGAGCGTTAGCCTACGGAGCAAGCGACTTTACGCTTGCGTCGGTGCACAATCTGAAAGATATGGAGGATTTCTATTACATTGACTGGACAAAGGTTGATATTTATAAGATTTTGAAGCTGTACTTTGCCGAACTTGCAGAAACGGCTCAGTTTAAATATTTTGACAGCCTTGCACATATGACATATCCGTTAAGGTATATTAAGGAAAAAACAAGTAAAATTCCCGACCTTTCAGTATTTTGTGATGATATTGACAATATATTTAAAATTCTTGTTAACAATAATAAGGCGCTTGAAATTAACGTTTCGGGCTTGTTTAAAGATTTAAAAACAACCCTGCCCGACGAAACGCTTGTAAGACGCTTCAGAGAACTCGGAGGAAAATATATCACGCTCGGAACTGACTCCCACAGTGTTGATTTTGTCGGAAAAGGCATAAAAGAGGGAATAGAGGTAGCCAAAAGTGCAGGCTTCACTCATTATACTATTTATGAAAATCATCAGCCTACACAGATTGCGATTGAATAATATTGAAGTTTTGCAATAATTTGCAAAAATAAGTTAAAAAACAAAACGAGGCTTTCGTTACTCCGAAGCCTCGTTTTGTTTGTAAAATAAAAATTAATTTGTAATTATAAAGTTTTTGCGATTTCTTTTATGTATTCTCTGAGTTGGTCCTTTGTTTCTGGGTGTTCAAGTCCTACTTCAATCTGTGCCTGCAAAATTCCGAACTTGTTGCCCATATCGTAACGCTTGCCCTCAAATTCAACTGCTGTCATTCCCTTTGTAACTGCAATTTCACGCATTGCGTCAGTAAGCTGAATTTCGCCGCCTGCACCCGGTTTAGTACGTTCGAGAATTTCAAATATCTCAGCAGGCAGTACGCACCTGTCAAGAATCGAATACAGTGAAAGCACTTCGTCTTTAGTCTGCGGCTTTTCTTTCATATCTGTACATTTAAATACGTTATCGTGCAGGTTTTCAACCTTCAACGAGCCGTATTTGTGAATATCCTGTTCGGGCACAAGCTTTACGCCCACAACACCCTCGCCATACTCGCCGTAGCAGTCGATAAGCTGCTTAATTGCGGGAGTTTTACTGACGATAACTCCATCGCCGTACATAACTGCAAAAGGTTCGTTTCCAACAAATGACTTTGCTTTAAGTACAGCGTGGCCAAGACCCTTCATCTCTTTTTGTCTTATAAATGTTATGTTTGCAAGATTTGAAATTTCTCTTACAGTTTCGAGAAATTCTGTTTTACCGCTTTTTTCAAGCTGTGCTTCAAGCTCGGGTGAAGCGTCAAAATGATCCTCAATCAGACCCTTGCCTCTGTTGGTGATAATAAGAATATCTGTGATTCCGGCGGCAACAGCTTCTTCAACAATGTATTGAATTGTTGGTTTGTCAACAATGGGGAACATTTCCTTAGGCATATTTTTTGTAGCAGGAAGTACTCTTGTACCTAAACCTGCCGCAGGAATAACTGCTTTGGTAATTTTCATTTCAGTCCTCCGAAAAATAAAAATGATAAATTTTAAAAATTGACTAGAAGCGGAATGTAAGAGATAATAATGAACGCAGCTTCAAAAGATATTGCAAGCGCAAGATTAACTCCTCCGCAGTTTTCAAGCTCCTTGTTGATATTAGTTGAGTCAACTTTGGTCTTGATAAGATTAATTTTCTTTGTACAGTGCTTGTAATATGCTCGGTTTGCCGTAAAACCGCAGACAAACATAATAATTCCCTTTACAAGACTTAATATATACGGCGAATACATAAAGAGAATTTCATTCATAGAAAAATCCGACGAAATTGAGAAAGAATAAAACATCTGTGCGCCGTTTTGCATATTCAGAAGTTTGCTTATAAGTTCCTGATATTCAGGCATAAGCTGAATAAATGCTTCACCGACAGTAAGTCCGATTACTAGCAGGGTAAGTATTACTCCTATAGCAATCATTTTTCTGTAAAGGAAATATACTCCCGAGAACAGAAAAGCCGCAAAGTTAAAGCGGGAGCTTCCGAATTTTTTGATTCGGTTAAATACAATCATAAAATACGGTGTGTTTTTGCCGACAAATTTTGACATCTCACCGGCAGTTACATTGTCTGCAATCGGCTCGTCACTGTTAATTCCTGCCATTGGGTCAAACGGAGCTCCTGTTGTGCCAAAACCGAATGGGGGAACGCCCTGATTAAAAGGCTGACTGTTGTTGTCGTTGCTAGTATTTTGTGTATTTTGATAGTTTTGATTTCTATCCTGTTCATTAAGAGGAAAACCGCATTTCAGACAGTAAAATGTGGACTTTTCGTTCTCAAAACCGCATTTTTTACAGGTTATTGTATTGCCGTCGTTTTTTTCAGAATCATTATTATTTTCGCTGTATGTTTCTTCAAAGGAAAAATCCTCTGGATGTTTGTCCGCATAAAAGCAATGTTCGTTTTTTTCATAACATTCACGGTGGTGAGGTGTGCCGCATTCGGGACACACAACAATATCGTCGCCGCTTTTGAATTGCTCATTGCATACGGGGCATTTGTATTGAGTAAATTCCATAATTTCCTCCGTATATTATTTCTATCTAATTATAACAAATAAAAACTATAAATGCAACAACAATAATTTATTAAAAATACAAGTTTACTTTTATACATGAATTTGGTATAATAATAAATTGTGAAAAGATAATGTAATATGAAAATATATATCAAAGAAAGGTATGTGTTTATGGTACAGTTTGAAGAATTGCTGCTCGGACTTCAGGCATTAAAGCCTGAAATTGACGATTTGTCCGACGCTCTCGGAATGAAAGGAATGCTGTCCGAAATTCAGCAGCTTGAGCTAAAGGCTACCGAACCCGGATTCTGGGATGACGTTGAAAAGTCGCAGAAGGTTTTGCAGAGAACAGGTGCGCTAAAAGGCAAGGTAGAAGCATACGAGGGTCTTGTTGCAAAATACGAGGACACAGCTGCATTGATTGAGCTTGCTAATGAAGAGGAAGACTTGTCGCTTCTTGAAGAAGCTGAAAGCGAGGTTAACGCTGTAAAGGAAAACCTCGAAAAACAAAGACTGCAAACCTTGCTTACAGGCGAGTACGATAAAAATAACGCAATTCTCACCTTTCATGCAGGCTCGGGCGGAACCGAAGCACAGGACTGGGCGGAAATGCTCTACAGAATGTATTCACGCTGGGCAGATGCTCACGGATTTAAGGTTAAAGAAGTCGATTACCTTGACGGCGACGAAGCCGGACTTAAAAGCGCAGTTTTGCTTATTGAGGGCGAGAATGCATACGGTTATCTCAAAGGTGAAGCAGGCGTTCACCGCCTTGTGCGAGTATCTCCGTTTGACTCGGCAGGCAGACGTCACACGAGCTTTTCTTCATTAGAGGTTATGCCCGAAATGGATGATGATATTCAGGTAAATATTGCACCCGAAGATATAAAAATGGACGTTTACCGTGCAAGCGGTGCAGGCGGACAGAAGGTTAACAAAACCTCATCTGCCGTTCGTCTTACTCATATTCCGACAGGTATTGTAGTAGCAAGTCAGGTTGAGCGAAGCCAGTATCAGAACCGTGATGTTGCTATGAAAATGCTTATTTCAAAGTTAGTTGAAATCAAAGAGCGTGAGCACCTTGAAAAAATTGAAGATATCAAGGGCGTTCAGAAAGAAATTACTTGGGGTTCTCAGATAAGAAGCTACGTGTTTATGCCGTATACGATGGTAAAGGACCACAGAACAGGCTTTGAAACAGGTAACATTCAGGGCGTTATGGACGGCGACCTCGACGGATTTATCAATGCATACTTAAAATGTGCAAGTCTTGGAACTTTGCAAAAGTAATAAACAAGCATTGTGACAATTTACATTGTTTGTTTTATAGAGTGTTTATATTGCTTAAACTTTATCAGCCCACGATAAGGTGGAAGATTTTGATGGAAAAAGTGGGCGGAAAGGCTATGGGATTATTATATGAAATATTTTGTAATGCTGTGTGACGGAATGGCTGACGAGCCGCTTGAGGCGCTTGGGGGCAAAACTCCCATGGAAAAGGCTGCAAAGCCTTGTATGGACAGATTTGCTGAAAAAGGTGAAGTAGGAATGGTAAAGACTGTTGCAGAAGGGTTAAAGCCCGGAAGCGACGTTGCTAACCTTTCCGTTTTAGGATATGAGCCTGCAATCTACTACAGCGGACGTTCTCCGCTTGAAGCCGCAAGTATCGGAATTGATTTAAAGGATACTGACGTTACTTTAAGATGCAACCTTGTAACACTTTCCGATGAGGAAAATTATGAGGATAAAACTATGGTTGACTACTGCGGCGGTGATATTTCAACGCAGGAGGCAAAAATTTTAATTGATTATATTCAGGAAAAGCTCGGCAATGAAACTTTCAAGTTCTATTCGGGTGTTTCGTACCGTCATTGCCTTGTCTGGAACAACGGAAATCCTAATCCCGGGGAGCTTACTCCTCCTCACGATATATCAAACCGTGTTATTACCGAGTACATTCCCAAGGGTGATGATACTGCAAAGCTTTATGAGCTTATGAAGAAGAGCTATGATTTGCTCAAGGATCATCCCGTTAATAAACAGAGAGTTGCACAGGGCAAGCGTCCTGCAAACTCAATCTGGCTTTGGGGTGAGGGCACAAAGCCTCAGCTTGACAGCTTCTTCGGTAAGTTCGGCAAAAAGGGCAGTATGATTTCGGCAGTTGACCTTTTAAAGGGAATTGCAATCTGCGCAGGAATGAAAAGCGTTGACGTTGACGGAGCAACAGGATATATCGACACTAACTTTGACGGCAAGTGTAAAGCTGCAATTGAAGAGTTTAAAAACGGTGCAGACTTTGTTTACGTTCACGTTGAAGCTCCCGACGAGTGCGGTCACAGAGGAGAAACGAAAAACAAGGTAAATGCGATTGAACTTATTGACAAGCACATCCTTGCACCCGTAACAGAGTTTTTGAAGGACTACGATGATTTTGCAGTTCTTGTTTGTCCCGACCACCCCACACCGCTTTCAATTCGTACGCACAGCTCAAACCCTGTTCCGTATCTCATTTATGACAGCAAAAATGAAATTAACAGCGGCGTTAAGTGCTTCTGTGAAAAGGAAGCAAAGCAGACGGGCAATTACATAGAAAAAGGCTTTACAATGATGGACTATTTCCTGTCAAAATAATCGGTCAGAATTAATTAAATACAACTAAATATTGTTCTTATCCCGGCTCCCCTTTCGAGGGGAGCTGTTATTTTTGCCTGCAAAGCTGTGAACTCAACGGATTTTTCTGTGAGGTCATATTTTTATGCTTGTCAACATAGTATTAATTACAATTACTTTTGGAGGAATTTAAAATGACAAGCATTCAGGAAAAGGGACGATTTACTCAGGCGGTAAAATGTTTGTGTCCGTCAATTATGAAAAGACTGTATGCGTTTAGCGAACGGTTTGAAAATTCTGCATTAGAAATAAGACTGCGAATTAACCGACCGCTTTGCATCGTTTGTACAGACAAAACATATTACATAACCTCAAATTCAGGGCTGACAAGCACTCCGATAGACGGCTCAATGTATAACGTGACGCGAGCTGACATTGCAGACACCTTTCAGAATATCTGCAATTATTCCGTTTATACAAGGCAAAACGAAATTATAAACGGTTTTGTTACAATGTTCGGCGGACATCGTGCTGGAATATGCGGTACGGCTGTTGTAAATAACGGCAAAATTGTAAATATCCGTGACATTTCCTCAATCAATATTCGTATTGCAAGAGAGCATAGGGGATGTGCAAAACAGCTTGTTGAAAGGATTGGAAATTTGCGAGGCGGAGTTTTGATTTGCGGTGCGCCCTGTTCGGGAAAAACAACTGTTCTGCGTGATATGGCACGTATATTTTCAACGCAGTGCGGAAAAAACGTTTCGCTTATTGACGAAAGAGGAGAACTTGCAGGCGCTGTTTCGGGTATGTTCAGAAATGACATAGGTATGTGCGATGTGTACGATTCCTACAAAAAGAGCGAGGCTATGATGCAGGCAGTGCGCAGTATGGCTCCTGATATTATAATCTGCGACGAAATCGGAGCGGCAGACGATATTGAAGCCATTGAACATACGGTAAACAGCGGAGTAATTGTGATTGCAACCGCCCATGCCGCTAACGAATACGAACTTAAGCGCAAGGAAAATATACGCAGAATTTTCAAAACAGGGGCATTTTCAAAAGTTGTTTTCCTGTCCGATAAAACAACTCCGGGAAAGGTTGTAAAAATATCGGAAGCAGGTGACGTATTTGGCACTTAAATTTCTGGGCGGATTTTTGCTCGTGCTATCTGGGTTTTCGACAGGATGGTTTTGCTCAAAAAAGCTGTCTCTGAGAAAAGATTTCTTTAAAAGAATTATAAGTTTTGTGTCTAATCTGTCAACTCAGCTTCGTTACAGCACGTCGGATATTTTTACGCTTGTGTCGCTTTCGGCAAGTACATCGGGACTTGAATTGTTTGAATTAAATTACGAAAACAACACTGCGTTTTATACGGTATGGTGTGAAAGGGTAAGCCAAATTCCCTCTAAATTCGGACTTAAAAACTGCGACAAAGAGCTTTTGCTTGAATTCGGTGAACAGCTTGGCAAAACAGACGTTGACGGACAGCTAAAACACCTTGAACTCTATGATTCGCTGTTTAAAAAACAGTTTACGGATGCGGAAAGCGAGATAAACAAAAAATCAAAGCTATATAAAACGATGGGCTTTTTTGTCGGTATGGCAGCGGCTCTAATGATAATATAAGAGGTAAAAATGGACGTTGAGCTTATTTTCAAAATTGCGGCAGTCGGAATAATCGTTGCGGTGCTTACTCAGCTTTTAATACGCAGCGGACGTGAGGAACAGGCAATGCTTACTTCACTTGCAGGGCTTATTGTGGTGCTTACGCTTATAATAACCCAGATAAGCTCGCTGTTTACAACAATAAAACAGCTTTTTGGATTTTAAATGAATATACTTTCAGTTTGTGTGCTTGCCGCAGTTACCGTAATAATTATGGTGATGCTAAAGCCGAAAAACGGCGAAATTGCTCTTATGCTCGGACTTGCCTGTTCGGTACTCATTTTACTTTCTGTATTATCGCAGGTTTCAAGCGTGATAGATACGCTGAACAGCATTATAGCCGCCTCGCAGATCAGTACAAGCTATGTCGTGATTTTGCTTAAGGTAATCGGAATCTGCCTTGTAACGGAATTCGCGGTAAACACCTGTAAAGACGCAGGAAGTCAGTCGCTTGCAAGCAACGTGTCGCTGGCAGGAAAAATTATGGTGACAATAACCGCATTACCGCTTTATTCTGATATTTTAAACACAGTTCTGTCGCTTGTTTCGTAATTAAAACCATCCTCATTAACGGAGGCAATGACGTGAAAAAATTTTTAATAGTAACAATAACCGCTGTTGTGTTCATCTGTATGTCGGTTTTTCCTGTATCAGCAGAGGAAGATTCAGCGCTTTATGACCTTTCGGGAGTGTATAACAGTCTGTCGGATGCTGCAAAGCAGAGTCTTGAAAATATAGGCGCAGGAAGTGCTGACCCAAACAGCCTTTCACAAATTTCATTTTCGTCAATAATCGGTGAAATTGCAAATACGGCATCACAAAATATTTCTTCACCGCTTAAAGGTCTTGTTAATATTTCTGCACTGTTACTGCTTTGCTCAATTCTCACCGCATACAAGAGTTCTCTTTCAAATGATATTTCAAATACCATCAACATTGTTTCAACGCTTTGCATAACCTGTGCGGTTGTAATGCCTGCAATAAACGTAATCAAAAGCACAGCTGGGGTAATTGAAATTGCTTCAAACATAATGCTTGCCTATCTGCCCGTTATGTTTACAATTATGGCATCGTCAGGGCGGTCTGTAAGCGGAGCAAGCTACTACTCTATGATGCTTGCGGCAGGCGAGGGAGTGGGTCAGCTCTCGTCAAAAATTATCGTTCCTCTGCTCAATATGTTTCTTGGAATCAGTGTGACTTCAAGTGCGTCGCCCGATATAAATCTTACAGGTTTTGTAAACTTGATTTCAAAGACCGTAAAATGGCTTTTAAGTTTTGCAATGATGATTTTCTCTGCACTTCTGTCATTTAAACAGATTATTACAACTTCTCTTGACGATGTAACCTCACGAGCAGTAAGATTTTCGCTCAGTTCATTTATCCCGATTGTCGGGTCTGCATTGTCGGACGCTTACAAAACTGTTCAGGGCAGTATAAGTTTGCTTAAATCAGGAGTGGGAGTGTTCGTAATAATCTCAATTGCAGTGGTGTTTCTGCCTGTAATTTTGCAGTGCTTTATGTGGATTTTAACGCTGTGGCTCGGCAAATCTACAGCAGAGGTGTTAAATCTTGTGCAATGCTCAAAGCTCCTTGAAAGCGTATCAACCGTATTTTCAACCTTGCTTGCAATTATCCTCTGTATTATGGCTGTTTACATAATCTCAACAGCAATAATCCTTATAACAGGCGGTGGAGCGGGATGAACGAAATACTCGCCGTTACCTCGGCAATTTGTGCTTCGGCTCTGATTTGTACGCTTGTTTCAAATTTTGTCACCGACGGCGGTACAAAAAAGATTATCAGCCTTGTTCTCGGTGCATTTATAATCTGCTCAATGATTGTGCCGATTAAGAATGCAGTAAACGGCTTTAATAAAGAAATTGCAGAAACTAAAATTTCCGACTCACCTGTTTCAACAGACGATGAGGCATACGGCAGAGAAATTTTAAAGCAGACAAGAAAAAATCTTGAGTCAGCGCTCAGAGATTTACTGCGTCAAAACGGAGTTGAAATCAACTCCTGCGAAATTATTTTAGCCGTAACCGATGATAATAGCATAATCATCTCGTCAGTCAGCATATATATATACAAAGAGTACACGCAGTATACTGACTTGATAAGTGAAATAACTTTTCAGAATTTTTCGGTACAGCCGAATATAATAACGGAGTGAAAAATGGACGAAAGCAAAACGGTCGGACACGTTAAAAAGCTGTTTAACAGCGACAAAATGCGAAGAATAATCATAATAGCAGGAATAGCGGGGATTGCCCTGATTTTCCTTTCAAACTACATAGATATAGGAAATTCGTCAGATAAAAAACGAGAGGAGGAATTTTCTGTAACAACCTACAGTACGCAGATTGAAAATGACCTTCAATCAGTAATATCACACATTGAAGGTGCCGGGAAAACAGAGGTACTGCTTACAATGGAAAACAGCGTTGAGTATGTTTACCTTGATGACAGTACAACAAAAACAAAGGAAATCGAGCCTGTTATTCGAGGAGTGCTCGTTGTTTGTGAAGGCGGTGACTCGCCTGTCGTAGTTGAGCGGATAACCGATGCAGTTACAAAATCGCTTGATATATCGGCGGCAAAAGTATGTATTACAAAATTATCAGAATAAAGGTCGGTAGTATTATGAAATTTCAAAAAAAATATATTGTTCTTGCTTCTCTTGTGCTGGCGCTTGGAACGGCTGTTTATGTAAACTGGCAATTTGCAGGTGCAAAGGCAAATACAACCTCAAAGGAGCTTGGCGCGGCTTCGTATGTAAATGCAACGGTGTCCGACAGCACATCTGACGAAACTGTGCAGACCTCGGCGCTGTCTAAGGAGCAGAAAAACTATTTTGCAACTGAGCGTACAAAACGTCAGGCAACACAGGATAAGGTGATTGATGAGGCAAACGAAACGCTTAATCTTGAAAATGTAAGCGAAGGCGAAATGACAGAAGCTCAGAAAAATGTTGAAAAGCTTTTGAAAACTTTCACCATTCAGGATAGTGTTGAAAGTATAATCAAGGCAAAGGGTTTTTCTGAATGTCTTTGCTATATAAGTGACGAGGGAGTTACGGTTATAGTGCCGGATTCTGAGCTTAACGATACATCAGCACTTGTAATTGACGACGCGGTAACATCGCATTATGATGTAAGTTATGAAGACATTTCAATAGTAGGAGCATAGACAATTTACAAACAGAACAGGCAGCTTAAAAGTGAAATGCTTTTGAACTGCCTGTTTTGTGTTTTAATCCAACCCGCATTTGTAACAAAATAAAATGATATAACATAAGCTGGTATTGTTTCTTATTTTATTGATTACGGAGGCAAAAATGAATACGACAAATTATGTTATAAAATCTTTGGAACTGCATCTGTTTTTCGGAAGAATAATGAAAGAACATTCGTTTTTTCTGAAAGCAGGCTTTACTCCTGCGGCATCGTCATTTTCAAACAAAGCAGAGTATTTTATGAAAGAATTTGAAAAGCTTCTTTGTCAGGCTATAACGCTTGCAAACGGAGTAGTCAGAACTAACGTGTTGAATTCGGGTGAGATTGTCACCGAATTTACTGCCAAGGCTGAAAATCAAACGGAGCGTTTTACGGGAATACCGATTAATAAGGTTCTTACTC
The DNA here is from genome assembly GCA_947369085.1 of uncultured Clostridia bacterium. GTDB lineage: Bacteria > Bacillota > Clostridia > Oscillospirales > Acutalibacteraceae > Ruminococcoides. Next base: position 1,508 of record CANBJR010000011.1, on the reverse strand, counting down.
AAAGAGAATTGCAGCTTGTAAGCGGTGAAAGTACCTGTCATGTTAGTCCGGAAAGCTGGTCACAGGTTTGTCGGCTCAACAGAACAGCGCTAAAATTGCTTAACGGATTGATTTCATTTAAAGAAAACGTATTGCACAACGTGCTGAACTGTGAGATTTTTACTGCAAATTACCCATTACTTATTGAACATATTATCCGTGAAGCAAGGCTGTACAGAGAATATGTTTCTGTCCTTGAAAGAGACGGGGATATTACTGATGAGTCAATGAAAAATACCGAGTGCTTCTGGAACAGAATAATGATGGAGCACGCAATGTTTATACGAGGATTGCTTGACCCTACAGAAGCAGAGCTTATGAATACTGCCGACAGCTTTGCAAAGGCGTATGGCACACTGCTCGAAAACTGCAAAAATATGCAGAACAAAATGATGAAATCTGAGTCGCTTGAAGAAACGCTGAAATTTAAAGAGTTCAAAAAGGCAGGCGTTGAGGGAATAACAGGCTATAAAATACGCTCGCTTATTCTTCCGCTTCTTGCAGACCATGTTTTAAGAGAAGCCAATCACTATATACGTTTGCTAAAGTGCTGATAAAACCGTATTTTTTAGTCATTAAGTTATTTTAGCTTTCAGATTTTACAGAAATTTTTCAGTCGGAAAATTTAAAATTTTTTCAACAAAACAGCCAATATGCTGAAAATGTTTATTAATAAAAGTTGAAAACATTTTTGCGTTGTGTTAAAATAGCAGTAGTAACCTTGAAAGGGTGTTTATGTTGAAAAAATGCGATTATTGCGCCAAAGAAATTTCTTACTTTGAGCAGTACTGCAGTACGGAGTGTCATACACTGACAAATAAGTTTTATGAAACAAGGGAAAAATTTGAAAAATTATTTTCAATTATCAATATGATTTGCGTTTTCGGAATACCTGTGGGAATATTTTTGTTTCCATTTGCAAAGATTCCGGGAACTGTTGTGGCTTCGATAAGCTGTTTCATACTCGGAATTATGCTTATTTTGCTTCCGTTTCCGACTGACAATATGATTTCTAAATATAAACTGCAAAAGGCTGTAAAAATCACACGTATAATCGGTCTTTGTGTTATTTTACTCGGACTTCTGATTTGCGGATTTTTATTTTTCTTTCTTTTAAGTGAATAATTAAAATTAAAGCGTTAACACTACTATCAGCATTATTAAAGGAGGACTTTGAATGCTTGATAAAATAGCGTTGACGCTTCTTGTAATAGGCGGTCTTAATTGGGGCTGCGTCGGAATCTTTCGTTTTGACATCGTAGCGTGGATTTTCGGAGGACAAGTCGGAATCGTCAGCAGAATTATCTATATTCTTGTCGGTCTTGCGGCAATATGGTGCATTTCGTTGCTTTTCAGAGATTCAAGAAACACCGTAATGGAAGATTCGGCTTCAATAAGAGATTAGTTGTAAACGATAAAAGGGGCTGTCGCAATAACAGCTCCAAAAAGAAAAACCGGGTAGCCCGAAA
>CANBJR010000010.1 GCA_947369085.1 uncultured Clostridia bacterium | reverse complement strand
ATCAATCAAAAATTGAGGGCTGTCGCAAATCTTATTCATTTGCAACAGCCCCTTTTTTATGTTTTATAGTTCAGTTTCTCTTTTGTGTTTTAGATATTTTTTCAAAAATGGATTGTAAGAAACTTTCAAAGCTTTTTTAGGGCAGTTCTTTACACAACGCAAACAGCGAATACACCTTTTATCAATATTGCCCTCCGTAATTGCCTGCATAGGGCAATTTTTTTCGCATAAAGTACAGTTGTTACAATCGGCAGTGCGGTAGATTTTAATGCCGAGGCGACTGCGAAAATTCGGAAAAATCACAGGCAAAATGCCTTTTCTTTCTTTTCTTAAGATAATCTCTTTTGGGTGTTCAATGTGCAGTAAAATCATCTTTAAAATATCAACGTCAAATTCGGGAGGTTCGTTAAGGTATGTGTGTCCTGTCGGCACATATTCCGCTGCAATAATCGTGCCATTTACAAGCTTTGAACTCTCCCACAAGACATTGCCTGTTGATATTCTGCCGTATGTTGCAATTAGGACAAAAAACTTTGAGTTGATTTTCGGCAAAACCGATTTTACAGGTATGGGGATGTTCCCGCAATAAACAGGGAAAACAACAATCGATATTTCGGATTGTGTATAAGGTATTGCCATGTCTTGCGATATGTCGGTGATTTCAGTTTTCAAAGAATCTGCAAAAAATTTTGCAACAGCTATACTGTGTCCCGTGCCTGAAAAGCAAAAAATCCTATTCATAATTTCTACCTGAAAAAGTTGCACATAATTTCTGTTTCGGGAATTTCATCCAGTGAGAAACCCAATGAATTTTCTATATCCGAAATTGCCTCTTCTCGTGATAAATTCCGATTTCTGCTTGCCAATGAAATTTCAACAGCGCTGAACGGAATCATTCTGCTTCTGCAATTATAGAATCGTACGAATTGCGAATGTTCCTTGCATTTTTCAATTTTACAGCTTGTATGCAGACCTTTTCCGTCATCTTTTGGTGCAACCCAGCCGCATTCGTTCACGATTGTATCTTTGATTTTCCTCCAGTTGTAGCTGCCGCCGCTGATTTCGTCAAAATCAAGATGAACAAAAGCAGGAATGTTGCCTGTGCGTGATGATTGGCGAATACTGCGTTTGAGAGGCTTGAGTAACTGAGGAACTTCGTTAATAGCCGTCACAATATTTGAAACAAGTTCATCGGAATACCCGGACAGTTTTTTAATCAGATTGTCACCCTTTGCAAGTTGTTTCATTACTGCAAGCGTATGAAATTGTCCGGTTTTCAGCGGAGGATGGAGCGTAAGAACTCTCCCTATGTTAACAAGTGTTTGCAAAAATCTGTTTTGCCAAAAAGTATAGGCTGTTTTCGGAGCCATACTGTTGTAATAAAGTCCGAGCATTTGTGCAGGTTCGTTGCCTACCATAAAAAGCGGTACACGATTTGCAACCATTTCGGGGTAAAATAGTACATATGCAAGCGAAGGACAGGCACAGGTGTTTTCGCTGATTTCATAAAGCTTTTTGTATATCTTTTTCAAATCCTCCTGTTTAACTGTCCGTGTAATAAAATCTACATTGTCAAAGTGCTTTTTGGCATTTTCAATGCTTTGCCTTGCACTTTCGGACATATACGGAATCTCCCATGTCATTGCAAGTACACGCAACTTTTTCACTTTTGCAAGATAGTACAGAAGGTAAGTAGAATCTTTGCCTCCCGTATAGAAAAGTGCAACGTCAAAGCGAGAATTTTTTGTTTTCTTCATTTCCTTGACAATAGGTACAATGCTTTTAAGCTCGTTTGTATCATCAATTGTCTGACACATAGGGCATAAGCCGTTTTCGTCAAACTCGATTCCCGGAATTATAAAGTCGTTTGCACTGCAGTTTTTGCAAAACGTTGCTTCGTTAATTGACTTTGGTATTTTGCGTATTTTATCCTCTGTGACAACCTGATTTTTTAAAAGCTTGCCAAGCAAGCGCAGTTCATTTTCACTAAGCTCTTTTGGCAATGAAGAAATGATTTGGCGTTGGTTGCGTGAGATTTTAATTGTATTTTTGAATAGATTTTCTTTATTTCGCAATCCATAGTAAACAAGTTGATTGCCCTCAAGTTTCCAACGGCTCTGAAGAAAGTATGTCATTGCTGTGTACCTGTTAAAACTATTTAAGTTCTTCTTCCCATTTTTCAGTCTTAAATCCAAGAAATATTTTGTCACCGTCAACAAGCACAGGGCGTTTTACGAGCATACCGTTACTTGCCAAAAGCTCATATTTTTCTTCATCGCTCATTGTGAGAAGCTTATCTTTCAGATTCATTGACTTATAAAGCATACCGCTTGTGTTGAAAAATTTTTTCAGCTCCAGTCCGCTTTTTTGGTGCCATTCCTTTATTTCTTCAACTGTCGGATTATCTTCAACAATATGTCTGTCTGTGTACGAAAAGCCGTTGTCATTAAGCCACTTTTTTGCCTTTTTGCAGGTTGTGCATTTTGGATACTCAATAAATAACATAAATAATCCTACTCCTTTTTTAGTCTATTATAGGACATTATTATAAGAAATACAACAGATTATTTTTGCGTTAAATCATTATAGTGTAAGTGGCAGTTGTGCCGCCTTCAATTAAAAGGCAGGATCCGCAATAAATTCGATTCGTTTGCGCTTTTTATATATTTTTGCCCATTTCATAGGCTTCGTTATATGCAGGGGTTGACTTAATCTCGCCGTTATGCCATGCACCTACGCCGTAGATAATTCCTGCTTCTTTTGAATTTGGCAGACAATCTTCAGTAAAACCTCTAAATCCTTCCATGGTGCGATTAAGACTTGCTTTCTCGGTATCAGCAGCTGTCATGATAAAGTAAAAATCTTTATCGGCAATTTCAGTATATCTTGGGACAGTGCGGTCAATAAAGGTTTTCATCTGACCGTCCATCGAATAAAAATATACAGGTGTTGCAAGAACAATTACATCTGCTGTTACCATTTTATCAAGAATTTCTGCCATATCGTCCTTTTGAATGCATTTGTGAGTAGAGTTACATACTCCGCAGCCTCGGCAGTAACTGATATTCTTTTCAGCCAGAAATACTTTTTCTGCATTATGTCCTCTTTCATTAGCACCCTGTGCAAATCTGTCGCAGAGAATATCGGAATTACCGTTTTTTCTCGGGCTTGCGGAAATAATCAATACATTTTTCATTTTGTTATTCCTCCCATATTTCTTTAGCCATACGCATTGCTGCCCACGCCTTTTGCCATCCTGCATAAAATGCTGCGTGTGTTATAATTTCTGCCATTTCCTCTTTTGATACTCCGTGGTTTTTAGCATTTAATATGTGGAATTTTAAGGAGCTGTCCAAAATTCCGCTTGCCATTAATGCTGTCACTGTAACAATGCTTCTGTCCCTTGCCGACAGTTTATCTTCTCTTGACCAAACCTCACCGAAGAGTACATCGTCATTAAATTGTGCAAATTTCGGAGCAAATTCTCCGAGTTCATCTCTTCCTGCTGTCACTTTTGCCATTGTCAGGTTCTCCTTTTTATTATAAATTTTTGTATTCTTCTTCACTTACAGGCTCGCACCATTCTGTTCTGCAATTTTCACCAGGAACTTCAATTGCTAAATGCTGAAACCATGTGTTGCTGGCGGCACCATGCCAATGCTTTACCTCGGCAGGGATATTAACAACATCTCCGGCTTTAAGCTTCCTTGCCGGTTTGCCCCATTCCTGATACCAGCCCTCTCCTGCGGTGACAAGCAGTGTTTGACCGCCGCCTTTGTCAGCGTGATGAATATGCCAGTTATTGCGGCAGCTCGGCTCAAAGGTTACATTGCCTATAACTACCTGTTCTGTGGATAACAAATTCAGATAGCTCTGACCTATGAAATACTTTGCAAAGGCGTCGTTTGTACCTCCCATAGGAAATACGCTCATTTCTTTAATGTTCATATCAAAAACCTCCTAAATCCATTTTTCAATATCATTTTTTGCTCGGTTTACGCTTCCGCCTCGAATGGCAAGACCTTTTTCTATCTTAGCTTTTGGACACAGCTTTTTAATATCGCTGACGCTGCTGCCCAGACCGCTGCCCTCGTGAGTGCAGAACGGCTTGATTGTTTTATCACTGAAATTAAAATGCTCCAAAAATGTAAACACAGCCATAGGCATGGTGCTCCAGTAGTTTGGATAACCCAAGTAAATTACATCGTACTCATCAAGTGTTTCAGGATAATTCGTCAGTTCCGGACGGGAGTTCTGCCTTTGGTCATCCTGTGCCTGTGCGATACACTCGTTGTAATCGCTTGAATAAGACTTTGCCTGCTCAATCTTAAACAAATCAGCGCCTGTAAGCTCTTTGATAATACCTGCGGCAACTTCTGTGTTTCCGATTTCAAGTGTTTTTATCATTCCGTTTACATAGTTTTCATCCGCTCTTGAGTAAAAGGCAATAAGTTTTTTTGACATTTTGTTACCTCCTTCTAAGTTTCTGATTATAGTATATCACGCAGTGCCTTGACACGGAATTTCCTATTTGTTATTATAGTATTAACCGTTAGTTTAAACACAGTTTGGAGGGACAATATGTATAATCCTATGCTTGATACATTCATAGCTGTTTGCGATTATGGCAGCTTTAACAAAGCGGCAGAACATCTGTATATTTCGCCGACTGCTGTTATGAAGCAGATGAACGCTCTTGAAAACCATCTTAGCATAAAGCTGATAGATAGAACTCCGACAGGCGTACATCTGACAGCCGCCGGAGAGATTATTTATCGGGATGCAAAGTTTATGATTAATTACTCCAAAAAGTCTATTGCCGCCGCAAATGCCGTTACGCATAATTATGATACTACTTTCTGTGTTGGCACATCTTTGCTTAATCCTGCAAAACCTTTTATGGATTTGTGGTATCGTGTCAATCAAAGCTTTCCCAATTATAAGCTTCATCTTGTTCCTTTTGAAGATAATCATGAGGGCATTTTGTCGGAAATAGAAAAGCTTGGAGAAAAATTTGATTTTTTAATCGGTGTCTGCGATTCAAAAGCGTGGCTGTCATTATGTAAGTTTCTGCCTCTTGGCAGGTACAAAAAGATGGTGGCTGTTTCAAGAGATCACCCGCTTTCTTCAAAAAGCCGTATTGATATAAGGGATTTATACGGTGAAACACTGATGATGGTGAGGGCAGGGGATTCAGGCGTAAATGATTTTATACGCAATGATTTAGAAAAAAATCATCCTCAGATTCGCATTGAAGATACTCCTCAGTTTTATGATTTATCGGTATTTAACCATTGTGTTGAAACAGGAAATGTTCTGCTCACAATTGAATGTTGGCAGGAGGTTCATCCCGGACTCGTTACTATACCTGTCAACTGGGATTACAGCATTCCTTATGGACTTCTGTACAGTATTAATGCACCTAAGGATGTGCTTGAATTTGTTAAGGCGGCAGAAAACATAACGCATATAGCTTGAAAAGTAATTTAAAATAACTAAAGTGAAAATAGAATTATACTTAAATATACAGGGATATCTTGTTATTTATTGAAAAATATCATCATAAAGGTTATAATTATCCCATTAAAACATTTAAATCATAAAGGAGTAAACAATGAAAACGACATTAAAAAAACTGACTGCAATTTTGCTCGGTGCATCTTTAGCTGCTTCAAGCGTAGTATGTGTATTTGCAACAGAGCAAAAACAAACAACCGACTTTAGCGTTAAAATTGTACATACTAATGATATTCACGCAAGGGTAGAGGAAAATTCGGGAAGCCAAATTATTGGAATGCCCAAACTTAAAACTATGATTGACAGTTTTACAGAAATTTCAGATATGGATTTGGTGATTGATTCGGGCGACTTGTTCCACGGCCAGTCTATCGCAACTATTGTTGAGGGAGAATCAATAGCAGAGCTTACAAAGGCTTGCGGTTATGATGTTATGACAGCCGGCAACCATGATTGGAACTACGGTAAAGACAGATTAAAAGAGCTTGTAAAACTTGCAGATATAGAAATGCTCACGGGCAATGTTGTTGATGAAAACGGCGAGCAGTTCTTTGATAATCAGTATTATATTGAAACAGCGTCAAAAGACGGACAGGAGCTTAAGGTAGGAATTTTCGGAGTAATAGACCCTGATATTTACAGCAAAACAGCAGGTGCAAATGTTGAGGGACTTACTTTTACCGACTCCGCAGAATACGCAATAAAGGCTTCTTCCGAGCTTGAAAATATGGGATGTGACGTTGTAATTGCTCTTACCCACACATACAATCCTGTTTCGCTTGCCTCAAAGGTTGACGGAGTTGACCTTTGGCTTGCAGGTCACGAGCATATAGACATCGACACCGAAGTAACAACACCCGACGGCTCAAGCTCACGTGTAATCGAAAACGGCTATTATCTGTATGAAGCAGGTCTTATTGACCTTGATTGTTCGCTTGACTCAGACGGCGAGGTTGTAAGCCTTGACATAAATGCCGATAAGGCTGATTATACTGATGTTGAGAATATAGAAGAAAACACAGAGGTTAAGGCTGTGCTTGATAACATAAAATCTGAGCAGAGTGTTATTTTAGATGAGGTGGTCGGAATTTCTCCCGAAGACCTCGACGGCGTGTGGGAGGATTTGAGAATTGACGAAACAAACCTCGGCAGAGCCGTAACAGACGCATATTTGCTTGAAACAGGTGCCGATATTGCGTTTGAAAACGCAGGCGGAATCCGTGCATCAATTCAAAAGGGCGATGTTACATACGGCGATATAATCGGAGTAAGCCCCTTCGGCAACTATATTGTTACAAAGCAGATTACAGGCAGTCAGCTTGTTGAAATTCTTGAAAGCTCAATTGAAATTCAAAAGAATTGTATTGCCGCCAACGATTTAGGTGAATACGATGTATGGCCTGAAAATAGCGGAAGCTATCTGCAAGCCGGCGGAATTACTGTTGAATATAACCTCAATCTCAACTTTGGGAAAAGAGTAATTTCTGTCAAAGTAGGCAATGAATCGCTTGATAAAAACAAGCTGTACACCGTAGCAACAAATAATTTTGCGGCAGTGTCGGAGGAATATCCTCAGCTTGCAAATGCAGAGGAAACAGGGGAGTACTCAGCCTGTGACGAGGCTTTGATTAAGTTCTTCTCACAAAACGAAGATGTTATTTCAAATAGCGTTACAACAAAGCGAATGATAAAGACAACTGCAACAGAACCGACAACAGAGCCTGCTCAGCCTGAAACCGAGCCGACCTCTGAAACTACTCCGACTAATCAGCCTGCGACGTCATCATCAAATCCGACAAGCGCAACAGGAGCAACGGAAGTTCAGCCTTCAACAGCTTCACAAAGTACCTCAGAAAACAATAACGGAACAGTTAAAACAGGTGTTGCAACAACAGCGGCAACAGTTGTTATTATGCTGATTGTTTCGGCATTGTCGGTTTATGCTTTCATCAAAAGAAAACAAAGCTGATATAAATACTAACAGTAAAAAGCTCCGTCAGTAAATGGCGGAGCTTTTAGCTTATATGCAATTCAGTTGATTGAAAGCAAAGTGCGTTTAGCAGATTCTTTGCGGTAAGCCTTAATTTAATTTATTTAAAGTACATATATACCTGGCATTTCAGCGTGCCATTGTACATTTTGCGGCGTTTGTCAGCTTTTCTTCCGAAGATTTTTTCAAAGTCATCATCGGGTGTGATAATCGTGTAGCTTTTGCCCTTTAAACGGATAAATTTTTGCCCCATAACCTTGTACAATTCTTCGGCAGATTTTACGTCTAACAGGCGTTCGCCGTAGGGGGGATTGGTGATAACCGTTTGGTAATCTTCGCTAAGCTCAAAGTCTTTTATGTCACGCTCAAAAAATTTAATCTTGTCCGAAACTCCTGCAAGTTCTGCATTATGCATAGCCGTTTCAAGCGCCGTTTTGTCAATATCCGAGCCTTCTGCGTGAAAATCAATGTCTGTTTTCACATTTGAGCGTGCAAGCTCACGTTCGTCTTTAAAAACCTTTTGGGGAACACAGCTCCACCTTTCGCAGGCAAAATATCTGTCAGTACCCGGTGCAATATTCATTGCTTTCATTGCAGACTCAATAAGAATAGTGCCGCTTCCGCACATAGGGTCGCTTACAAAATGATTCGGACGGACTCTCGCAAGCTCAGCCATAGCCGCGGCAAGAGTTTCCTTAATCGGAGCGTCGTTTGATTCTGCTCTGTAGCCCCTTTTGTGAAGTCCTGCACCCGATGTGTCGAGCATAACGCTTACCTTGTCATTCAAAATCAAAAACTGAATCTGATGAAGTGAGCCTGTTTCTTCAAACCAAGAGAGCATATATTTATTTGAAAGACGTGATACAACGGCTTTTTTTATGATTTTCTGGCAGTCGGGAATACTCATAAGCCTTGAATTCAGACATCTGCCTTTGACGGGAAATGCGTCGGAAATTCCGATAAAGTTTTCCCATTCAATCTTGCTTACGTTTTCAAACAATTCATCAAACGTATGCGCCTCAAATTCAGCAAGAAGAATCTGTATGCGCTCAGCATAGCGGGAATTTATGTTTGCCTTTGCAAGCGTACAAAAGTCGCCGCTAAACAGCACTCTGCCGTTTTCGGCTCTTACGTTTTCAATGCCGAGGTATCTAAGCTCGTTCGCACAGATTCCCTCAAGTCCGAAAATGCACGGTGCAGAAAAATTTAGTTTCATATACCCTCCAAAATAATATAAAAAGGGTACCGGTTTTGCCGATACCCTCTGAAATTCAGATTAATAATATTAACCGTGTGTTTAGTCGTTTAGTCAGCGGCAGGCTCAAGTAAGCCGTAATTTCCGTCGGCACGTTTATAAACAACGTTGACATCATCAGTTTCTGCGTTGATAAACATAAAGAAATTATGATTAACCATATTCATCTCAAGAATAGCCTCGTCAACGCTAATCGGTTTTATAATTACCTGTTTTTTACGAACAACCTTGTAGTCATCGTCCTCCACTTCGTCAGTTTCGGGATTTTGCATAACGAAATCTTCGATAATTCCTGTTTTGATTCTTTTTTCAAGCCTTGTCTTGTTCTTGCGAATCTGGCGCATAAGTATGTCAACAACCTTGTCGAGAGCATCGTTCATTTCTTCCATAGTGCTCTCGGCACGATATACCATACCATTATCTCTGATTGTTATTTCAACAGTCTGACGTTTTTTTTCGAGGGTGACAACTACATTAACAGCCGCATCCTCTGAAAACAGCTTTTCAAATTTCAGCAGTTTTCTCTCTGCTCTTTCTTTGAAATTATCTCTGAGGTTTACTTTTCTTGCTGTGTAGGTAATTTTCATAAATTTGCCTCCCTGTATTAAGTTTTATTTTCCCGAATAGGGAATAGCTTTCAGCATTTGCTGAATTTATTTTCTGCCGTTGCCGTTGCCTCTGCGGCTGTAGCCACGGCTTTCACCGCCGCGCTTGAGATCAGATATCTTATCTTCACTTGTCTGCTTGAATTTTGACATCATATCTTCAAACGATGACGGAGAACTTTTCTGAGAACTCTGCCACTCGTAATTTCCGGGTGACGTTACAGGCGGAGCAGGTTTGTACGGTTGTCTGCTCCTGTTTTGTCTTTGCGGCTTATTTTGCTGTTCTTTGGGCATTGCCTGCTTCATTGACAAACTGATTTTGCCGTTATTTAAAGCAAGAACCTTCACCTTAACGGTTTGTCCCATTTTGACATAATCGCTGATTTCATTAATAAATGTCGGTGCAACCTCCGAGATATGTACCATACCTGTTTTGGAATCGGGCAAATCAACAAATGCTCCGAATTTTGTTATTCCCGACACTTTACCTTCTAAAATCATTCCGACTTCGATACCCATATAAATTTATTGCCCCTTAAAAATATTCTACCCTTTTTAATTGTTTTAATTATAAAAATTAGTCGCCGGCTACATTAATAAAAATTCTTTCGCCTTCACTTATATAGCCAAGCTCTTCCTTTGCAATTTTTTCCATATATTCAGAAAGTTCATCACCCTTATAGCCCTGAACCTTCTGTAAATATTGTGTTTGTATTTCAATAACGTTAATCTGTTGCTGCAAATCCTTAAGCTCTGACCTTTTGTCTGCAATCTGAACATTTTGATTAATGATTGTAATAACTGCATAAAACGCAAATCCGATGATTGCAAGATAAAGCAGAATGTAACGTCTTTTTCTCTTTTTTTCAGGCTTTATTTCCTTTATTGTTGTGCTTTCGGGATTTTGAACTGCCTGAAAATTTTTTGAACGAGAATTTTTCTTTTTCATTGCTATCCATAACCCTTGTATTATCAAGTGCAGTTTGCGGCACTTTTCCAAATATTCTTATTTTCTTATAAATATTATACAATATATTGTATCCATTTTTCAATAGCTTTTTTGTAAAAATTTTTATTTTATTGCGAATCTTTCGTGTTTTTTTCTTGAAAAATGAAATAACGGGGCAGTAGATTTTTGATACAAGACGTCCTACTGTCAGTTTAAAGAATAAAAATCCTGCAAAGAACCCGACAATAACGTAAATACGCACAAATCCGAGCAAAAACGCAAGAGAGAATAAAAACAGTATTATTGACGAGCAAAGCATAAATAAAATATCGGTTACAATCGTGCCTGCTTTTCCAAAATTAAAGCAAAGTTTTATAAATCTTAATGCCTCGTATAACGCTCCTAAGCAAAGCCCCGGCAAAAACGAAAGCAGAAAAGCTGTTGACTGTTGAGCAAAAGTAAGTTCCACTAAAACACCTGCATTATCTGAATAGTTTTGAAAGCTTTGAGCGTGACATATCACTTCCGATGTACTGCATGGCATTGATTTTTCCGTCAATTGAAACATCGCCTGTTTCAAGGTTAAGCTTGTCAATGTGTAATTTTTCACCTTTAATTATAAGAGTTCCGCAGGTTGTTTTTACCGAAACGGTTTCCTCATTAAATCCGTTTACATCCTCCACACCTGTCATAACAAGCTTTGCTCTGTTGTCAAGCATAACGGTATGTTTTTTTGCCTTTGGCATTTCAGTCATTGCAATACCTCCGTAAATTTTGCTATAGATTTCCTTTTAAATTATATTAAAAATAAATTGAAAATATGCTTTTCATCCTTTTATGTATCTAAAAACTGTATTTTAATAAATTCTTTTTAACAGACTTTCTATACTTTCTTTATAGTCACGTCTGTATCTTCCAAGCTCAAACAAACTTTCCTTATCTCTTGTAATGACGTTTGGCTTTTCAGTGCAGGTCAACGTACATACAAAACCAAGCTCACGCACAATTTCTTCGGTGCTGTTGCATTTTGCTCCAAAGGGATATACAAAACAGCTTGGCTTTTCGCCTGTCACATTTTCAAGATAATTTTGTGCTTTTGTAATGTCATCGGTTATTGCTTTTTTGTAGTTGTCAAAGCTTTCTCCCTGCTTTCTTGACACACCCTTTCTGGGCTTGAGCGTGTGCATATCGTAGGAATGATTCTGAATTTCAACATAACCGCTGCTAACCATTTCCTTTATATCATCGTTGCTTATGTGACCGTATGAAACGGAAATATCCTGAGTCTGCGTAAACTTTTCTGTCATTGAAGCAATCGGAGAGATAACAGCCTTGCATTTGTATTTTTTCAGTAACGGATATGCGTAATAGTAGTTGTTGTAGTAACCGTCGTCAAAGGTCAGCATAATGCATTTTTCAGGCAGCTTTTTTCCGTGATATACATAATTTATTAAATCGTCAACAGTAACGGTTGTGTATCCGCTGCTTGTTAAGTATTTTAAATCGTTTTCCATAAGTGTAGGAGAAATAGTGTAGTCATTTTGCAGCTTTTGATCTTTTAAAATTGAGTGGTACATTATAATAGGCAGAAATACCTCGTCGTTGTCAGCTTTATTTTTTGTACTGCCGGCTCCTGAAAAAAATGCAATAGAGGTAAAAATAAGCGAAAAAGTAAGCAGAATAAAGCACATATGTTTCAGTATATATTTTTTTAACAAAATATCACCTCATAAAAATGAAATATTCACATAAAATTTTATTTATAATTCTAAAAAGTAATTATAAATATTTTGCTTTATGATAATCTATATATAAACTCAATAATCATTACTGATTTTTGAGCAAAACTAAACGAGGATAAAATTATGGCAAAACATAATTTCAGTTTAAAGCGCAACGCCATTTATCAGGTGCTTTGCGAAACAGACGCTCATCCGAGTGCGCGTTGGGTTTATGATCAACTAAAACCCGACATACCCGACCTTAGCCTTGGCACAGTGTATAGAAACATTGCACTGTTCAAGAATGAGGGAACAGTACGCGTAATCTGCAACGTCAACGGTGAGGAACGCTACGATGCCGACGTAAAACCTCACTCGCATTTTGTCTGCAATTGTTGTGGAAAGGTGCTTGACGTAGAGGATGAGAATATGAATTTTGATTTTACATCAAGGCTTTCCGAAAAAGGATTTGCTGTTGAAAGCAGATATGTTATTTACTACGGAATCTGTCCTGAATGTAGAAATAATAATTTACACTAATATTTATTACAAAGGAGAAATAATTATGAAATGGTATTGTACAGTATGCGGTTATGTTCACGAAGGTCCCACAGCTCCCGAGGCTTGTCCCGTATGTAAGGCTCCTGCTGATAAGTTCAAGCCTATGGACGAAGAGGCTTCATTTGCTACAGTTCACGAAGTAGGTGTTGCTCAGGGCGTGAGCGAGGACATTCTCAAGGATTTAAGAGCTAACTTTGAAGGCGAGTGCAGTGAAGTAGGTATGTACCTTGCAATGGCAAGAGTTGCTGACAGAGAGGGTTATCCCGAGGTTTCAGCCGCATTCACAAAGTATGCTTTTGAAGAGGCAGAGCACGCTGCAAAGTTTGCTGAGCTTCTTGGCGAGGTAATCACAGACAGCACAAAGAAGAACCTCCAGATGCGTGTAGACGCTGAAACAGGCGCTTGCGAAGGCAAATTTGACCTTGCAAAGCGTGCAAAGGCACAGAACCTTGACGCTATCCACGACACAGTACACGAAATGGCTAAGGACGAGGCAAGACACGGCGCAGGCTTTGCAGGTCTTTTAAAGAGATATTTCGGTTAATGAGGTAGCAAATATGACATATGTATGTGATGTATGCGGTTACGTATATGACCCAGCAGTAGGTGACCCAGATAACGGCGTTGCTCCCGGCACTCCATGGGAAGAAGTTCCTGAGGATTGGGTATGTCCGCTTTGTTCAGTGGGCAAAGACCAGTTTTCCGCTGAATAAAATTTTGCAAATAAAAAATTTGAGGAAACAGTAAAACACTGTTTCCTCTTTTTGTTTTTAAGTGTTAGTAATGAATATTGGGTGAATATGCGTAGTTAAAACACAATAAATTAAATTCACCTTCCGTTACTGCTCTGTGTGAGATTCTTAATATTTCTTTCAGCGTACTGAATGAGGTTGAACAGCGACGATGCGCCTTTGTCAAAATACGTTGAAATTAAGTCGGGTGACAGCGTAAGAGAAAGCTCGTTTTTCTCAATCAGCATATCAATAATTTCAAGATCAATCAACATTGACGCAGAATTAAGGTTCTTGTATCTGTTTCGGTCAATTGAAAACATTGTCTGTGAGTTTTGCGCCTGAGCCGAATAAATGGTTCTGAAAATCTGATATTCGGCGCTCATCAGGTAGTTGCTTGCAGCATTCGTCAGGCGCTTGCTGCCGATTTGGGCAAGCAAGTCAAAAATAACTGTTGTTGTGTTCATCAGGAGTTTTTTATTAATCTGATTAATCATATTACCTTTTAAGTGCCTTATCTCATCGCTTTCGGGCAAATCGTCGGCAGTTACCGAGGCAAGTCTGCGCTGAACAGTCCTGCCGAGCAGATAGTCGCACGATACCTCAAAATATTCAGCCGCCTTTACAAGAAAGTCAAGACCGCATTCTCTGATTCCTTTTTCGTAGTGCGAAAGCAGAGCTTGTGAAATTCCCAAGTCAGATGCAACCTGCTTTTGGCTCAAACCTCTTTCTTTGCGCAAAAAAGTAATAATTCTCGGAAAATCACTGTTCAAACCTTGACACCTCAAATTCATTAATAGTATAATAACTTTGTATGAAATTTATGTTATTACTAATAGTATAACTAAGCAATAACAAATTGTAAATAGTTTTGGAGAATTTTATGAAATCTTATATTATTCATTTCATTCGCCACGGAGCAATTGATGAAACGCTTTCAGGCAAGTATATCGGAACAACCGATGTGCCTCTTTCTGACAAGGGCAAAGCTGACTTGAAAAAACTCGATTATGAATACAGATACCCCGGAACGCAGGTGGTGTTTACAAGTCCGCTGAAGCGTTGCGTTGAAACCTGCAAGATTCTCTATCCGGAGCTTAACCCTCTTTCAATTACAGGACTTTCAGAGTGTAATTTCGGAGAGTGGGAAGGTAAAACCGCCGAGAGTTTAAAAAGTAATCCCGACTTTAAAAAGTGGCTCGCAGGCGACAATTCGGTAAAACCTCCGAGAGGGGAGAGCAACGCAGATTTTACCCGAAGAATCTGTCTTATGTTCGAGAGCATTGTCGAGGGACTTATGAAAACAGGTACGACTGAAAGTGTAATAGTCACTCACGGAGGTGTGATTATGACATTGCTTGCAGTTTACGGACTTCCGCAGGCAAAACCTTTTGAGTGGACTATGGACAACGGCTTTGGCTATTCTTTGCGGGTAACACCAATGTTGTGGCAGCGTGACAAGGTGTGCGAGGTGTTTCAGACAATTCCGATGAAAAGGGAGCTTGATTGACAGTAAATAAGTTCAAATTCTGTCAAATTGTAGCATGATTTACAATCTTTATTAATCAGTTGTGCAATAATACATAAAGAAATATTTTTTATTTTTTGCATACGCTTATTTTACATTTGTAGGGACACATCAGCTATGTCCGCAGATTACATCAAACTCAATAGCCAATATCATTATTATTGTTACATTTACTGCGCGATAAAACAAAAATAATTCTAAAGGAGAAATATAAAATGGCAGACTATAAAATTACATTGCTCAAGGGTGACGGCATAGGTCCTGAAATTGTTAATCAGGCTGTAAAGGTGCTTGACACAGCAGGAGAAAAATTTGGTTTTACTGTTGAATATGACGAGGCACTTCTCGGAGGATGCGCAATTGACGCTACAGGCGTTCCGCTTCCCGATGAAACAGTTGCAAAGTGCAAGGCTTCCGACAGCGTAATTCTCGGTGCGGTTGGCGGTCCCAAGTGGGATTCACTCCCCGGAAATAACCGCCCTGAGGCAGGACTTCTCGGAATCAGAGGAGCACTCGGACTTTTTGCAAATCTTCGTCCGTCAGTTATTTTCGGACCTCTCAAAAGTGCTTCACCGATTAAGGATGACATTATCGGCGGAAAACTTGATATTATGATTGTTCGTGAGCTTACAGGCGGTATCTACTTTGGAGAAAGAGGCAGAAAAGAAGTTGATGGTCAGCCTGCTGCGTGGGATACAGAAATGTACAGCGTTGCAGAGGTTGAAAGAATTGCAAGAGTTGCCTTTGACCTTGCGATGAAAAGAAACAAAAAGCTCACAAGCGTTGACAAGGCTAACGTTCTTGAGTCCTCGCGTCTTTGGAGAGAAACTGTAATCAGAGTTTCAAAGGATTATCCCGAGGTTGAGCTTAATCATATGTATGTTGACAACTGCGCTATGCAGCTTGTCAGAAATCCGCGTCAGTTTGATGTTATAGTTACTTCAAATATCTTCGGTGATATTCTCTCCGATGAGGCCTCGATGATTGCCGGCTCAATCGGTATGCTTGCTTCTGCAAGTCTTTCAGGCGGAAAGTTTGGACTGTATGAGCCTATTCACGGTTCTGCGCCCGATATCGCAGGTCAGGGAATTGCAAATCCGCTTGCAACTATACTCTCCGTTGCTATGATGCTTCGCTATTCACTTGACAAACCAGAGGCGGCTGATGCAATTGAAAATGCTGTTGCAAAGGTTCTTGAAGCCCACCGTACCCCTGATATTTACGAAGACGGAATGACTAAAGTCGGTTGTGAAGAAATGGGCGACCTCGTTTGCAAAATGCTTTAATCGGGTGATAAAATAATGCAGTATTTTGATATGCATTCTCACATTTTGCCTGACTTTGACGACGGTGCAAGGACTGTTAAAGACAGCCTTGCGCTGCTCAATTGCTTGAAAAAACAGGATGTTTCTAACGTATGCTTTACTCCGCATTTCTATACAAACGAAATAAGCGTTGAAGATTTTATCAAAAAACGTCAAATTGCTTACGAGGAGTTTTTGCCTAATAAACCTGACGGTATGAATATAGTCCTCGGTGCAGAGGTTTACGTAACAAAGTTTCTATTTAATAATGATGATTTGTCGGGAATTACCTATGGAAAATCACGCTATATTTTAACAGAGTTCAGCTACAGTTCATCGTTTTCCAACAAAACATTGCAGCAGCTTAGTATGCTGATTGAAAATCATAGACTTATTCCCGTTATTCCGCACGTTGAACGATACGAGGTGCTTGTGAGTGATAAGGGAGCTTTGCAGGAACTGCGGGATATGGGCGTAGTAATTCAGACAAACATCAGCAACTATACAAAGAAAAGCTCAATCTTTAAACGCAGAAAGTTGCTAAAGTTGATAGGTGAAGGGATGATTGACATTCTCGGCAGTGACGCTCATTCAATGACTCATAATACTCCCGAGGTTTATTCTCAGGCGGTTGATATGATTTCAGACAAATGCGGTGTGATAACTGTAAGAAAAATGATGAAGAAATCAGAAGAGATTTTTAACTCAGCACTCGGTGAGTATTTAAGCGAAGAATAATAAGCAAAACAAAAGAATATTTTTAAAGCCTGCCCGATAAAGGACAGGCTTTTTTAATAGAATAAAAACCGCATTGAAAATGCCTTAAAACGGCTTTCCAATACGGTTTTTATAACTATGAGAAAAATGTCAGTGCTGACGTGGGCATCTAACATAAAATAAAGAAGAGTGCCCCGAACGCGATTTGCGTGTCGAGGCACTCGTCTGGAGCTGAAGAAGGGACTTGAACCCTCGACCTACTGATTACGAATCAGTTGCGCTACCAGCTGCGCTACTCCAGCAAGCATAATTTAAAATTATACAAGCATTATTATATATTATTATACATAATTTTTCAAGACCTTTTATTCAATATTTTTTAATTGGAATAAAAATTACTTTAACATAAAAAATACTTTTATGGGGAAAATAAAATGTGAGAGTAATAGAAAAAATACTTTGTGAATAATAATAACAAGTGTAGAAAATGCTAAAAAAAAGTACTATAATGTAAAACAGGTGTAGCCTTAATTTATAATAGGATGTGAAAGTATGCCGAAAAGAAAATGCAGTAATGTAAATCAATCCTTTGGTAAGAACCTTGTTAAATATAGAAAACTTTGCGGTTTTACCCAGCAGGAAATTGCTGATATTTTAAATCTTAACCGTACCACATATACAAAATATGAAACGGGTGTTTCTGAGCCGAGCTTTGAAATTCTCAAAAAGATTGTCGCTATCTACGGCGTGGATGTTAACGCAATTTTAGGGCAGGAAAATTTCGAGAAGAATCTTCATGATTTTGTAATGCCTATGTACAATCTGACAAACGAAGAGCGTGAGCTTATCGGAATTTATCGTATGCTTTCAAAAGAAGAAAAGCAAGAGCTTATTGACAAGGCAAGGGAAATTAAAAATATAAAAAACAATACTTTTTAACTTAAAATACTTTACATTTTAAGTTTGATGTGCTACAATGTAACAGTTGACCCATACCTCGGAGCAGGGATTAAGCCGCATAGCGGAGTTTCACAGCCCTGTCCTGAGATATAGCTTTAACGGCTTAGGGCTTTAAATTTTTAAAAAGGTGGAATAAAAATGTTAAAAGAAGAAAAACAGGCTATTATGGCTGAATACGCTACTCATGAGGGCGACACAGGTTCTCCAGAGGTTCAGATTGCTCTTCTTACAAAGAGAATCAACGACCTTACAGAGCACCTTAAGGTTCACAAGAAGGACCACCACAGCAGACGCGGTCTTCTCAAGATGGTTGGTCAGAGAAGAAGCCTTCTTGCTTACCTCACAAAGGTAGATATTGAAAGATACCGTTCTATCATCGCAAGACTCGGTATCCGTAAGTAATTTTCGTAATCTCAGGGCAAGCGTAAGCTTGCCCTAAATTCGGTTTATTGCGGGATTTTTATTTGCTGTTTTTTAGCGGTAAAACGATTGAATAAACTAAGTATGATTTAGTTTGTATTTTGATGGATATTATTAAATTTGGGACGATACAACAATTGCTTTATGGTTTATTAAATGGTTTTATTGCTAAATCGGCGTAAAATCCCGCTGAAATATACAGAAGTTTAAAACTTCGGAAAGGATTTTACAATGAATAAAATGATGACTTTTGACAAGTACAGAGTATTTGAAACAGAGTTTGCAGGCAGAACCTTAAAGGTTGAAACAGGCAAAATGACCCAGCTTGCAAACGGTGCGTGCCTTGTGCATTACGGCGATACAACAGTTCACGTTGCAGTTACCGCTTCGGCAAAACCCAGAGAGGGAGTTGACTTTTTTCCGCTTTCAGTTGATTATGAGGAGAAAATGTACTCCGTAGGCAAGATTCCAGGCTCTTATCTTAAGAGAGAGGGCAGACCTTCCGAAAAGGCTATCCTTACAAGCCGTGTAATCGACCGTCCTATTCGTCCTCTTTTTGACAAGAGCATGCGCAATGACGTTTCAATTGTATGTACAGTAATGAGCGTTGACCCCGACTGCCAGCCTGAAATCGTTGCTATGATTGGCGCTTCAATCGCTATTTCAATTTCAGACGTTCCGTGGAACGGTCCTATCTCGGGCTGTTCTGTTGGTATGATTGACGGTGAGTTCGTTATCAACCCCACAGAGGAACAGAGAAAAGTTTCAAAAATGGCTACAACAGTTGCGTCAACAAGCTCAAGAATTGCTATGATTGAAGCAGGCGCTGACTGCGTTTCCGACGAGGAAATGTATAACGCTATTATGGCAGGCCATGAGGCTAACCAGCCTATTATTGAGTTTATCGAGAAGATAAAGGCTGAAATTGGCAAGCCTAAGTTTGAGTTTGCCAGTCTTGAGCCTGATCACGATATGTTTGAGGCTATCAAGGAATTTGCAGAAGAGGACGTTAAGGTCGCTCTTGATACAGATGATAAGACTGTTCGTGACGAAAGATTGAAGCCTATTTATGAGAAAGTTCACGAGAAGTTTGACGAAATTTATCCCGAAAGCGAAGCGCTTATCGACGAGTGCCTTTATAAGACGCAGAAGTTTATTGTGCGCCGTTGGCTGCTTGATGAGCAGAAGCGTGTTGACGGCAGAGGAATGGACGATATTCGTCCTCTTGCTTCCGAAGTTAACGTAATCCCCAGAGTTCACGGTTCGGGTATGTTCACAAGAGGTCAAACGCAGGTTCTCACAATTGCAACACTCGGTCCCGTATCGGACAAGCAGTTGCTTGACGGTATTGACGGAGAAACCGAAAAGAGATATATTCACCATTATAACTTCCCGAGCTACTCGGTTGGCGAAACAAAGCCGAGCCGCGGTCCGGGCAGACGTGAAATCGGACACGGAGCACTTGCGGAGCGTGCGCTCGTTCCTGTAATTCCTCCTGTTGAGGAGTTCCCTTATGCATTAAGACTTGTTTCCGAGGTTCTCTCATCAAACGGTTCAACCTCACAGGGTTCAATCTGCGGTTCAACACTTGCTCTTATGGACGCAGGCGTTCCGATTAAGGAACCCGTAGCAGGTATTTCCTGCGGTCTTATCACTGAGGGTGAGCGTTGGATGACAATGGTAGACATTCAGGGTCTTGAGGACTTCTTCGGTGATATGGACTTTAAGGTTGCAGGTACTCACACAGGTATCACAGCAATTCAAATGGATTTAAAAATCAGCGGTCTTACACCTGAAATGGTTAAAGAGGCACTTGAAAAGACTCATAAGGCACGTATTTATATCCTTGATGAGGTTATGCTCAAGGCTATCTCTGAGCCGAGAGCCGAGCTTTCGGAATACGCTCCAAAGATGTTCACAACAACAATTCCTGCTGACAAAATCAGCGAAGTTATCGGCAAGAGCGGTAAGGTTATCAAAGAAATTCAGGCTGAATGTGACGTTAAGGTTGATATCGAAGAGGACGGCGAATTCGGTCAGGTATTTGTATCAGGTCTTGACAGTGACAAGTGTAAGCATGCAATTGAAATTATTAACACAATAGCAGTTGATCCCGAGCCGGGCGCAATATACCTCGGTAAGGTTACACGCATTATGGATTTCGGCGCATTTGTTGAAATTGCACCGGGTAAAGAAGGTCTTGTACACGTTTCACAGCTTGACGTTAAGAGAACTGAGAACGTAACCGACGTTGTAAACGTAGGCGATATTATCCGTGTAAAGGTTATGGAGATTGACGACAAGGGCAGACTTAACCTTTCACGTCGTCAGGTTCTTATCGACGTTGACGGGCTCACTCCGGAAAACGATCCCGACAGCGACAGGCAGTCACGCCCACGCAGACCTCATAATAACGATCGCAGAGGTAATTTTAACCGCAACAACAGAAAATAATTTTTACAATAACAGGCGTTCAGTCAATTGCAGATTGAACGCCTGTTTAATTAGTTGTATAAGTCGATGAAAGCTAATTTTTATTAAAAACACGGAGGAAACATAAAGTGAAAGCTATTGAAATTGAATATGAATATTATCAATATCCTGACGGAATAACAAATTTAATGCAGTTTGCAGAGTACCTTAATAACAGCAATTTACAATTCATAGAGCTTGTTCGCTTTATTGATGATAATTGCAGAGAACCTTATTTTATAAGCGAAGAAACAGAAATTGTTTACCTGAATATTTCTCAGATTAAATATATTCGTGAAATTGAGATTACCGTATTAACGAGAGCCGAATATGAATGTCGTTTAGAAAAAATAGTTGAAGAAAAGTGTACTTTTTGTTCAAACTATCATGGAGGATCTAAAGATGAAAATTTAGAGGGACACAGGAGCAATATAAATCTTGACGGTAACTGTCTTTTTTATGAAAAGTCTGAATGAAAATCATATATTAACGTAATAAATAGTTTTGAACAGCTTCAAAGTTACTATAAACGTTGGTATTTGATTGTATATATTATTATGGATGTTACGGTGGTTTTACAAAAGCAGAGCAGTGTGTTAGTCTACCTGCTCTGCTTTTTGAAAAATCAAAAGTAATTTATATAGCTATAGAATAAGGTAAAGTTTTATTTTTTCTTCATACAGTTACTAAAACATTGCTTATCAAATTCGGGGTTGAAAGCATAGAAGTTCTTTTCGTCGAGCTTATCAGTGAGCAGTCTGAGATTTTCACCAAAGCGCTGATAGTGCACAACCTCACGTTCACGTAAAAAACGTATGGCGTCTTTTACGTCATAATCATCGCAGAATCTTAGAATGTTGTCATAAGTTGAACGCGCTTTCTGTTCTGCTGCCATATCTTCGTGCAGGTCAGTTATAGCGTCGCCCTTTACCTGTAAAGAAGCGGCCGAAAACGGTGTTCCCGACGCACCTTGTGGATAAATTCCCGTTGTGTGGTCGACAAAGTAGTCCTCGAATCCTGAGTCCTTGATTTCCTTTTCGTTAAGCCCTCGTGTAAGCTGATATACAATAGCGCCAATCATCTCAAGATGTCCCAGCTCCTCTGTACCTGACGAGTCCCCTCGGTTGGAAGTTTTGCCGTTTAAAAGCTATAAATTCATATCATACGGAAAGTTTGATAAACGCACAACCGAGCCTATAACAGAATCGGACAGGCACAGAAGAAAATGCTTTACAACAAGTCTGTATCTGATATAAAGCAAAACGCAAAAATTAATTGCTACTTTCCTGCTTTTGTGATAGAATTTAGGTAGATGAACTAATTTATGAGATTATGAGGAAAATGGAGAACAATGAAAAGCATAAAATGGATTTTCTTTGATATAGGCTCAACACTTGTTGATGAAAGTGTAGCTTTCCGAAAAAGAGTTGAAAAGACCGTAGCAAATACAAATGTCAGCTATGATGATTTTTACAACAAAATGGTTGAAATTTCAAAATACAATCAAAATGGCTACCATAAGGCACGTGAATATTACGGCTTGACTATGGCTCCTTGGAACAGTGATGACGAATTTGTATATCCTGAATCGGAAGAATGTTTAAGAAAATTAAGCAAGAAATATAAAATCGGAATTATTGCCAATCAGACTTTTGGAAGTGAAGAACGGTTAGAAAAAATCGGCTTGCTTAATTACATAAACCTTGTTGTAGCTTCTGCCGAGGAGGGCGTAGCAAAGCCCGATTTGCGTATCTTTGAAATTGCTCTAAGTAAAGCTGATTGCAAGGCAGAAGAAGCAGTAATGGTCGGCGACAGGCTCGACAATGATATTGTTCCTGCCAATAAAATCGGAATGAAAACCGTATGGATTAAGCAAGGCTTAGGCGGATTTGCTATGCCTAAATCAGATGACGAAAGACCTGATTATACGATAAGCAATTTAAGAGGACTAGAAGATATATTGGGGATATAATTATGAAAATACCAACTATTATTCAAGCAGAAAAAATATTAAGTGAAGCCGAAAAGCTCAATCCGGGATTGTGGATAAATCATTGTAAAACAGCAGGACATTGTGCAAGAGAAATAGCAGAAAAATGTGATAATTTAGATGAAAATACTGCTTATGTTCTCGGCTTGCTGCATGATATAGGCAGGCGTGAAGGCGTTACGGATATGAAACATATCATTGACGGCTACAACTTTATGCTGTCAAATGGATATGATGAAAATGCACGGATATGCTTAACACATTCTTTTCCATATAAAAATATTAACGCCTATAACGGGCAGAGTGATTGCAATGAAGAAGAAACCAAGTTCATACAATTTTTTCTTGAAAATACGGAGTATGATGACTATGACAAGCTAATTCAGCTATGTGATGCAATTTCTTTCCCTGATGGTCCTGTGTATATCGAAAAAAGGCTTGTCGATGTTGCTTTGCGCCGAGGCTTTAATGATTTAACAATTCCGAAATGGAAAGCCTTTTTCAATTTGAAAGATTATTTTGACAATAAAACAGGTACTGATATCTATAATCTGATTGGAATTAGTTCTGTATCTGATATAAAGCAAATCAAAAGTATATAAACGAATCCGCAGGCTGACAAGTGATATTGGCGGAGTTATTAATATTTACGATACGATTGATTTGTATTTAGGGAGGAATTCACTATGAACATAGAGTACAGAAAAGCAACGCTTATGGAAGATTGAAAGGAATATAAAAATGGAAGTAAAGTTTTATGATACAGTAGAAGATAAGTTACTAAAATTTGCAGTGATTGTCGCAAAGTCAAACGGCAAGTGGGTGTTCTGCAAACATAAAGAGCGTGATACATACGAATGTCCGGGCGGTCACAGAGAAGCAGGCGAAAATATCGACGATACCGCAAGGCGTGAATTGTATGAGGAAACCGGTGCTATTGATTATTCTATCAAGCCAATCTGTGTTTACTCGGTAACCGACTCCGATAATTTCAATGGTGTAGAAACATTTGGCAAGATTTATTTTGCGGATATTACTTCTTTTGAAACGGAGTTGCACAGCGAAATTGAAAAGATTGAATTATTTGACGAGTTACCGACAAAGTGGACATATCCGCAGATTCAACCGCTTTTATTAAAAGAAGTTGAGCGAAGAATATTGCCTGAAATTATAATTGGGGATAAAAATTGAAATACAAAAATATTCTTTGGGATTGGAACGGTACAATTCTCAATGATACGCCCGTTGCTTTTGAAGCGACAAATATTCTGTTGGAAAGATACGGCTATCCGACAATTACGTTAGAGTATTATCGGGATAACATTGACACGCCTATTGTGAATTTTTACAGTAAAATCTTTGACCTGAATAAACACGATATGCAAATGCTCGATGATGAGTGGGGCGTTTTGTATAATCAGCTTTCCGATAAAATCGGATTACACGAAGGCGTTAAGGAATTACTGCGTTTCTTTGCAGATGAAAACTGCCGTCAGGTAATATTGTCTGCTTTCAGAACAGAGGAAATCACAAAATACGCACGGAAGTTTTCGGTAGAGAAATATTTTGAGGATATTCTCGGTACACAGAATATCGTAATGGAAAGTAAAACTATGCGTGGCAGACGATATATGAAGGAACACAAATTTGCTTCTGAACAAACGTTGTATATCGGCGATACTGTACACGATTGCGATACCGCTCTTGCGTTAGGCGTGGATTGTGTGCTGTTCTCAGGCGGACAGCAGTCGCCGAAATTATTGCAGCAATGTGGTGTGCCGATATTTGATAGTTTTGCGGAAATCAAAAATCAGATTATTATTTAGGGGACTTTTCCAATATAAAGCAACCCTCAATCACCACCACAAAGTTGATTGAGGGTTGTTTATTCTATTAGATTTTAATTTACCGATATCGGTGTTCCCTTGACTTTTATCCTACTTCATTGTATTGAATTGAGTTTCCGATAATTGATATCCATTCCATCAAAGTCAAGCTCCTTTGCTGTTACTGTACTTACATTATACAGCTTGCCGTACTTTGTGTCCCGACAATCTCTGCTTTGTTTTGTCCGATATATTATATTGAAAGTCGCGGTGAAATCCGATTTACTCTGCTTTATATTATAACATACAACAACATTAATGCCGCAAGAAAAATGATATTACCAACAGTAAAGAATATCAGATACTTCCCTTTGGATATATTTTTCTTTTGTGCTATGAATTTGTATGAAATCAAACTTGCCATAGATGCGATTAATGTACCTAAGCCGCCTATATTAGTGCCGACAATCAATGCCGGTAAGTTGTCGGTGAAATTTGACAAAAGCAGTGCCGCCGGAACATTGCTTACAACCTGAGAGGTAAGCACCGCAGTAATCACCTCATTGCCTGAGATATATTTCTGTAACAGAGATGAAAACATTGGGAGTCTGCCCATATTCCCAATGAATATAAAGAACCCGACAAATGTGAGCAGGAGTGAATAGTCAACTTTTTTCAATACTTTTCTGTCAAAGATCATAATTGCACAAAGTGTAACGGCAAACGCAATACTAACGCTGAGAATACGCAATACTGCAAGAATACAAATGCAAAACAGTACTACATACATAATCACTTTGCAGGTGTTCTTTTCTTTGCTTTTTGTGGTCAGACTTACGGTAATTCTTTTGTTCCCAAAGCTTCCTATGGCAAAACTACTAACAAGCAACATTGCAAGTGACAAGACTGTATAAGGCAACATCAATAAAATAAATTTTTCAAAAGCCATACCCGATTTTCCGTACAGATACAAATTCTGTGGATTACCGATTGGTGTCAGCATACTTCCCAGATTGGCCGCAATGGTCTGCAAAATCACTACTGGAATAAGCCACTTTTCCTCTGACTTTTCTCCAAGCATATCAAACAGCACAAAGGTAAAGGGGACAAAGGTTATGAGCGCCACATCATTGGTAATTACCATACTGAAAAAGAAACAAAGTAAAGTCAGCATTACCACAAGCTGGCGAATATTTTGTACCTTATTTAACAGTTTTCGTGAGATTTCTTCAAAAACACCCATACTCTGAAAGCCTGCCATCAATGCCATCAACGAGAACAATATCCCCAGCGTCCTAAAATCTATATACTCAAGATACCCCTTGTCCGGTGTTACAAAGAACATTGAAATCACCGCAAGCACACAGGCAACAATTAATATCGCTTCCTGTTTTATAAACTCAAAAATTTTCCTCTTCACATTTTACTCCAAATTTTTATTTACCGATAATTGATAGATAAGCACATCCCGATACAGTGATTGCGGTTCGATATTCAGCCATTCAAGCGCAGAATCAATATCAATTGAAAAGCCTTTTCCAAAGTAATCAAACATCTTTTTGTGACTGCCCGAGAATGGTAGAGCAATAACTTTTTTGATATTTTCGTCAATTGAGAATGCAGGTCTGTAGCTTCTGTTTCCGTTAAGAAGCGACTTGCCGTTGTCAAAAATCGGTGCCGTAAGATATTTATTGTTCTTCGTGTCGTAAATCACGGCAAGATTGTTAAAATGTCTGTCCTCGTTTAGAGTTATAAAATCAAGCGTAAAGATATTTTTCAGATATTTCTTTATATCCAAATCAAGGTATTTTCTGAAAAAGTCAACTGTATATTCAATATAACTTTCCATTGTTTCAAACTCGAACTTTTTAGCAGATAATTTTGTACCGGTAATTCTTTGATGAATACGCTCAAATGTGATTAACTCATAACCCGGTTTAAGGAAATCCTTGCTTCTGCACCCGCTTTTGCCGTTTATCTTTCCGTATTCATAAACAACATAGCTTTTCTTCGGCAGAGTACTGAATGTGAGAAGTTTTGAAACAAGGTATTCCACAACGCCTTCTTCAAAAGTATCTGTTTTATACCAGTATCCCTTGTCATAGAATTTCGTTTGCGTGCCTTCACTTGTTCCGTCAATGTTTACTGTCAGGTCGTCGCTTAATGTTATGTCAAACATATTTTTCTCCTTTTGGGCAAAGCTTTTTCCAAGTGATATTGTTGTCGCCGAATTTAAACCAGATAGAGTCATTGTAGCTTACGCCAAAGGTTCTTTTAACAATTTCAATAGGATCATACTCATCGAGCCCTATTTTATTAAGTAAATCCTTTATATCGGCACGACCACGCTCCCAACAGCGTGTTTCCAACAGCTCGCCGAGCTTTGCAATATCAATTTTGTCAAAAGCAAGGAAAAATTGCTTCATCGGATTGTCGGTGAACTTATTGATGAATACTTCGTTGTTTTTGATATTCACAACAGCAGTCAGTTCATCTTTCCAGTAAACCGAAATCTTACAGCCGTCCCATTTGTTTTTCAGCTTATCTTCAAGCTGAATATTACAGTTGAGCTTTTCGGCAATGACGGATATAGTTTCAAGCTGAGGTGAAATCTGATGCGTTTCTATTCTTGCGATTGTAGATTGAGGCATATTGCATCGCTTAGCCAGCTCACGCTGAGATATTTTTAATCCTCTGCGTTTATCAGCCAGTTCATCAACTATTGTATATTCGTTCATTTAATCACCTCTTGCAAATTTATGATAGCATATACGCTATCATATGTCAATGAGTTTACATAGACAACTTTTAGATTTCTTTAATCGGAGCAAATTATATATGTTTTGGAACATTATTAAGAAATACCCGACATCATTAAATATGTCGATACCGAGAATAGTTTTTGTATATAAATAGCATAGAAATTTGTAAAAGAATGTTGATTGCTTTTCACAAGTATGATAAAATTATCAAGATTGTAAAAACAACATCGAAAAAACACAAGAAAGCGAAGTTAATTCTGCCTATAAACCTTGATCGGAAAAGGAAGTGGAAAAATTAAGATTTGAATACGAAGTAGGAATCCTGATAGAAAAAATCGCCAAAACCACGGCAGAACAGAAGGAGCTATCAAAAGCAGACTTAAAAAAGAAGGATTAATAGAAGAATAGCTATAGTTAAAATATTTTATTTATGAAAACAATTTAAAACGAGGTTAGATATATGAATTCTTTTGCAATACTCAAGGGAGAAAAATACACATATGTAAACAAAATTAAAAACATCATAACTAACGAAACTGCCGTACTCTGCAAGGATGAGTGCGGCAATTTTTGTTTTTGCAGCACTGAAGAATGGTTTAAGAATAGAGCTGTTGAAATCAATACCGCAGATAAACCACAAGTTAATAAATACAGCACTCCGCAACAGAAAATCGAACTGTTTAAATCTCTATTCTGTGGTAGAGCGGATGTATACGCAAAGCGATATTATAATACAAAAACCGGTAAAAGCGGATATGTGCCTGCTTGCAGTAATGAGTGGGTGAATTTTGTATGTGATAAGAAGAAATATACCTGCTCAAAATGTCCAAACCGCAGTTTTATTGAAATAAATGACAGGGTTATTTACAATCACCTGAAAGGCGATGATGAATTCTGTCGTGATGTAGTGGGAATATATCCTATGCTTTCTGACGAAACAACAAAATTTCTTGCAATCGATTTTGACGAGGAAAGCTGGCAGAATGATGTAACTGCTGTTCGTAAAATTTGCAGAGAATATAATATCCCTGTAAGCGTTGAGCGTTCACGCTCGGGAAACGGTGCGCATATGTGGTTCTTTTTTGAAGAAGCAGTACCGGCATCTACTGCAAGAAATTTCGGAAGCGGATTGCTCACAAAAGCTATGGAAAGCCGACACGAAATTAAACTTGATTCTTATGACAGAATGTTTCCAAATCAGGACACTATGCCAAAAGGCGGATTTGGAAATCTGATTGCTCTTCCGTTACAGGGTAGGGCAAGAAAAAATAAAAACAGTGAATTTGTTGATGACAATTTTATATTCTATCCCGACCAATGGGAGTATCTGTATAATATTAATAAAATCACTGCAAATGAAATTGAGAAATATACAAAGCAGTTATGCGATAACGGCGATTTGGGTGAATTAGTATCTGAAGATGAAAAGCCGTGGGAGAAAAAGCCGGAACAAAATGTTACACCTATGGATTTTTCGAGAACAGTTGAAATTGTAAAGGCTAATATGCTTTTTATTAAAAAGAAAGGCATCTCGCAATATGCGCTCAACAAAATAAAAAGACTTGGTGCGTTTAAAAATCCTGACTTTTATAAATCACAGGCGATGCGACTGCCGATATACAACAAGCCCAGAATAATTGATACAACCGAAGAAACAGATAAATTCCTTTGTATTCCGAGAGGCTGCGAAGAGAGTCTTTTGACTTTGCTTGATAACGCAGGGGCAGAATATATAATTGAAGATGAAAGAAATATTGGCTCGCCGGTAAAAGTAAAGTTCAAAGGTGAATTATATGCAGAACAGCAGACAGCAGTTGATGAAATGCTGAAATATGAAAACGGCGTTTTGTCTGCTACAACTGCATTCGGTAAAACAGTTGTATCCTCATATATCATAGCTCGGAGAACGGTGAACACATTAATTCTTGTTCATTCTGCCGCTTTGCTTGAACAGTGGGAAAAGTCATTATCTCAATTTTTGACTTTTGAAGATAAACTTCCGGAACAGCCAACAACAAGAGGAAGGAAAAAGAAAATTTCTCATATAGGGTTGCTCGGTTCGGGAAAGAATACTCTTAACGGAAAAGTCGACATTGCAATTATGCAATCTCTGATAAAAGACAATGAAGTTAAGGAACTTGTCAAGGATTACGGTATGGTGATAGTAGACGAGTGCCACCATGTTTCAGCATTCAGTTTTGAAAAAATCCTGAGAACAGTCAATGCAAAATATGTTTACGGACTTACCGCAACACCAGTCAGACAGGACGGACATCATCCGATTATTTTTATGCAATGCGGTCCGGTAAGATACAAGGTAGATGCAAGAATACAGGCTGAAAAAAGAGCTTTTTCGCATTATATGATTCCGAGATTTACCGAATTCAGAGTTGCTGAAAACGACATTGATTATCAGACTGTCTGCGCAAAAGTCTGTACGGATGAAATGCGAAATAATATGATTGTAAATGATGTTCTAAAGGCAGTATTAAATAAAAGAAATCCGATAATTTTAACTGAGCGCAAAGAACACGCTGATTTGCTTGCAGGATTTATTAAAGATAAATGTGATAATGTATTTGTGTTAAGCGGCAAGGATAAAGCTAAAGATAAGAAGCTGAAATTAGAGCAAATTAAAGCTGTCCCAAAGTCCGAGAATCTTGTTATTGTTGCAACAGGTAAATATGTAGGAGAAGGCTTTGATGAACCAAGACTTGATACGCTTTTCCTTGCGATGCCGATTGCGTGGAAAGGTACTCTTGCGCAGTATGCAGGCAGATTGCACCGAAATTATGACGGTAAACAGGAGGTTTGCGTTTACGATTATGCAGATATTTTTATGCCTATGCTCGAAAGAATGTATCATAAAAGAGTAAAAGGATATGCAGAATTGGGGTATATAGTGAAATCTTCAGATAATGAAACAGAGAATATTATTTTTGATACCCAGACATACTCAGGAAAGTTTTCGGAAGATTTATGCGGAGCAGTCAAGGAAATTTTAATTTCAGCACCAAGATTGAACAAATCTGTAGCGAAGAAAATAATGAACACAGCTGATAAAAATACAGATATTAAGATTGTTACAAAAACTGAGAACAACGATATAGTCAGTGATATATTGAGTTCAGAGGAAATCAGCAACTGCGAATTCATTATATATGATAATGTATTCCAAAACTTTGCAGTTATTGACAGGCGAATTGTCTGGTATGGTAATATCAATTTTTTAAGCTATAACTATTCAGAAGAAAACGCAATGAGATTTATAAGCGAAAGCGTGGCAGGTAGGCTTACGGATATTTTAGATGTAAAAAATACTTTGTTTGATTGTTGAATTAATTAAGTAACCACTGATAAAATCATCTGTCTTTGCAATATGCACAAACGATTTAATAGTGCTTTCTTAACGATTATACTTGAATATATAGACGGATATGTAAATATATGTTCAAAAATGTGGTAACAAAGATTGAAAAATTGGTAAAAATATGGTGCAATAAACAATATTTAGTGTTTATACAAAGAGATTTTAATTTAATGTTAAGAGTGTGAATAATGAAAACTAATAATGATAATATAATTTACAAATTGTCTGAAATAATTTCAATACTTGATTCTGAGATTACAAATGAAAAGACCATTGCCCATAATGCAATTGATATGACGGATTGGGATGAGGGACAAAAAATATTAATTAATGCAAACAAGAAGATTTCTTTAATTAATAAGTGGAAAGCGTCTCTTAATTTTCTTAAAGAAGAAATGCAACAGTCAGACTTGTTTCAATGCGATGCTTCAGGGGCAGATGATAAAAGTTCTGAAGCGGAGAAAAATTTGCAGTGCACGACCGATGAAAAATCAGAAGAAGATAAAGAACAAAAATTCATCAACGATTCTTTAGATCAAATAGGTGAAGGTTTTCACAATCAATTTATTAATCAAAAGACAATGAAAGCAAAAAGCGAACTGCTGTTACAATAAATTTTATTATCAATGACTCGGAATATAGTGTAAAGAGTTGGTCTGATTTTATTGTCACGGTGTGTGAGCATATGATTTTATTCAAGCCGTATTCTATGGCGATTATTGACTCGTTTGACGATGTATATAGATTTACCAGAAATGAAAAAGATGCCAATATACATATGGAAAAACCTTTTATGTTAAGTAACGGGATCTGGCTTGAAACCGGCGGAACTAAAGAAGATATTATTTCTGATGTGTATGTAATTATAAAGCACTGTGGGTTTTCTGAAGATAATTTATTAATAGAGGAGCTTTAAGATGGAAACTTATTCTGAAAAACTTAATGAACTTTTACCGAAAGCTAAAAATTCAAAAAATAAAAGAGCAAAAAATGAAGCTGCACTTATACTTATAGAATTGTTTTCTGAAAATAAAGATTACAATACTATTGTTAATTGGTTTGTTAAATTTCCACATTCTGTATGTGAAGAATTCTTCAAACAATATAGAATAACTGATGATGAAGCAGAATGTTTCCTTAATGCGTTTAAGAAAAATAAGTGCTTTAATAAGAAGAATAACGTGACAGTGTTTAACCGTGGTTTAGTTTTGTGTGAGGCTTTTCTGAGATATAATATCAATAAAAGTATAACAGCCGAGTTATCTGCCAGCGTGATTTTTAATGGTAAGCTTGATAATGGATTTTCTACGAAAATGGTAGAGTATTTTCAAAAATATATTAGAGATAAAGACCAATTAGATAATTTTATTTCCTTGTTGGACACATTAAAAAATAAAGCTGATAAGGATATGATACTAAGTTTTTTGGCAGATGTTGAAAAGAGTGAAAATAA
This sequence comes from uncultured Clostridia bacterium, assembly GCA_947369085.1. Lineage (GTDB taxonomy): Bacteria > Bacillota > Clostridia > Oscillospirales > Acutalibacteraceae > Ruminococcoides. The sequence continues at coordinate 34,749 of CANBJR010000010.1, read as the reverse complement.
AGATACAAGTAATGAATCAAACTCAAATGGTCAAGATTCGTCGGTTGATAAAACTGAAAATGGAAATATAACCGAGAAACGGGACTTAGAGGAGAAATCATTGCCGGATAACAGTTTGCCGAAAAAGACCGCCATACAGCATCAGTTGGTGGTTGAGCAGTTACGCAATATAAGTCAGACGCTTGTAGAGCAGGTCAATAATCTGACAAATACGAACAGTATTATTTCAACACTAAAAACGGCAAAAATGATATTGACGCAAAAGAAGCGGAAATTTTACGCTTGAATCAGGAATTGGAGGACTGTAAACAACGCTGTTCGGATTTAGCGGTTGAAAAAGCAGCACTTGAAGAAAAAATCTGTAAACAATCGTCAGAAATTGCTAATCTAAATGAACGCCTTAAAACAGCTTTTCAAATGGATACTCTCAGTAAAAGCCAAGAACTTGAAACTCTTGTTAAAAATGTTTCAGATACACTTAAGGCTGAATATGATGAATATTGCTCAAGCGATACAACCTTTAATGAAGATAATTTTCAAGCTAATTATGCAAGTTTGCAGCGGATATTTAAAATATTAAAAAGATTTGGGTTTAATTTTGAATGATTTATGGAGGTTCGATTATGAGTGTAGGAAGTTCGATAGGCATAGATTTTGGAACAACTAATACATCTGTGGTTCGTATAGATAAGAATTCATACGGTGAAAAGATGACTATTCTCGGTGAAGACGGCGAATTCCCCTTTGTCTCATTATTGGCTGTTTTACCGGATAATCGAGTAGAGTTTGGGAATAAGGTTAAAAGCAAGCGTGATGAATATTCTGAAAAGCATCAGCTTGTCTCATCCTTAAAATCACTTCTTGGTACGAATAAAAAAGTAGTTTTAAACGGAATTGAATTTACACCAAGTCAAATTGTTACCCAATATTTTAAGTGCTTGAAGCAGTATATTAAGCAAAAGCATGGCATTCAAATCGAAGAGGTATCACTTTCATTTCCGGTCGACTTTACTGCGAAAGCTCGCTTTGATTTAAGACTTGCGGCAGAAAGAGCAGGATTAAAAGTAAAATATCTTGTTTCTGAATCAACTGCAGCGTATTTGGCTACCTGTAAAGATGTAAAGGGACTTTCTCGAATTATGGTTATTGATTGGGGCGGCGGAACACTTGACATCAGCATTCTTGAATCTGAGGGTTCTAAACTGCGTGAGGTTTCTGTATTTGGCGAGAAAATCGGCGGTGATGATATTGATACAGAATTAGCTCAAAGGATTCATTCTGTCATTAACCTAAAAACGGCTGATTCGGATAAGCGTTTATCGTTTAGCGAAATGCCTGCATCACAGTGAGATAAAATAGTGTCACGCTGTGAAGAAGCGAAAATTCAGATTTCTGAAGACGGTGATGAATATCCGCTTACATTAAGAAATTATGGCGACTACGGAACAAAGACCATACCAATATCAAGCGATATGTTTGAAGATATTGTTAAACCTATTATCCGTAATCGTGTGCTTAAAACTATAAACAGTGCTATGGAACGAGCTGAACTTACAAAATCAAGCATTGATGCCGTTATTATTGCAGGCGGAAGCAGTAATCTTCGTCCTTTTGCCGATGCTATTACCAATCTTTTTGGTAGAGATAAAATCATTATTCCGGACAAAGTGCAGTTTGTTTCAGCAAAGGGAGCTGCACTTATGCCGTTTATAGGTGGGGAATTCAAGCTAAGTGATGATGTTGGAATTGTAATGTCTGATAATACAATTTTTCCGATTTTACATAAAAATAAAGATGGAGTCGGCTCTAAAAGCAATAGATTTGCATTTTCTCTTACAAAGGATTCACCTGATGCCCACTTCATAATAACTAACGGTGATGGAAGAATTGTCTATGATAAGATGAATATTCCTACAAAAGGTTTTTTGCAGGAGCGGCTTGAGGTTACAGCGGAAATTGATAAGGACCAAATAGCAAATATAAAAATACATAACAATACTGTAGCTGATGAGCTTAAAGACAGTAAAATTAAGATTCATAACCTTACCTTTTATTATGATTTATCAGCAATAGGCAAATAAGAGGTGATAGTATGTACAAATCAAATATAAATATTGTTAGTAACATATATATTCGAAATCCCCGGTCTTTTGTTGATGGATTTGACGATTTACAACGTGATCCTGAATTTGTAGCTCATGTTTCCGGTCAAAATGCTTTGGAAGTAATAAAACATAAATATAGCGGAACTTTATCAAGCGTTCGATTGAGCCCTGTTCAAGAAAAGGAATTACAAGAGTCTTCATCATGTATACATGCCCCAAAAGGCGAAAAATCATTTGGAAAAGTATTTAAAAACGGTGAATATTTTTATGAGTGCAGATGTGAAGCAAAAGACTGTTTTATTTGTACCCCCAAAAAAATTAATCGCAGTGAGATAACGGTAACTGAAGAAGATGATGACGGTGTCGTTGAACTTGAGTGGCTTGGAATTAAAGGAAACACGGATGTGTTTGCTGAGCCGGATTTTGAATCCAACAGTAATGAAGAATTTGTACCTGATGAAGCAGTAATCAGAATTGAGGATATAGTTACTGATCGTGCAGAGTATGTTGAAATTGACGAAATTCAGGCAATAGATGCAATTATTGAAACAGATTTAAACAGTCATATTCTTGTCAATGCCGGACTGGGAACAGGAAAAACATACACAGCTATTCAACGATTGCTTTATATTTTGAAAAATACTTCACCGGAAAATTGTGATGCAATCCTTGTCCTTTGTTACACACGAGCACTGTTGCAGAAATTAAAAAGCGTATTCAAGAGGGTGTAAAGGCTGGCATAATACCTTATGAAGCAAATCAGGTTAATATCTGCACATTTGATTCTATAGCGACGAACTACTTAATTACTATTGGTGTTAGCTTGGACGAGCTTTCTAAGCTTGATTATAATCAAAGAATATGCCTTTTTAATGAGAAGATAAATTCTGAAGATTTTGAAGACTTTGTTTACTGCATAGTAGATGAACTTCAGGATTTGGTTAACGATCGTGCCTTAATGATGTTGAATATTCTTAATGCTTTATGTTGCGGGTATTTGCTTCTCGGAGATAAATGTCAGGCGATTTACGATTACGATTGCACAGGTGAGCAAAACATTAATTCAACTGAATTTTATAAATGCTTAGGTGAAATACTGCCTGACAATACAAAAAAGTATGAATTAACAGGAAATAAGCGGCAGTCACAATTTTTAAATGAACAAACAACTGAATTGCGTTCTTCTTTGCTTAATTTTGATCCTAGTAATATTACTGCTGTTTTTAGAAAAATGCTTTTGACTCTTCCGACAACAGTATCGGCTGAAAATTTCAGCAAAACTAATACTCCGGAAGAAGATACTACTGCTATTCTATGTAGAAATAATGATGAAGCAGAGTATATGAGTACACTTTTACATAGTAAAAAAATACCTCATACCCTTGTGCGAAACATCGGGCAAGATATGTCTCTAAATAGATGTATAGCTGATGTGCTCTGGGACTATGCTGATAAAATTATGTCGAAGGATGAATTCACAAAAAGACTTTGTGTCAGATGTGATTTTACCGAAAAGCAAGCTGACGGCTTTTATAATAGCTTGACAGAATTTTTAACGGAAATTACATCCGATTATGCCTATGATTATATTGACCGTGAAAAGCTGGCTGAAATTTTATGCCAAAAAATTGATTTCCCGGAAACTATTCGAAATGAAAATAATAACCATCTTATTGTGTCCACTATACATAAGGCTAAAGGTCGTGAATTTGACAAGGTATATCTGCTTGGATATGACTATAATCCGGATTATAAAAAGGATGAATCAGATACTGAGGAAGAAAGAATTCTTTATGTGGCTGAAACACGTCCGAAAAAAGAGCTTGAAATTCTGAAAAAAGGCAAAAAATATGATTGGTATTTTTTAAAAAGTAATTGCAACCGATGGATTAGAACGATAAAAGTACCTTATAAAAACCCCTTTTGTGCCGGCTTTGCGACAGGTCTTCCCAATGATATAGATTACAGTTCTTTTGTTAGCGGAAATCTGATTGAAGCTGTAACAAGACAAGAATACATTGCAAATAATGTTAAAGCTGAAGATGAGATTTATTTAAAGCTTAACAGCGAAGACAGATATTATATCATACACAATGATATTGTAATTGGTGAAATGACAAGAGAATATTCCGATAATCTTAGGGAAAAATTCGGCGGCAGACGATTTATATCTACCAGACTTCCGGATAAAATCAGTAATTTATATATTACAAATGTAATAACATATGTTTCGAATAAAAATTATGAAAACATTCCGCAAATTTTTCGAAATAACCGTTTTTGGTTAGGCGTTGAAATAAGCGGTTTCGGCAGAACAGAATGGACGGAGATATAATATGAGTGGTTTTGACGAATACTACAAAGCAATTGATGAAATAAAAGAATGTTTAACAAAGGATTTATTTGGGGTTTCTTCAGAAGATGAGATTTTGGAAAATGTTGAGCCGCTTTCTGCATATGTTACAGGAATATTGTATCCGAGAAAGGCATCGCAAAATAATAGCGTTAACCACCAAATAGCATTATTTGATTCTGAGGAAAATGAGCTTAATGCCGAAGATAATATATTGCTTGAGAATACACTTGACAGTCTTGATGATACAATTACCGAAGCAAATAATTACAGACCTTCGTCTATGGGAATCTCGGTTATGGTTCCTCCATCCTTAAAAAAGTTGTTAGTAACATTTGATTTTGGTATTTATAAGCATTCAGAAAGCAAACGGAAAATACCAAGCTCCGGAACTATTGAAGAAAAAGGACAACTAACTTTGGGTGAATTGTCTGAAAAAAACATTAAGGAGATAACTGACCATAAATACACACGCATACCGAAAAGTATCAATTTGACTTTCAATATTCCTTCAGAACTTGGAGGTGAAAGTATAGCTTATTATGACGATTTCAATGCTGAAATAAACTTAACGGTCAGGAAAATTATGTCAGATGGCAGTAAGCTGCTGACTGTTTCAGTAGTAAATACTGCAACTGAAAAGAATAAACTGCACATAAGAAATGAATATGCACTGTTTCAATGTCAACTATCTGTTGAATCTGATAGCTCGTTTTTGCCTGTATATCAAAATCTGTATCCTAAATCTGATATAGAATCTCAGATAAAATCTTTACTGTATCAGAATGTAAAAAACTATGCATACGGACACGGATGTTCAGTTTCATATGATGAAACAAAAAGAGGAGTATTTAAAATATCAAGTGATTTTATTCCGACGGAACAGGTTTTGCAAATGATGCCCGGTAAAATAAAAAATGCAAGAATACTGTCATTGGATACTTGGAAAAATGCAGACCGTAAGACGGCCTGCAATGATTTAAATGCTTTTATTGATGAGTATGAAGAATGGAAAGAATGTAAGAGAAAAGAGATTAAATCAATTAGTCAGTTTTACAAAGCAGCAGTTGAATTGATAAATCGTATTGAGATATGTATAAAACGGCTCAGAACAGGAGTTGATGTTTTAAAAAACAATGACAATGCTTGGAAAGCATTTTTGTTTATGAACGAAGCTATGTTGTTGCAGCGTGTCAATACCAAAAAACAAAAGCCCGAACAAGTTAATTGGTATCCGTTTCAGCTTGCCTACATATTGCAAATAGTACCGGATATAGTTGATCCAAAAAGTGAATTTCACGATGATGTTGACTTACTATGGTTTCCTACTGGTGGCGGAAAAACAGAAGCATATCTTGGTGTTGCGGCATTTACTATTTTATATCGCAGAATTTCGAAAAGATATGTTGATGATGGTGTAACCGTAATAATGCGGTATACACTCAGACTTTTGACTATACAGCAATTTGAGCGTACGGCTGCAATGATTTGTGCGTGTGAATACTTACGAAGAATTTACGATATTCCGGGTGGCGAAATAAGCATTGGTTTATGGATAGGATCAGCAACTACACCAAATAACTTAGAAAAAGCAAATGAAGTTTTGCAAAAACTAAAAAATAATAGGGATGAAAAAATATACGAGGGAAACCCCGTTCAAATAACAACTTGTCCTTGGTGCGGTGAAAAAATTGATATTACCAGCTATAGCATAGGTCCTGACGGTATGACAATTTGTTGTAAAGATAACCCTAATTGCGAATTTCATGAAAAGCTTCCTATTTATATTGTAGATGATGACATTTACAAGCAATGTCCGACATTATTGTTGAGTACTATTGATAAATTTGCACGTCTGGCGTGGGTAGAGGATACTAAGCGTTTATTTGGTGTTGAAAAAGTTCCTCCATCTTTGATAATTCAAGATGAACTTCATCTTATATCAGGATCTCTTGGTTCACCTGAAGGATTATATGAAATTGCAGTCGATTATCTTTGCAGAAAAGACGGAATTTCACCTAAAATTATAGCTTCTACTGCAACTGTTAAAAACGCTGATGAGCAAATAAGAAACCTATATAATAAAAAGATGCAGCAATTTCCGCCAAGCGGTATCTCTTTTGATGATTCATTCTTTTCTCGTATAGCAAGCAAAGATGAACGACCGGCGAGAACATATATTGGAGTTTGTGAAAGCGGAGGAAGCGTTGCAGATTTGCTCGTGCGTATTTACGCAATACTTACTTTTGTTAAAGCCTTGTTTATAAAACAAGGAAAAACAGATGAGGTAATTGATCAGTATTATACGGTTATTGGATATTTTAATGCTATTCGTGATTTAGGTGCTTCCGCAAATATTTTGCAGGATCGTATATATACGCATATTAAAACATTAATCGAAAGAAAATTCCAAGAAATATGCACTTTATTAGGTTTGTCCGAAAGGGATATTCCGTATCTTTATAGCGAAGAGCTTACCGGAAGAAAGAGCGCCAAAGAGATAAAGGATACACTTGAGCATTTGGATTTTGCTTATAATAAAAACGGTTGTTATTCGTATGTATTAGCATCAAATATGCTGTCAGTAGGAATAGATATAAATAGATTAGGTGTTATGACGGTCTATAACCAACCAAAAACGAATGCTGAGTATATTCAGGCAACAAGCCGTGTAGGACGAAGCAAGCCCGGTGTTGTTATAGCTATGTATAATCCTATGCGCTCAAGGGATAAGTCACATTATGAGCAGTTTGGATTTTATCATAAATCATTTTATCAGTATGTTGAAGCCACAAGTGTAACGCCTTTTTCTGCAAGAGCAATGGAAAAAGCACTGCACTATGTGTTTATTGCATTAGTGCGTCTAACTGTTCCATATCTTTCAGGCAATGATTCTCCTGCATATTTTCAAAGAAATGATGCCCAAGTGTTACAAATAAAGAATTTTATACTTGAAAGAGTATATAACTTACATCCAAAAGCAAAAGATACAGCCGAATGTATATTGAATGAAATAATTTCAGAATGGGATTCTATTACAAAGATTTACCCTAATTTATGCTATGATAGCAAGCAAAGCGGAAATATTTCCTTATTAAATTCAGCGGAAGAAACTTCAGATTTTGATTTTCCTCCTGTCCTTAATTCTTTGCGGAATGTAGAAGAAAGTTCTAATGTATATATTGAGCAATAAGGGAGTGTTATTGTGTCAAATCCTTTTAAAAGAATGAAAAAAGCAAATAAAATAAAACATCATATCGGCGAGATAAGAAAAAGTCAGATAATATCCACATATGGTATAGGCAGTATAGTTGATTTTGTAAGAGAAACTGCAGTTATCGGCGGCGTTGATGATTGGGATAAAGATGATGGTTGGGAAAACCGTCAGCTTACTAATGAAAATTTACAATCATTTACCGGCGCTAAATATTTTCTTTCTCCTAAGGTCTCCGGAGGAGCGTCATATTTGCTTTCTAATCAAGATATTTTATCTTATGTTTTTCCACAAAAGTTATATTGTCCGGTATGCAAAAGCATTATTGATTATCGTGAACTTACTAATCAGTCTAATAAGCAAAAATGTAATCAATATGGAAAAAACGGAAAACCCTGCAATGGACAGCTTGTAGCTTCTCGCTTTGTACTTATATGCGAAAATGGACATATGGAGGATTTTCCATACTCATGGTGGGTGCATAGTGGAAAGCCTTGTAAAAGCGGAAAATCTGTACCACGAGTAAAGATGTATAATATAGGCGGACGAAGCGACACTGAAAGTCTTATTTTGGAATGCGCAGAATGTGGAGAGAAACGCAGTATGGTTGGAGTGTTTAATAAAAATGCTTTCGCAGGTGAGAACGGACGACCTTGTTGTGGGAAGCATCCGCATTTAGGAGATTTTACGCAAGAATGTACGGCTGTGCCGACAACAAGACTTAGAGCGTCATCCGGTATATATTTTCCTGTTACGCAAAGTGCTTTGTTAATACCACCTTGGAGTCAAAGAGCCATACACCAAATTGAAAAAGAGTATGAACGTCTCTCATATATGACAAATGAAAAACAAGTAGAATATATCAAAAACTGTATTTTACCTAAATGTCCGTATCTCGGACTTGATAATTTGTTAGATGCATATGAAACTCTCAAAAATCGCAGAAAATCAAATATGATTCGTATTGAGGCTGATGTGTATGCAGATGAATATAAAATCTTATGTAAGGATAAGATTTCAGAGGATAGATATTCATCACATTTTGTCAATATTCCGAATGATTTCAAAGAATACTTTGATATAGAGTCTGTAGTTGACAGACTGGTTGTTACGATGACCTTAAGTGGTTTTACAAGGCTATATCCTTATGACGGTAAAAATTCTGAACGCATAGCTCCTTTATCTTTAGAAAAGAAAGAGTGGCTTCCGGCCACTGAACTTAACGGCGAGGGAATATTTATTAAGTTTAAAAAATCCGTAATTGACAGATGGATACGCAGAATAGGTAGTAGATATGATGAATTAAAAATATCACATCAAAATAGCTTTTTTAAATCTCCTAAATTTTCACCTCAATATATTTTGCTGCATACATTTGCCCATTTATTTATAAGACAGCTTGCAAATGAATGTGGTTATAGCGCAGCTTCTATGCGAGAAAAAATATATTCAACTTTTACTGATGGTACAAATGATACAGTGATGAACGGCGTGCTGATATATTTGTCATCTTCCGACAGCGATGGAAGTCTTGGAGGTTTAATCAGTGTTGCTGAAGATACCGAATTGTTGGACAAGGTGTTAAAAAATATGCTTAAAGAGGCGCGTTGGTGCAGTGGCGATCCTTTGTGCTCAACTTCAATGCATCAAGGCTTTGCTTCTTTGAATTATGCCGCATGTCATGCGTGCACCTTACTGCCGGAAACTTCATGCGAATTCCGAAATGTTTTATTGGATAGAGTATCAGTTGTAGGTATGCCTGATAATTTACAATTGGGATTTATGGGTGAATTAGCAAACAAGTTGTAAACTCGCCAATCTTTTATTAAACGAAGAAAATAATTTGAAATATTCTATAGTATAGTTTATTCGAAATCAGTATATATTGATTTTCTTTATAAGGCTACACGGAGGACATTATATGGCACTGCAGTTAATAGACAAAACATTGGAGAAATTTGACGAGAGATATTATAGAGTCAAAATTCCAAAAACAACTTTTGATGATTTTTCAACATCATTAAAAGTATATAAAAAGAAAATAGATTTAGGTATTACTAATAACGAAAACGAGGAATACTTCAAAAGAGAAATTAATGATTTTCTGCAGGATAATTTTTATCCTGATAGAAGTATATATGATATTAATACTAATAAAAGTGTTGACTCATCTATTCGGGTTTACGGAGTTAATAATGTGCTTATAGAGGTTAAGAAAACTACCAATATTCAGGAAATGGTATGCAAAGATAACATTAATAAAAAAGCTTTATGGGAATTAACTTATTACTTCTTAAAAGAAACCAGAAATACTGATAGCAAGAAGATTACGAGAAATACTAACTCCGAGTTGAAAAATTTAATAATTACAGATGCATTAACATGGATGATCATAGATGCAACGGAATTGGATAAGATATGTGACGGCTATCTTGAAAAACTCTTTTGGAAATATGAAAATAATAAGCTTACTTATGCTAAAAATACTTCGAAATTCTATGAAGATATCAAAGATTATTTTGATAAAATAAATGTCTCAAATAAGCTTGTATATACATTTTTTGATATTAGAAAATTTAAATCAAAAGAAGATAGGTATTTATATAAAATTCTGTCCAAGGAGTTTTTGCTGAAAGAGGGATACAATGTTGAGGCAAAGACAAATGTGCTCAACAATAATTTCTACCATGAACTGCTTTATATTATGGGACTGAAAGAGGCAAAGGATGAAAACAATAAAAACAAGACGGTCATTCAAATTGATTCATCTATTAAGAATTCATTGACTAATCAGGTTTACAACATTTATGTGGATGACAAAGGCTATAATGATATATACCATTCAAAAAAAGAAGCAACAGAGAAAACTTTTGAACTTATCATTATTTGGATAAATCGTCTTTTACTTATTAAGCTGTTTGAGGGACAGCTTATATCCTTTAACAGTAACGATTATGCATACAAAATTTTGATAATACAAAAATTAAAAGCTTTAGTGATTTACAGAAGCTTTTCTTTAATGTCCTCGGTAAGAAAGAGCGCAATGACGACCGATTTTATAATCAATTTACTGAAATTCCGTACCTGAACAGTTCTTTGTTTGAGCAACAAGATATTGAACGTGAAGATATAAATATTAAAGAAATCAGGAATGAAAAAGTAAATCGTGCGAGCAAATCGTCTCTTGGGAAACATGCGCCAAAAGAAATTCCCTTATTAGAATATATAATAAATTTTCTGAATAGTTATGATTTCTCTGCTCAAGGAACAGATGATGAAAAAAGAACGAAAAATCGTGAAATTATAGATGCTTCTGTACTTGGACTTATTTTTGAAAAACTGAACGGTTATAAAGATGGTTCTGTATATACCCCGAGCATAATTACAGAATATATGTGCAAACAGACTATTGAGAAGACGGTAATTGATAAAATAAATAGTCATTACAAGTGGAAGTGTAATGATTTAGACGAAGTAAAATTTAATATTACCTCCCTTTTGACAGCAAAAGAAATTAACTCTATAATAAACACCATAAAAATATGCGATGAAACAGTTGCGTGATTGATACAAGGGTTTCTGCCTGTTTTCGTTAGGGTGTTTTACAATACAAAGGAATTACTGCCTTTCTCACACCGAGGGGTGTGCAGAGGGCTTATTTTTTGTCTGCATTTTGAGATTATGAGTATCAAGAGTCCATATAATGGTCGTTAGCTAATAGAAAATGCACACGTCCATAACGATTGTTATATCCCGTAACGAACAGGAATTATCAATGTTATGAGAGTGTGCATTTACATCCGTTTTTATTGTTCAGGGCAGATTTCCCATTCGCCTCGCTTTACATTTCGGATAAAGCCTTTCTGCTTTAATTCAGTTCTTGCCCAGCGCATTCGGTAACTGTATTCTGTGCCCGAACAATTGGCGCCCTCGATTTCAAGTAAGTCCTTTGGAATACTTAAACGCTTTTCTACGAGGTCATTAATAGTAGCGGTATTCATGGCACCATTGGCATTTTTCATCACTATTAAAATGGCATCCATGAGTTCCCGCTTTTGAGGTAACTGCTTCATAATGGATACCTCCGTTACTTTAATTTTGAACGGTGGTCAGCTAAATATGGCTTCATACCCGGAGTGACCGTAATCGGAGGTATTGTGGAAATATGAAGTTCTGCTTGCTCACTGGCATTTAGCGTAGTTGAGACTATAAGATCTCCGGTATCCTCAAAAGATATTAAGTGTTTATCGAACAAAGCATCGTGATGTGCGCAGAGAAGCAAGCCATTGTTTTCGTCCAGCTTTTCTGTGTTATTACAATCACTCCATGCTTTTATATGACTACCTACAAGCATCTGTTTAGTAGTAATTCCGCAAAGTGCACACTTGCACCCATACTTGTTCATTAATAATTCCCTGAAGTAACCTTGCCCGACACGCTGTTTTGTGAGTGCACGGCGCTCTGTTTCGTCAACGTTTGAGATACTTTTCAAGATAGCATCTGTGGATCTAATGGTCCTGGCTTTCTTGTGCGTTTTTGTGGCCGTCTTCACCTTGGTACTGAGAGTGGCAGTCGTAGAAGAAGGAACAGTGAGAGTATTACCGGGCGTGACAAGGTCAATATAATCACCTAAGTAGCTTGGCAAGAACGAATAGCCAATGTTACCATCACTGTCTTTAAACTGATAGATACCGTTAGAAATTGCTTTCTGCAAATCCTCGACCTGTACCCATTCCGATTTCTGCGTGGCTTTCAGGAGATCGATATTTGTAGCATCCCATGCTGAGAAAATAGGTTCACCGTGCGGACTATCGTAAACTCCTAACAGAAGAGTCTTTTGTGTGGGAGTTATGGGGAGCGCAAAAGCACTGCGATCAGTGCCTGGATTTAACTGTATGCGCTTTTCAGAGATTCGTCCTTGCCGTATGCGACCGCCATCGCCAATTCGCCATGCGTAAATATAGAGGTCAATTGGTGTACCACCAGTATCAAGAATTCCCCTATAAGGCTGTTTGTTTTTAGAAACCCATTTAAATATAAATCCATTGGAATTCAGTTCCCTATCGATTAAGTCTCTAATTTGTTTTGCATCGGGGCCCGTAGGTGCAACTCCGGGAGCGATTGCCCCGGTTGCAGTAATCTGATTATAAGGCATGATTCTCGTCTCCTTATCCAATAATAATTTATTATATCATGTTCATATTATATCATGTTCATACTAGAATGTACATATTTAGCCTTAAACTTTTACAAATCGTTCATTTCTCTTTAAAATATGTAAAAGACCGCTTATTCATATCTAATCATAGATAAATAGTAAATTTTCACGCAAAACCTTGACTGTTCACTCTTGCTCGGCTATAATAAGATGTGGCTTCGAATGTGAAAAGGAGGTAAAGCATGCAGCTTCAAAATACTGAACCTTGGGTAAGCCTGGAAGAGGTCGCTGAATACTTAGGGGTAAACAAAGATACCGTTAGGAATTGGATAAAGAAGACAGACATACCTGCGCATAAAATCGGGCGAAAATGGAAGTTCAAACTATCCGAAGTCGATGAATGGATAAAAAGTGGCAAAAGTGCCATGTAAACTTTAAGCAACAGGAGATGCGTATGAACAACGATATAATTGCAGTCAGTCTGTTTTCTGGTGCGGGCGGATTGGATATAGCAAGTATTATGGCTGGTGTTCCTGTAGTATCCAGCACAGATTTTGATGCTGACTGTATTCAAACTCTTAAAGCAAATGAAGACTTATTTGGGAACACTGAAATACTAGAAGGAGATTTGCACCAGATTGAAAGTTCTGTTTTTTCAGATATTGTCAGCAAACATGAGCATAGGAAATTTATTGTAATTGGCGGTGCGCCATGTCAGCCGTTTTCAAAAGCGGGTTACTGGGTCGGAAATAATACAAGAAAAGGCATTAATGATCCGAGAGCCACTCTTGTAGACGAATATTTGAGAGTGGTAACAGATATTCAACCAGATGGATTTGTTTTTGAAAATGTTGAGAGCCTGATGCATCCCACAAACAAATCTATTATAGATAAGTTTATAGAGATAATTGAAGAGAGTGGGTACAAGTATAAAATTGTCAGGGCGAATGCTTTGGATTACGGAGTTCCCCAGAAACGAAAAAGGCTGTTCATTATCGGAACAAAAGGAGAATTTAAACATAGCGAACCTGTTAAAACACACGGCGATCCTGAGACTTGTGCAATAACAGGTCTTCAGCCTTACGCTGCGGTTGGTCCATTCCTTGAAGGATTCGATGGTGATGAATATTTTGAGGAATACGAAGTCACGAAGGGTGGCACATACTATGAAGACTTGTGCGAGGTTCCCCCTGGGCAGAATTACAAAGCGTTGACGGCATGGGCAGGATATCCGAATCCGAAGTTTGTTGCAGATAAGCGGTTTTGGAGTTTCCTTCTGAAACTGTCACCGGATATGCCTTCGTGGACGATTACTGCGCAGCCCGGTCCATGGGTTGGTCCTTTCCACTGGGATAATCGGCGATTAAGGGCACCCGAGGCCGCTGCAATCCAAACTTTCCCCCGTGGATATAAATTCTGCGGAACAAGACGTTCTGTTCAAAAGCAGATAGGCAATGCAGTGCCGTGCCTGATGGGGAAAGCAATGATAGAGTATTTAAAGGAGAGTTTAGACTAATGCCAAATGTATTGAGTATCTTCTCAGGCGGAGGTGGCATAGATTGCGGCTTTAAAAAAGCGGGTTTCGATATCTGCTTTTCGACAGATTTCTGGAAGCCTGCATGTGATACGCTTGAAAAAAATAAAGTGGGCAAGATGGTGGTTTGCGATGATATTCGAAATATAAACTACGATGACTGCCTTGCAAAAATAGGAATGACAAAAGCTGACATTGATGTCTTGGTTGGAGGACCGCCCTGCCCGGCTTACTCCAAATCACGATTTTACCGTACCGAGAAGAAGCGAGCATTGGAAGACGAGAACTCGTTTACTCTTTATGAATATTTCAGGGCATTAGATGAAATTAGACCCAGGGTATTCTTCTTTGAGAATGTGTTTGGTTTTGTGTATAAACCGCATCAAGCTGCGTTTGAATTGCTCAAAGAACGTGCGGACGAATACGGATATGATATTACGTTCAAAGTGGTCAACACAGCAAATTATGGTGTACCTCAAATGCGGGAACGTTTTATTTGTGTTGGAATAAAGCGTGGAGAAGGTTTGCCTTTTGTTTTTCCGGAAGAGACACATTACGATCCTGAAAAAGTGTCGGAAGATAAAAGAGGAGATAAAAGGCCATGGGTCACTTGTGGAGAGGCAATCGGTGATCTTGATTATGATCTGCCCGAAGATGCAGAGATGCAAGCAGGATCAAAACATAAGGATCTTCTGAAACTTGTACCTCCAGGTGATAATTATTTGTATTTTACTGCGGAGAGGGGTTATCCAAATCCGATATTTAAATGGCGGTCACGTTATTGGTCTTTCTTGCTAAAACTATCTCCGGATCGTCCTTCGTGGACTATACAAGCAAGTTTCTCTAATAACATGGGGCCGTTTCACTGGAAAAACCGATTTCTTCGAATCAATGAAATAAAGAGGATTCAGACATTTGATGATGACTATGAATTATGCGGAGATTTTCGAGACCAGTGGAGACAAGTAGGAAACGCTGTTCCTGTGAGAATGGCTCAGATTGTAGCACAAGCCATCAATGACCAGTATTTCAGTGGTAATGCAACAAAGGAGTAAGGAGGTGGGCTAAATGCCGGAATATCAATTTGCCAACAGTAAAGGTGAAATAATCACTGAGGATTATGACAGATCAGCCTACTTTTCTGCTGAACAAGTCCTGCAGAGTTTAAGGCACGCTTTTTCTCTTTTTCCGTATGAAACTCAGTTGTCGCAGGTTGATGGTTATGAAGATGTGTTTTGCGTCGAATACCCAAACGGTGAGTTTGAACCTATTTATATTTGTGGTAAGGGAACCACGCCCGGTGGTCGACAGGGATTAAAGGATGAACAGAGAATTCAGCCGAAAGCAAAGTTTCTAAATTACGTCTATGAAAAGTACGTTCAAGGGAAAAAGGGAGTATTTCTCGGAGTTTATTCAAAGGATGGGCAAGAAATACTTTGCACATGGAAGTTAATGCAGTCAAGTGCTGCCTCTGTTGAGACACCTATTTCAAAGCAAATTAAAATTGACAGCATTGCTAAAGCTATTCAAGAGGGTTTTGTGCAGCAGGATAAGGGGCGCGGAGAATACGCATGTGCGTTTAAACCAGAGTTCTTATATTTCTATCTTAAAAATAGCGATTGGCTGCATACAGGAACAGTTACCGAACTGGCAGAACACACGCCTCCAGAGGTAGAAAGCACTGGTGTAGAGGAGAGCGAACAAGTAGAACAGTTGATCTTTTGTACTGGATTACAATCCCTGTTCCCACGCAATCGGATTCTTTTCGGGGCTCCGGGTACTGGAAAAAGTTATACAATCAATCAAGAACGAAAGAAACTAATCGGCGAAGAAAACGAAACAGATTATGAACGTGTTACATTCCATCCGGATTATTCATATGCCAATTTTGTGGGTACATATAAGCCCGTGATGGTGGAGGGACAAGCAGATGCCCTTGCTGATCCGGATACAAAGTATGTTCTTTCCATTCTTACAGACAAGAGCAGAACAGCACAGGAGAAGTACGATCTTTTGTATGATCGCTTTAAGGATGAGGGACTTACACGCCTTCCGGTTCTCCTCGGTCTATATACCGATGAGTCTTTTAAAACAAGAAAACAGGATGGAAGTGATGCTGCCGGAGATAATAGTGTTGAGAAGAATCATGGACGGGCAATTAGAAAGTATGTAAATCTTATTACGGGAAAAGAAAAGTCAAGCGATATCGCTTATGAGTACGTTCCTGGACCTTTCATGCGCGTTTATGTTAACGCTCTTAAAAGTGCAAGAACAGCAAATCCGAAACCGTTTCTTCTTATAATTGAAGAAATCAATCGTGCAAATGTCGCAGCGGTTTTTGGAGATGTATTCCAGCTTCTTGATCGTGGCGATAACGAGGTAAGTGAGTATCCGATTCAGGCGTCCGAAGACATCAAAGCATATCTCGCTAAAGAACTGGGCGGTAACCCGGAGGATTATGCCAAGATTCGTATTCCGGACAATATGTTCATCTGGGCTACCATGAACAGTGCTGACCAAGGTGTGTTCCCGATGGATACGGCCTTTAAGCGCCGCTGGGACTTCACCTACCTCGGTATTGATGACAGTGATGAAAAAATCCGCGGCAAGTATGTGTACCTTGCTGATGATAAATCGCAGAAGGTCGAATGGAACAAGCTGCGGAAAGCCATCAATCATTTCCTGGCAAAGGAGAAAATCAACGAGGATAAGCAGCTTGGTCCCTATTTCATTTCCAAAAATATTGTAGTACCTACCGATGGTGATGAGATGGACCGCGAGCACTTTATCCGTGTCTTTAAGAACAAGGTGATCATGTATCTGTTCGAGGATGCAGCAAAGCAGAAACGGGCTAAACTGTTTGAGGGTTGTTTCCAGGACAGCACTCGTTACTCAGAAATCTGCAGGGAATTTGATGCCAAGGGTATCGGTATCTTTAATCACGAAATCCAACTTGAAACCGAGCCGGAGGAGCCACAGTGGGCACTGACTGAAGACGAAAACTAAGGAGGTCGTAGCTTATGATCTCTGAGTTCGTAAGAGAGCAAAAGAGATATACACAGAAAGAATTATGTAAAATACTCAGATGCTCTGAAGAAAAAGCAATCCCGCTGATACGGAAATTAAAAGAGTTCGGTGTTCTGAAAGCGGTCAAAGCATCTGATCTCCAACGGGATATGTCTGACCTTATGGATGAGGATATCGAGGTCGCAGATGTTGAGATCGGCGAAGACGAATATCTGTATGTCTTTACCTTCGTGGGTGTTATTGTCGTTGCCGGGCGCGTTCTTAAATGCTATCCGAAGTACCTGCTTAATGCTGATCAGCCAAAGAATGAGTTGCGGCAGGTGCTAAAAGTTCTGGAGAAATACAATACTAAGGAACAGATTGTTCGGATGTTCAATGACAGCAGTGAGAGCAGCGCATTTAATCTGCTTGCTGTGCTTCTGTTCCTCATGCAGGATTATTATGAAAACGGTGTGTATAGCAACACGGAAGACATCATCGAGAGCAATGGTTCTGGCGAGATTCTTTGGGATAAGACAATTAACGAGACCTTCACTCTCATTTCGAATAACAGACCGTACTATATCGATCTCCAGACAAAGAAGCGTGTAACAGACGATTATGATTACTTTAAGAGGCTGCATGAGTGTATCCTGACAAAGGCGTCGGAGGAACTGAAGGAGGCAGAACTGCTCGATCTCTTTGAAATCACGGGAGTGGATCTGACCGATGAAGTCCTCGATGATTTCGGTGAAGAGGAGTACATCCTCTATCGTATAGAGAAAGAACTGAATACTCAGTTCAATACCAGGAAGCAGCTTCTGCTGAAAACCATCTATGCCTATATTGCACATAGCGGCAGCCTTTATGATACTGATTGCCTGTCGCTCTTCGGTACAAACAGCTTCAATCTTGTATGGGAGGGCATATGCGCTGATATCATGGACAATCAGCTTGATGTCAGATTGGGTGCTTTGCAGTTGCCGATACCGCTTAAGTCGGAATATGACCGAAAGCAAAAACTGATTGATTTGATAGAAAAGCCTCTGTGGTCGGTGACCGGGAAAACGGCATCAGATACGCTTATCCCTGACCTTGTTTCGATTGCGGGTGATCAGTTCGTTATATTTGATGCAAAGTATTATAATGCGCAGCTTGTACCGGGAAATGCTCCAAAGGGGCAGCCCGGAATTGAGTCTGTGACAAAGCAGTATTTATACCAGCTGGCATATCAGAAGTTCATAATGGATCATGAATTCTCTGTAGTAAAGAACTGTTTTCTGATGCCAACAGAGAACAAAGAAATTGAAGATCACGGAGAGGCATCGATGGAAATGCTCTCCGCTTTGGGATTACAGAATATCAAGGTGCGGTTTCTTCCTGCTGATATGGTCTACGACCACTATCTGTCAGGCAGGAAAATGGATATCAGCATGCTTGAATTATAGGAGGAGATGTATTTGGCAGGAAGTCGTTCATTCAAAGAATATGTGTCGCAGCGGTTTGATAACGAGATTTTTAACTCTGTTGATTCCTATGTCGAAGAAGTCGGCCGTGAAGATTTTGACAGCCTCAACCTGAGATTATACAGAATTCACCAGGTCGGGGAATTTGAAGTTGCAGAAACAAAAGTGCTTCATGTTGACGCATACGACCTTCCTGGCAGCCAGATTGGATTCGATATCCGTGTTGAGGCACAGATCGAAGTTCATGAAGGCGATTATCATTATGACGAGGTCGAGTGGCCGCAACAGTGGTTTGTTCTTCGCTGCACCGGTGATCTGGAAAAGGATCTGAATGACTTTACGGTCAATGGTGTGGAGATATATAATTCCAAAGACCACTACCAGCAGAAACTTTATGACAGTCTCGTGCCGATTATTAATAAGCCTGATTACGAAGAGGCGGCAGAAGGCTTTCTGCGCCGGAATTATAAGAAGGCACTGGTTGATGTCGGTTATGTCGATCCGATGGAAGTGGCAAAGAGTATGAATCTGAATGTTGTCATCCGTTCTATAACAGAGGATTGCAGCATCTTCGGACAGGTCTATTTCAAGGACTGTGATGCAGAATTGTATGATGACAAGACGAAGAAGACCGAAATCGTACATATTCCGGCAAGAACGATACTCGTTGATCCGCAGACATATTTCCTTTACAACCTTGGCAAAGTTAACAACACGATCATCCATGAATGCGTTCACTGGGACTTCCACAAAAAGGCATTTGAACTGGATCGGCTATGTAATAATGATGTCAGTATGATCGGCTGCCGTGTTGTCGGTGGTGTAAAAGGGCGCGACAGCAGTGCGGTAAGCCAGATGGAGCGTCAGGCAAATGCATTGACTCCAAGAATCCAGATGCCGATGAGAGCATTTAAAATCATGGCGTCGAAGCGGGTTAAGGAGTATCGTGAACGTCTCGGGAAATTCGATCTAATTGATGTCATAGAACCTGTTATCGATGCTCTTGCTGTGGATTTTGGTGTTTCGCGCCTTGCCGCTAAGATTCGTATGGTTGAGGCAGGATATGAAGAGGCAGTCGGAACATTTAACTGGATCGATGACCATTATGTAGCAACACATCGCTTCAAAAAAGGCTCTCTTAAAAACAATCAGACTTTTACCATCGGTGCAGAGGATCTTGCCCGTCAGGTAATGAGCAACAGAAAACTGAAGGAGATTATTTCAGACGGCTCTTACCAGTATGTTGACTCGCATCTGGTTATCGCTTCCGGTAAATACTTGCAGACCGATGAGGAGGGCTTGACCGTCCTTACAGATTATGCACGTAACCACATGGACAAATGCTGCCTTGCATTCGACATGACTGTGGTCGGCTGCGATGATAATGAATATTACACCGTTTGCTATCTTAATAAGGATAAGGACGCCAAAGTTATCCTTAATGTTGCATATACAGACGGCCTTAAGTATTCTCCTCCGGAGCGGCAGAAGGAAGTTCTTGATGATTATATCATCCACTATGTAAATCTTTATAAGACGTTCACGACCGATTATGTAGACTGCCTTCAGAAAGCATTCAAGGACAGTGGGACATCTTATAAAGAACTGGCAGAAAACATCTCCATGAATTCGGATGCGGTAAGCCGGATAATAAACGGAAAGCATCCGCCTGCAGTCGAGTCTCTGGCACTTATATGCCTCGGCCTGAAACTGCCGTATAAACTGAGTAGTCATATCTTCCAGTATTCACCATGCAATCTTTTGTATTCTAATGAATCGCATATCTGGATTGATACCGCCATGCAGACGATGGCGGGTCAGTCTATGCAATCAATAAAAAAGTTTCTGAATGACCACAAGGTCACAATAATTTAACAAGTTTTTTCGGCTCATCCGACTCGATGAGTCGGATTTCAAGACCGCATTGAGGTTCAAAACCTTGATGCGGTTATTTTTTTGCCCATTTTAAGCGGCTTTTGATCCTACTCCATGAGTCGGGGGAGCAGGCCAAATTTTGCCGTATTTTATATATAGAGAATGATAATTCTCTGAATTTTTACCGCTTTGTGAAGTACTCGAGTTAAGCAGAGCGGTGGACGAATAGGAACCGTTTTGAATAAGGGACAACCATACCCTTTTTCAAAATTCCGAAGTCCACCGTTTTGTTGTCATGCCTTCATAAGGCTGTGGCCGGTGTTCTTCGGAGCATCGGCCTTCTTCGTTTCCACCGCTCTGCGCAAAGTAGAAAGGAAACGAAGATGTCGAAGAACAACAATTCAAAGAAGCGCAAGAGCGGGTTCAATCCCAACCGTACCTGTTATCTGACAGCGGACGGAAAATTTTACTACTATGAACGCTGGGATGATGACGCCAAGTGCGTGGTCACACAGAGGCTTGAAGTCGGCAAAGACCTGTCGCTCGAACTTACCATCATGCTCGATGAGTCCGACCACGACATAGATTTGCAGGATCGCTACGAGGGTGAACTGCACGATCCCCTGTTTGATGCCAAGGTGAACAGCTACAATGCCGATCCCGACAACGAGGATGCGGTCGATCCCTGGGACACGCTTGCTGACAAGAGCGGCAGCCCGTACGATATGCTGTTTGCCGAACCGGAACCGGAGAATCCCCAGGTGGCACAGGTGCGCCGAGTCATTGATGAGGAATGTACCGAGGCACAGCAGGATTTCTTTTTCGAGCATTTCGGCAAGGTTACTCAGCTTGAGAAGATGCGTCAGACTGAAGTTGCAGAAACCGGCAAGCTGCCGTCATCCCAGGCAATGACCAACCGAAAGAATAAAATCATCGACAAGGTGGCCAAGTCCTTAGGGGTCGAGCGCGTGAAACGCCACAAGTACCCGAAAAAGGACTGAGCCATGAGTGACGGTTTTTATAGCGGTAGGAGTCCTCCCCTACCGCACCTCTACGGAGGGTTGAATTTTTCGGTAGTAAGTGAGGAAGGAATTAAACCCCTCCTCCGCAACAATGCAATTCAGAAAAAGGAGGAAAAATCCATGAAGTTAAAACACAGGATAAAAATTAACATTGCAGACCGCAACGGACAGAAGCAGGAAGTCTTGCAGAGCGAACACAGGAGTCTGCCAAAAAGGCTGCTCACCTTTCTCTTTGGGGAATTCTGCGAAATCCTTGTGCTGACGCCGGGTGAAACAGTGCAAGGCATCGAGATAAAAGAAATGCGGGGTGAGAGCAATGATTGAAAATATCGAACTAATGATGCCAATCAAGGCAACGCCGTATGAGCATCAGAAAAAGGCCTTTACCTTCGCCTGCGATAAGTTTGGTGTATTTGACGGGTGTATCAAGAGCCGAGGTACGGCGCTTTTAATGGAAATGGGCACCGGCAAGACGATTGTGAGCATCGCTGTGGCGGGCTGTATGTACCAGTACGGCAAAGTCAATCGTGTACTGGTGGTCGCTCCACTTTCAATCCTCGGTGTATGGCAAGAGGAATTTGAAAAGTTTGCCGACTTCCCGTATTCGCTGACAATCCTTAGCGGAACAGTCGCAAAGAAAAAAGAACAGCTTAAAAACCTTAAAGGTAACGGCCTACAGGTCGTGGTGGTTAACTACGAATCGGCTTGGCGTCTGGAGGAGGATCTCAAAGCATATAATGCTGACCTCGTGATTGCAGACGAGGCACATAAGTTAAAAGAAAATCGTTCCAAACAGAGTCAAGGAATGCACCACATCGGCGATAAGGCAAGATATAAGCTGCTCCTTACGGGTACGGTCATTACTAATCGTGAACTGGACGTGTTCTCGCAGTACCGTTTCCTTAATCCGCAGATATTCGGCACATCATTCTATGCCTTCCGCAACCAGTATTTTGACATGGGTGGCTACTGCAACCACACGCCTATTTTCCGCAAGTGGATGTGCGATGATTTTTTGCAAAAGCTCCACTCGATTGCTTTTCGTGTGACGAAGGCCGAGTGCTTGGATTTACCGTCTGTCACAGAAGAAGTACGCCAGGTGGATTTAGAGCCAAAGGCAGCGAAGCTCTATGACAACATTGAAGACGAGAGCTATGCAGAGTTAGGAAAAGCAGAAGTTACCACAGCAAATATCCTTACAAGGCTTCTGCGTTTATCGCAGATTACAGGTGGTCACCTTACCGATGATGACGGCGTTGTCAATACCGTGAGCAGCGCCAAGTTGGATGCTCTGTCCGACATTATCGACACTGCTATGGCTGAGAATAAGAAAATCGTGGTTATGGCTCGTTTTGTACCGGAAATGGATGATATTCAGGAACTGCTCGAAAAGAAGAAAATCTGCTATGCCGTTGTGCGTGGTGGTGTGAAAGACCGTGAGAGTGAGATTCACCGTTTTCAGTATGACGATAAGTGCCGTGTGTTTGTGGGGCAGATTGCAGCAGCAGGTCTTGGAATTACACTGACGGCTGCAAGTACGATGGTCTTTTACTCTCTCGACTACAACATGAGCAATTTTGAACAGGCAAAGGCTCGTATTCACAGAGCCGGGCAGAAAGAAAACTGCCATTACATCTACCTTGTTTGCAGGAACACCATCGACCGCAAGGTTCTGTACGCTCTTCGCAAAAAGATGAACCTCGCAAAAATACTGGTCGATGATTACCGCAAGGGCAATAATCCCTTTAAGAACTGACCTTTCACACAGGGGGTTGAATTCCTCGGTAGTAAGTGAAAGGAGGGATAAACCGATGGAAAATACAAAAATTTTTGAGATGGCTGACAGACTCAAAACTCTGCAGGAACAAAAGAAAAACCTCGAAGCACAGACCAAGGCTCTGGGTGCGGAGATTGCAGAACTTGACCTGCAGCTCTCTGATGCCATGACAGAGGCAGAACTTGACCGTTTCTCTCGCAACGGAAGCACATTCTATTTGAAGAGCAGACTGTTCGCATCCCCAGTATCCGGTCGAAAAGATGAAATGATGCAGGCTTTGAAAGAAAACGGATACGGTAGTCTGGTTACTGAAACGGTCAATGCCAACACTCTCGCTTCCTTTATTAAGGAGCAGCGTGAAATCACCGGCGAAGAAGT
Source organism: uncultured Clostridia bacterium (assembly GCA_947369085.1). GTDB lineage: Bacteria > Bacillota > Clostridia > Oscillospirales > Acutalibacteraceae > Ruminococcoides. The sequence goes on along the minus strand of CANBJR010000010.1, from coordinate 10,861 downwards.
ACCGGTATGGCTTGGCGATACCGTCAGCACTTATGAAAAAGTGTCGGTTGGTATTAGAAAATCGTAGGTGCATGGATAGCACTGCAACAATACAAAAACAAAACTATTTCATTTCATAGGAGGACATAGATCATGTCAGAAAAGAATAACAACGAACTCGCAGTGAACGAAGGATTCGCTGTATTGGCAAATCAGAATGTATTGAACGAGGCATTGGCGGAAGATTGCCAGGGGCTTGAGTTTTCCTTTGACCGTGTGAAGCTACCCGCAGGTGGCGGCACAGCCTTCGAGCTTCCATCCGCTGAGAGCGATGAGACGGAGATGGTGAAGGACATCACCGGCGTCATTGTCTACAACCATCCGGCTTATGCCTACTACCACGACAAGTACACGGGTGGGAATAATCCTCCCGACTGCGGCTCTTTTGATGGTGTGACTGGTATCGGCAATCCCGGTGGAAATTGCGCTGACTGCCCGTATAACAAGTTCGGCAGCGGTGATGGTCAGAGCAAGCTGTGTAAGAATAAGCGAATGCTTTATATACTGCGTGAGGGAGAACTGTTCCCCATTACGCTTTCTCTACCGACCGGGTCGCTTAAGTCATTCACAAATTATGTGAAGAGCCAACTTTCACGTGGACGAAAGTTAAACCAGGCAGTCACAAAAATCGCACTGAAAAAGGCTACCAACGCTTCCGGCATCGTATTCACCCAAGCGGTCTTTACTTTCGTGCGTATGCTGACGGTTGAGGAACGTACTGCAGTGGCAGGCGTAACGGAAACGGTAAAAGCATATGCAGCCAATCTTACCCCGACATCCTTCGTGGATGACGAGCCGATGGTTGACCCTGAAACGGGAGAAATTATTGAACCGTTGAATTAAGGAACAAAAATAAAGAGAACACCGGAATGTCCGGAGGGGTTCAATGCTCCTCCGGTTATTCCCATAGGAGAGAATATGCATGAATACAGAATATAAATGCGTGACCACTGTTGACGGGATACGGGATTACATCGGTGGCAACCGTATTGTCGCATTTGACTTTGAAACTGCTCCGGATGATCCGTACCGCAAGGAGGACAAGGCGTCACTTGATCCAGCAAAGGCACATATTGTCGGATGCTCCTTCTCCGTTAAGGAAGGTACGGGCGTATATGTCCCCGTTGCCCACCGTATCGGCACGAATATAGATAAGGATGCCTTCTTTGAATTTTTGACGGCATTCCTCATAGATAAATCGATTATAAAGATTGCCCACAACATCGCCTTTGAATCTTCGATGGCGTATGCAAGGGGCATTGTTATACAGGCTCCTGTATATGACACGATTTGTGCTTCGCAGATGAGTCTGAAAAGCACCTACGAATTTCGAAAGCTGAACGAGAGTGGTCTGAAACGTCTGGCGGAGGAACTGTTCGGTGAACCACTTCCGTCATTTTCGAGCGTTACGGACGGAAAGCACTTTGACGAACTGGATGCACAGAATGTGGAAACCGTCCGCTACGGCTCCGCTGACTCTGACTTTGCTCTTCGGCTCTACCACAAATTCAATGACTGGTTTGACCGCTACCTTCCGAAACACAGATACATCGTAGAAGAAATCGAAAGTCCAACCGCTGTGTACCTCGGCATAATGAAATGCAACGGCGTTCCGGTCAACCTCCCACTAATGCAGGAACGAAAAAGCGAGGCTGAATCCGAAATGAAACGTATCCGCAAGAAGATAGAATTCATTATCGACGATGTGAATATAGGAGCGAACTGCTCAACACAGGCATTCAAAAATTATCTGTATAAAGACCTGGGACTGCCGATTTTGAAAACCACGGAAACCAACCGCGAGGCGGCGGACGATATGACCATGACGCTCCTTAAGGAGTGGTGCGATGCGAATCGTCCGGAACTGTCAAAACTGTTCACGTTGGTGCAGGAGTACCGCAAGTGGGGCAAGATTAAGTCCACCTATATCGACGGGTATTTTAAATACATCAATCCCGTGACGGGGTGTATCCATCCGGAAATGTTCGCTCTGTCAACAGATACCGGAAGGATGAACTGCCGTAATCCTAACGCCCAGAATATGCCTCGTAAAACAAACGATCCTATCGGTGTCCGTAGCTTTATCAAAGCACCCGATGGCTGTCTTATCCTGTCGCTTGATTTTTCGCAGATTGAGCTGCGAGTTGGTGCGTTCTACTGTCGTGATGAAAAGATGCTTGACACCTACCGCAAAAACGGTGATATACACGCCGCCACAACCAGCGTTATTTTTGGTGTGAGTTATGAGGAAGCTCAGGACAAGCACTCGAAAAATTACAAGGAACACAGGACGATTGCGAAGAACGTAAACTTTGGCACTTTTTACGGATTATTCCCAAGAGGACTGCAGAAAACATTGAAGTTCAAGGCAGGGGTTGAAAAAACCGTGAGTGAGTGTGAGGAAATACTTTTCAACCTCAAGCACGGATACAAAGGCCTGACCGCCTGGCAGGAAGAAACGAAAGCAGAAGCTGCAAGGCGTATGTACTCCGAAACCTGGCTGGGCAGGCGCAGGTATCTGCCCGGCATTACCTCTGATAATTGGGGACAGAAGTCGTTTGCACAGCGGTGTTCGTTGAACACGCCCATTCAAGGGACAGCGGCGGATATTCTGAAACTCGCCATCACGAGGATACTTGCCGGACTGCCAGAACGTAAATGGCTAAAGCCTATTCTTCAGATACACGATGAACTGACTTTCATTATCCCTGAGAACAGACTTTCAGAAGCGGTAATTTTTATCCGTGCCTGTATGGAAGAACAGCCTTTCCCGGAGTTTGACCTTCCGTTGATTGCGGAGGCATCTGCGGGGCCTACCTTTGGATTGATGGAAGAATTGGAGGATTGACTATGTACAAAAATAATGAAGGCTACGCCGATCCAACCGCAGGGTCGGCTATGAGCCGAATAATGAAGGAATACCGACAGAAGCAGAAAAAGCGATATGCAGACAAGAACCGTAAGAAGATATATGTGGCTTCAAAATATGCGGGTGATGTGGATACTAATGTCGCATCGGCGATTACATACTGCCGGCGAGTAATTGATGAAGGATATATGCCGATAGCAAGCCACCTTCTGTATCCGCAGATACTTAATGACAACATTCCCAAAGAGCGAGAACTTGGACTGATGTTCGGACTTGCCCTCCTTCGGACTTGCGATGAGATGTGGGTATTCGGCAGCGTAACGTCGGGTGTCGCACGAGAGATTGAAGAAGCGAAGCGTCTTAAGATGCAGATTAGATACTTTGAGGAGGTGAACTCATGAATGTTACGGTGACCGATGTACTCGGTTCGCTATTTAATCCGACCGATACCGTCTGTTTCCGTGTCTTTGACGATAAGAAAGGCGGCGTGTTCCAAGGGTCGAAACTGTCCTGTGAATGTGGGAAGTACAAGAGTATCGAAGATACGCTTAAAAATCACAACGCCATGAACCGCGGTATCTTTTTTGTAGTCAATTATGGTGGGCAGGATGATGATTCCATTACAAGAATTAATGCTCAGTTCGTGGAAATGGATAACGACAGCTTTGAAGATCAGCAGAAAAAGATTGATGCGTTCCCGCTCCCTCCATCTATGATTATGAAAACACAGAAATCCTACCATGTGTACTGGTTTATGGATTCGACTGCGAAGGTGGAGCGTTTCCGTATGATACAGACGCAACTTGTAAAGCACTTTGACGGTGATCCGATGTGCGTGAACGAGTCGAGGGTTATGCGGCTTCCGGGATTTATGCACTGCAAAAAGGACAGCCCTGTTGAAGTGACCTGCGTAAGCTTCCACCCTGAACGCAAGTACACGCAGGAACAGTTGTCGGATGTGTTGCCGGAGGTAGATCTCTTACCCGTGGAGCGTAAGAGCGGTACAGAAAAAGGTATCGACCAGGTGATGCGAGAGTGCGTTTTTATGCAGCATTGTCGTGATGACGCCGCATCTCTATCGGAACACGACTGGTACGCTATGATAACGAATCTCGCTCCATTTGAGGGTGGCACGAAGATGATACACGACCTGTCGACTCCCTATCCCGGATATAGCGAGGGCAACACGCAGAAGAAAATCAATCATTTCTTGGAGAGTGGCACAAATCCCATCACCTGCAAGACAATCTGTGAAAAGGGATTCAAGTGTCCGAAGTTTGCTACCGGCGAATGCCCGGTAAAGTCCCCTGCAGCGTGGTGCTATCAGCCGATGAGTGCGGATGCCCTGCTTGATATCCTGCACGGTATCTCTGTTACCGGCGAGGCTATCAAGGATTTGCAGGCTGCAAAACAGTTTGTGACGGATTATCTATATAACCAGGATGTAGTGACAGCGGATGTTATCATAAATTCCGAAATTCGTGACCATTTCAAACTGAAGGCTTCGTTCCTTAAATCGCTGAACATAGTGTTCAAGGATGCCAGCAAAGCGTACCAGGCAAGCAAGAACGCAAAGAGAGCCAAAGCAGGTACGGCGATTCCCGATTGGTATGAGCCGACCGACAAGGGACTGCGTTTTCTTCCCGGTGTGCTTGCAAAGGATATGTCGGTTGAAAAGCAGGTGTTCTATGCAGCGGAGCAGCACTTCAGCTACCGTGGCGGTGTGTATGTCGAGATGTCTGAAATGGAGGCACAGCGGCTCGTGCAGGAAAAGATGCTGATCCGTGAAACGAAGATGTCACAGATCATTGACGCAGAGAAGCAGTGGCGACTTTTAGTACAGAGGGATATCAGAGAATTGAATGCAAATCCCTACATCATCAATGTCCGCAACGGCTTATACAACGTCTTGGAGGATACGCTGACGGAACACACACCGGATTATTATTCTACGGTGCAACTGAATGTGACCTATGATAAAAAGGCGGATTGTCCTCTGTTTAAAAAATTCCTTGCGGAGTCGATGGGTGGCGATATGGAACAGGTAAATCTGATACAGGAGATGCTGGGCTATTTTCTTATCCCCGTAAACTCCGCACAGAAGTGCTTTGTTATCGTGGGTGCTGCCGGAGCGGGAAAATCGGTACTGCTGCGAGTGCTGAACGATGTGCTTCTCGGCAAGCAGAACGTGTCCAATGTATCCTGGCAGGCTTTGAACGAACGCTTTAAGACCGCTGAACTCTTCGGTAAGCTGGCGAATATTTTTGCTGACCTGCCTACGAAGAACATTGACGATAACGGTATCTTCAAAGCTCTTGTGGGTGAGGACTATCTGACCGTAGAGAAAAAGAACAAGAATCCGTTCTCGTTTCAGTCGAGCGCAAGGCTTCTGTTTTCTTGCAACAGCATACCGAAGAATTATGGTGACCGCTCCGAGGGATTTTATCGCAGACTCATTATTATACGGTTCAATCATACTGTTCCTCAGGATAAGCGCGATCCGGAACTGCTGGAGAAATTCCGCATGGAGGCAGACGGCATTTTCCTGTTCGCTTTGGAGGGATTGCGTAGGCTGATGAACAATCACTATATGTTCTCCGAAACGCAGGTCAATGCGGATGAGTTGCAACAGTACCGAGAGGAGTCGGATTCCGTGCTATCGTTCGTGAAGGACTATTGTGAACTGGACGCTGAGTATAATGCCGGATCCACGGAACTTTTTAACGCATATAAGGGGTACTGCGAGGAATGCGGTCTGAAACCGTACTCCCAAAAGAATTTTGTACAGCAAATCACGGCGGCATTCCCCAATGTGACACGGGACATCGACCGCATGGCGAAAAGGCGCATTTTAACAGGGATAAGGCTCGGAGAGGTGCTGGGATGACGAAGCACGACAGCCTTTCCACGAGCAAATTCGGAACACAAGAACACGTTGGAACACCAAAATCCTATCTCTCTATATATAATACAAATTTTTTATATACCTTGATTTTTGTTACAAAAAACATATGAAAATGGGATTTCTCGTGTTCCACGTGTTCCAAGCGTTGAAAATACGGAGGTTTTTGGAACAGATGAAAGAATCAGACATTGTAAAAGCAATCATTAAGTACCTTAAGACAGTACCGGGGTGCTTCTGTTGGAAGGAACACGGCGGTATGTACGGGACGGCGGGCATTCCCGATATTATTGCCTGCATAAACGGACGCTTTTTCGGCTTCGAAGTAAAGACCGAGAGTGGCAAGCCTACGAAACTCCAGGAAGCGACAATCCGAAAAATCCTCGCAGCGGGCGGTACTGCCGTGGTGGTGCGCTCGGTGGATGAGGTGCGAGCCGTTATCGAGGCTCCCTGCGATGAACACTGAATTTTGAAAACAATGTGGCAACGCAATCACATAGATTAAGCGCTATGCTCCAATGAAGTGGTAGTTTTATTATATGGGAGGTTTTCTAAAATGACAGCAAAGGAATATTTAAGTCAGGCACGATTTCTTGATAACAGAATAAACTCTAAAATACAACAGGTTTCTTCACTTAACGAGCTTGCAACAAAATGCACAGCCACAATTTCGGATATGCCACACAGTCCGAACAGCGGTGGTTCTACAATGGCTGACGCAGTATGCAAAATTATCGACTTGCAAGAAGAAATCAACAAGGATATTGACAGGCTGGTGGATTTAAAGCGTGAGATTATGGGAGTGATTAAAGCAGTCCCCAATGTTGAGTATCAGACAATTCTTGAAAAGCGTTATCTTTGCTTTATCAGTTGGGAACAGATTGCGGTTGATATGAATTATTCAATGCAGCATATTCACCGTATGCACAGTTTGGCTCTGAAAGAAATAACCGTTCCAAATCAAGATGAGAGTAAATGTGATAGAATGAGAGTCGGCTGATATGATATTATTATAATAGACAAAAAGAAAATGAACGAGCCTTGTGGAGAAATCCGCAGGGCTTTTCTTATGCCCTGAGGAGGTGTGGAACTTGCCAAGAAAACCGAAAAGACCCTGTGCCTTCCCCGGCTGTCCTAACCTTACTGACAAACAGTATTGTGAACAGCACGAGAAAGTACAGAACAAACTCTACAACAAGTATGAGCGCAGAGCTGATGTAAACATCAGGTACGGCAGGGCGTGGCGAAGGGTTCGTCAGCGTTACGTGTCGGCACACCCATTGTGTGAGAGGTGTCTTGTTGAAGGTAAAATCACACCTGTTGATGAAGTACATCATATTATTCCTGTGTCACAAGGCGGAACGAATGATGAAAGTAATCTGATGTCACTTTGCAAAAGCTGTCACAATAAAATTCACCTTGAAATCGGTGACAGACAAATAAGACGGTGACCGTGGGGCGGGTCAAATCTCTACGACATTTCTACCCGGACAGCGGCCCGGGGGTTCACACAAAAAAATTGCGGTTCAAACAAGGTATTAAACCCTAACAGAAAACGGAGGTGATTTTAATATGGCGAAAGACGGTACAAACCGTGGCGGCAGACGAGTTCGTGCTGGCGACAAGCCTATGTCTGCTGCGGAGAAAATACAAAAAGGTCAGACTGTGCGGGTTATGGAAAACAATCTGCCCGTACTCACTCCCACAGAGTTTGACGCTGTGGATTTGCCCGAGGGAGCAGTTATTGAGGGAGCAGATATGCCAAAGCCAAGCGACTACCTGTCAGCAAGGCAGAAAAACGGAGTTCCGCTCGGCGCTGATGAAATATACAAAGAAACATGGCTATGGCTTAAAGAGCGTGGCTGCGAGCGTTTGGTAAATCCGAGATTGATAGAAGCATATGCTCAGGCATTCGCAAGATACATTCAGTGCGAGGAAGCCACAAGCACCTACGGATTGCTCGGCAAGCACCCTACCACAGGCGGTGTTATTACTTCTCCGTTTGTGCAGATGTCGCAGCAGTATCAAAAGAGTGCCAATCTCATCTGGTATGAGATTTATGACATCGTGAAGGAAAACTGCACAGTTCCTTTTGAGGACAATCCCAACGACACAATGGAGTTGTTGCTCAGAAGAAAGAGAGGAAACTGATATGAATTTCAGATTAAACAGATTTATGAAAAAACTTAAAAACAACAGACCTTACCTTACAAAGCAACAGTACCGCACAATCAAAGGTCAGGCTCTTTCGGGAGATATTGACGGTGCGGAGAAAGGTCTGAACTCGCTATTAAGCAGGAGGTGTGTGTATGAACACAACAACAGAAATGCAGCTTGTTCCCGTTGAAAAGCTGATACCATATATCAACAATGCAAGAACCCATAGTGATGAGCAGATAAAGAAACTTCGCTCATCACTGCGTGAGTTCGGCTTTATCAATCCCGTAATTATCGACAGAGATTTCAATGTCATAGCCGGACACGGCAGAATTTTAGCTGCAAAGGCAGAAAATATATCAGAAGTCCCCTGTGTGTTTGTTGATTACCTGAATGATGCACAAAAGAAAGCCTACATCTTAGCCGATAACCGTATGGCTATGGATGCCGGATGGGACGAGGAGCTTTTGAGAGTTGAAATTGAGTCTTTGCAAGGTTCGGATTTTGATGTATCTCTCACAGGCTTTGACGAAACTGAAATCGCAGAGCTTTTTGCCGATGATAACGATGATGTAAAAGATGATGATTTTGATGTTGAGGGTGAGCTTGAGAAACCGCCAGTAACAAAAAGCGGTGACCTTTGGCTGCTCGGCAATCACAGACTTATCTGCGGCGACAGTACAAAGGAAGATACATACACTCGCCTTATGGACGGCAAGAAAGCAAACCTTGTTGTGACAGACCCGCCGTACAATGTCAACTACGAAGGCAGTGCCGGAAAAATAAAGAACGATAATCTTGAAAATGATAAGTTTTACCATTTCCTTTTAGATGCTTTCCAAAATACCGAGAAAGCAATGGCTGATGATGCAAGCATCTATGTTTTCCACGCAGATACAGAGGGACTAAATTTCAGAAAAGCATTTGCAGACGCAGGCTTTTATCTATCAGGCACTTGCATATGGAAAAAGCAGAGCCTCGTCCTTGGTAGAAGTCCATATCAGTGGCAGCACGAGCCTGTTCTGTTCGGCTGGAAGAAGAACGGAAAGCACAAATGGTACTCCGACAGAAAGCAGACCACAATCTGGGAGTTTGACAAGCCGAAGAAAAACGGCGACCACCCCACAATGAAGCCTGTTCCTCTGATTGCATATCCGATAAAGAATTCAAGCGTTGCAAACTGCATAGTGCTTGACCCATTCGGCGGAAGTGGCTCAACACTTATTGCCTGTGAGCAGACGAACAGAATATGCTGCACATCGGAGCTTGACGAAAAATACTGCGATGTCATTGTGAAAAGATATATCGAACAGGTCGGTACAACTGAAAATGTGTATGTGGTGCGAGACGGTCAGAAAAAAAGGTTTGATGATTTGGAGGTTAGTGCTGATGAACAGTAAAGCATTAACCCTCGGCAGCTTGTTTGACGGCTCGGGAGGTTTTCCTTTAGGTGGACTTCTTTCAGGAATTACACCTGTGTGGGCATCGGAAATCGAACCGTTCCCTATTCGTGTAACTACAAAAAGACTACCGCAGATGAAACACTGTGGTGATGTATCAAAATTAAACGGAGCGGAACTTCCGCCCGTTGATATAATCACCTTCGGAAGTCCGTGCCAGGATATGAGCGTTGCAGGAAAAAGAGCCGGTCTGTCGGGAGCAAGAAGTAACCTCTTTTATGAGGCGGTAAGAATTGTAAAGGAAATGAGGTGTAAAACGAATGGCGAATGTCCAAGATTTGTGGTGTGGGAAAATGTCCCCGGAGCGTTCTCGTCAAACAAGGGCGAAGACTTCAAGGCAGTCCTCGAAGAAATCTGCAAGATCAAAGACGATACCTTATCTGTATCTCAACCTGAAAGCGGAAAATGGACAAACGCAGGAGAAATCGTGGGAGATGCGTTCTCCATTGCGTGGCGAGTTTTTGACGCTCAATATTGGGGAGTACCCCAACGAAGAAAACGCATCTACCTTGTCGCAGATTTTGCAGGAGAATGTGCCGGAGAAATACTATTTGAGCAAAAAAGCCTGTCAGGGAATTCTCCGCAGAGCGTCAGCCAGAGGAAAACAACTCCCACCGATGTTGAAGATTGCATTGGAGCAACAGGCTTTGACGGATACAATGGTCAGGTGACAGGAGATGTATCTTCGACAATCGGTGTGAACTGCGGAATGTCCACAGGCAGAAATGGTATAGTTCTCAATGACCAAGGCGGAAACAGAATGGATATTACAAATGATGTGACCTGCACACTCCGTGCCGAGGCACACCATCCGCCCTGTGTGTTGGAGTCGGCAGGCTTTTGCACGGAACATTCCGCAAAGAGCCGTGGCATAGGCTATGAGGAAGAAACCTCACCCACCATTCGTGCCGGTACAGTTCCGGCTGCCGTGATGTTTGAAAACCATAGTCAGGATACGAGATACACAGGACCTATTGACAAAGCTCCCACAGTTCTTTCAACCTACGGCACAGGCGGAAACAATCAGCCGTTTGTCATTGAAACACCTAAAACTTTGAAAATTCGCTCAGGCTGTGACGGTGGCGGCAAGGGTGCTTTAGTTCAGGATAATAAATCAGCAACGCTGTCCTGCAACAATGATCAGACTGTATTTGTACCGCAAGCCTATTGCATCTGCTCAAAGGACAGCAATTCAATGAAGTCCGACAATCCGAACAGTGGTTTTTACAAGGCTGAAACTTCAAGGACACTTGACTTAAACGGAGGAAACCCCTCTTGTAATCAAGGTGGTATTGCTGTTGTTTGTGTAGATCAGGGTGGCGGAAAATCATCTTGCAGCATTACAGAAAACTACTCACCGACACTCACTTGCACACACAGAGGAGAACCTGCAGTCTGTTTACAAGGCTCAATGATTGGAAGAAAAGACGAGAA
>CANBJR010000009.1 GCA_947369085.1 uncultured Clostridia bacterium | reverse complement strand
TATCTAATGCCAAACCAGAATGTTTGTTAATTAATTTAATTAATCCATTACCACAGTCTACAACATACCATTTTTGATTATTACCTCCATTCCAAGCATAAAATTTCATTTGCGTCCCTTGAGCATAACTTAATCCCGGATCTTCAAGTACTTTTCCTGTAGAAAGTGCTGTTATAGAATAAGTTCCATCACTTTGTCTTACGAAATTGAATTTTTGATTGTTAGATGTACCCGAATTATATAAAATCGCATTATCCCCAGTATTTGACGTATGTATTAACTTTCCTGAAGTTTTTCCCTGTATCTCATATACCCCATCAGGAATATTAACGCTTGTTGTTGGAAGACTCTGTGGATACAATTTAAATCGTTGACCATCTGATCCTTTATCTCTCCATTGTATAATTGGCGTATTATTATCTGTTTTGTTCTCCTTTATATCTAATGCCAAACCAGAATGTTTGTTAATTAATTTAATTAATCCATTACCACAATCTACAACATACCATTTTTGATTATTTCCTGCATTCCAACTATAAAATTTCATTTGAGTTCCTTGATCATAATTTAATCCCGGATCCTCAAGTACTTTCCCTGTAGAAAGTGCTGTTATAGAATAAGTTCCATCACTTTGTCTCACGAAATTGAATTTTTGATTGTTAGATGTACCGGAATCATATAAAATTGCATTATCCCCAGTATTTGACGTATGTATTAACTTTCCTGAAGTTTTTCCCTGTATTTCATATATTCCATCGGGGATATTAACGCTTGTTGTTGGGATATTCCCAGAAATTTGATGTACCATAATTCCACTGGAATTAAAATAGTAAGCATTCGAACCTAAATTTAGCCATTGACTTTTCGCCCATACTCCTGGTGAAATTTGTCTCTTCCATCGTGCATTGCTATTGCCTGTATCATACCAAGGATTATTTAAACAAATATACATTGCATTCTTATCATGTCTTGTAGCTGAACTAAATGCATATGTATCAGAGTAAATACTATCTAAATTATCTTTACCAACATCATACAAGTCTTCAATGCCCCATATATGACCTAGTTCATGTCCCAAAACTTTTATTTTATCTGCTTGACTGTAATTTAGTATATCATAAATATGCATAGTCGAAATTATCTCATTTGGTCCATAATGACCATATGACGGACTATAACAAAGAACATCCGCAGCAGCCTTAACAATGACATTGGGATTATATGTAATTTTAAAGTGAGCACTTGATTTATTTGTTTCTGTCGCAGTTATCATGCCGCCCCACATTTTCACTCCTCCAGCTAGTGCACTTGAAAAATAGCTTTTTGTAGTGTTATTATCCCAATAATAATTAGCATTTTTACCATTTACATGGTAATAGTCTCCAATTGCGAATTGATATTCTCCACCTGCATTATTTTTTGAATATAAATTTGACCAAGAGGTTAAACTGTGTGCTGATACTGTTATAAATGAAAAATTAAAAATAACAACTAATACATTTATAACAATGAATATTGATAACAACTTACTTATTTTTTTCATTTTTTTACCTCATACAATTTTGTTAGATTGATTTTATATGCAACGTAAAAACATTATACTTAATATTTCGATTTATCATCATATAGCTTTTTATTATATTTATCAATGTCTTTAAGTTCTGGCAATTTTTCCGGTTCCTTTAACATTTTTTTAAAATACTTATTAAATTTATTTGTTTTACAAGAAATGCACCAACCGTTATCAAGATCACCCAATTCGGCTATTTCTTTTTTCGTGGTGATATTTTCGTCAGTTTGTTTTAATAAATCTTTATCCCAAGAAAAATAATTTGCGTTAAAGTATACGTTTTCATTTTTTATTGGAAGAATATTATAACTGGTATCTTCAATGTATACATCAGCATAATCTTCTTGTTTAAATTTATCGTATGGTGCATTTTCATTTTTATATTTGACAAATTCTTCATCAAGAAGTTTTGAAACAAAAATATATTCATTATTTGAAACAATATTAAATGACGATTCTGGTTTAACTGAAAGTGAATTTGGATAATAAACTTTTATTGTATCTGTATCTACAGGAGATTCACCAGAATAAGTTTCATTTATTTTAACCTCTATAATAGAGCTAGGGAACGGACCCCAATTTTCTCCATTATCATCATTCCAAGAAACTTCAAATTCTTGTTTGTTAACGACTGTTCCTCTAAAAACATATTCAGCATTTGTTACTATATTTTTTAAATCAAACTTATTTTTAATTGTATTTGAAATATATTTTCCATCTTCAATTGGAACTTCTTTCCATACCGTATTTTGATGGTCACTTACCTTTGCTATACCAAAAGCAAGTCCCACACCTCCTAAAAACAAAAAAATAGCACTAAACAATATTTCTTTTTTTCTCATTTTTATTTCCTCCTTGTATAATATGTTTAAAATAAAAATATTAACGGTCTTTATCTTTTTCCAAAAATATTGAACAATCCTGTAATCAAAATACGCTCTGTCCAACAAAAATAAACATTATCCATTTCTTCATCGCAATAGTTTTTTGTTATCTTTCAATACTGTTTTAAAAAACTTTCTACTGTTATTATAACACGCTCGAAATGAGAAATATATGCACCATATACATAAATTTTTAGACATAATTTAGTATATATTCACTAATTGATTCAGATTTCCGAAGTATAAGAATCTGAAAACACTTTTACTTTACGTAAAGATGATGTACATATGACACTGCGCGCATCACGGTTTGCTTTTTACAATCATAATAAACAGCACTCTCAAATTTAATGAGGGTGCTGTTTTGTTACGTTATGTCGCCATTTTTTCTCGTATGATTGCAAGAATTTTCTTTTCACGCCTGCTGACCTGTACCTGAGTCATATTAAGAATTTTTGCTGTCTGAGTTTGCGTTTTGCTCTGGTAATAGCGCAATTTTATAATTTGCTTGTCACGGCTTTCAAGGTGTTCTATCGACTGTTCAAGGCTGAGTCTTTCGGAAATTTCATACTGAATATCGTCAACCGGCACATCAAGCTGAGGATTGCCGTCCTCGTCATACTCTGCGGTCAGCGACAGCGGATTTCTTACGCTGTTGAGCGCGTCAACAATTTTTTCGGGTGGAACATCAAGTTTTTTTGCAAGTTGAGAAACAGTAAGTTCACAACCATTTTCAAGTTTATTTTTGTTATTAATTTTCGCAATTGAAACGGCAAGCTCTTTCAGCGTTCGGCTGACCTTCACCGTTCCGCCGTCACGAAAAAGCCGCTTTATTTCTCCCATTATAACGGGAAAAGCATAAGTTGAAAAAGCGCAGTTTCTGCTTTCGTCAAAATTGTTGATTGCTTTTGCAAGTCCAAGACAGCCCGCCGAAAACAGTTCTTCATATTCAACTCCCTTGCCTGTAAAACGCTTGCAGCAGGCATGAACAAGTCCGAGGTTGTTTTCCGCAATTTTATTTTTATCGGTCATTTTCAGCACCGAAGGTTTTTTCAAGAGTGACGGTCGTACCCTTGCCAAGCGCAGATTTCACCCTCACCTTGTCGCAAAAGCTCTGCATAACAGCAAAGCCCAGCCCTGCACGCTCTTCCTCGGGCGCTGTTGTAAAAAGAGGCTCCATTGCCTTGTCAACATCGCCGATTCCGCAGCCCTTGTCACGGATTTTAATTGTCAGCTTGTTATTATCGGTTATTCTTCCCTTTATGTAAATCGTACCGCTGCTTTTTCTGTAGCCGTGCACAATGCAATTTGTCACAGCCTCGGAAACCGCGGTTTTTATATCGCTGAGCTCGTTTACCGTAGGGTCAATATTCATCACAAACGCCGCAACAATACTCCTTGCAAGCGATTCATTACAGCTTTTTGACGGAAAACTAACACTCATTTCATTTATAATATTCATCTTAACACCCCCAAGGCTTCAAGTCCCGACATTGCAAAAATTCTGTAGAGCCTGTCAGGCACGTTCACAACTCGCAATACTCCGCCGATTAGCTTCATCTGCCTGTAGCGCCCCATAACAAGCCCTACTCCAGACGAGTCCATAAACGACACCGCCGAAAAGTCGAGGTTGAGTAATTTTGGTTTCAGCGACTGCACCGCACCGTCAATGCGAGTACGGATTTTTGCGGCTGAATCGTGGTCAATTTCGCCGTCTATGTACGCAGTCAGAATATTATTTTTAAATTCCGTTCTTAACATTGTATCATTCCTTTTTTAATAAAAAACTCCATACTTATAATAATTAGTATGGAGTAAAAAATTTGTTTTATTCTGTTGTTTAAAAATATTTTTCTGTATTTAATTGAGCTTATCTAAAATATACGGACGTATTTCACCTGCAAGGTACAGCGAACCGCATATTAACACTGCTCCGCCGTCATTTTTTGCTTTTTCAAATGCGGTATCAAACGCTGTTTCAGCGCTATTAAATGACGTTACGTTTTTAAAACACTCCCTGCATTTTTTTGAAAGCTCCTCTGCTGAAATTGCCCTTGGGTTGTCAACAGGAACTGTGTACACGCTGTCAAACATACCGCCAAGCAGTTTTATTGAACTGTCAATATCCTTATCGGCCAACATTCCCAAAACGCAGGTTATTTTTTTGCCGTCAAGAAAATTATTTACCGCTGTTTTAAGCGCCTCTATGCCGTTTGGATTGTGCGCTCCGTCTAAAACTACAATGGGATTTTTATTCAAAAGCTCAAATCTTGCAGGATTAACAGCCTTTGAAAGCCCTGATTTAATATCGTCATCGGAAATTCTAAGCAATCCTCTCTGCCTTACGCTTTCAATTGCAGCGAGCGCAGTTTTTGCATTTTCTATCTGATGCTTTCCTGCAAGGTTAAGATGAATTTTCTTCTCGTTATACTCAAAATCACTTCCATTGAGCGTTTCAGAAATCACATTTATTTTAACGCTGTCGCTCTTTGTAAGCGGAACATTCAGCTTTTCAGCCGTTTGCTCAATTACGCTCATTGCGTTTTCTGCCTGCTTTGAAGTTACTGAAAATGAATCAGGCTTAATTATTCCGCACTTTTGCAACGCAATTTTTTCGATTGTATCGCCAAGAACTGCAGTGTGGTCAAGTCCGATTGTTGTAATAACGGAGCAAAGCGGAGGTTTAATGACATTTGTGCAGTCAAGAAGTCCTCCCATTCCCGTTTCAAGCACAACAACGTCACAATTTTCGTTTGCGTGAATATAAAACTCAAGCGCATTTACATACTCAAATTCGGTGATTATAATGCCCTCGTTCTGTAATTTTTCAATCAGAGGAAAGGTTTTTTCAACGGCATCGGCAAGCACTTCCTTGCTTATCATCTTGTTGTTTATCTGTATTCTCTCACGAAAATCCGTAATATAGGGCGAAATGAAAAGTCCTGTCTTATATCCCGAAGCAACAAGTATTGATGAAAGCATCGCACAGGTAGAGCCTTTTCCGTTTGTTCCCGCAACGTGAATATATTTAAGCTTGTCCTGAGGATTGCCCATTAGGTCAAGCAAAGTTAAAATTCGGTCAAGTCCGGGACGTGCGCCAAAGCTCAACAATGAATGTATTTTTTTAATCGCATTTTCATATGTCATTACAACAGCTCCCTGTAGATTTCGTTCTTCTTAAAGCCTGTAATTGCCGCCGCCTGCTTTGCCGCTTCGGTAGGTTTTTCTCCGTTTTCAATCAGCATTTTAGCAGTTTCAACTGCATATTCAAGAGTAAGCTCCTGCTCATCGCTTACTTTAGGTGCACCCTCAAGCACAAGCACAAACTCACCCTTTAAACTTCCATCGGCATAGTTTTCGGCAGCATACTTTGTTGTAGTACGAATAACCTCCTCGTGGAGCTTTGTAAGCTCACGCACGATTGAAAGCTTTCGCTCACCGAAATTTGCATACAAATCACGCAATGTCTGCGGAAGTTTATGCGGCGCTTCGTAAAAAATCATTGTCCTGTGCTCATTTTTCAGACTCTGCAAATGTTCGTTTCTGCTCTTTTTATTAACGCTTAAAAAGCCCTCAAAAGTGAATCGCCCCGTTTCAAGCCCGGACACTGCAAGGGCGGAAATAACTGCGCTCGGACCGGGAATTACAACCGTCTTTATACCTCTTTCCTCGCACAGCTTTATTAAATCCTCGCCCGGGTCGGAAATACACGGCATTCCTGCGTCGGTAACAATTGCACAGTTTTCACCCTGCTCAATCCTGTTACAGATAATTTCGCCGCGCTCACGCTTATTATGCTCATAATAACTTACCATCGGTTTTTTTATACCAAAATGATTTAACAGCTTAAGCGTAACCCTCGTGTCCTCTGCGGCAATAAAATCAACGCTTTCAAGCGTTTGCACTGCTCTGGGTGACAAATCGGAAAGGTTGCCTATCGGCGTTCCCGTAACGTATAAAATTCCACTCATAGTATCACTTCTTATCATCAAAAGGTGTTTTGTAACATCCGTAAATTCTCATCATTTCTTCGGAAAAATCTCCGTTTTCATTCTCAATAAAAAGGGTTGAAAGCACGTTTAAAAAACCTCTCTTTCCCCCTCGCCTGCCCTCAAGCAAAAACAGCTTTGGCGCTTTGCCGGCTCTCTGCTGAACAAAGCGAAGTGTTTTTGGCTCGATTGAAAATTTGCGCATTGATTCCATAACATCTGCCAAGCGTTCGGGCCGCTGGCAAATGCAAAAGCTTCCGCCGAACTGCAAAAGCTTTGACGCTGTAAAGCAGATGTCGTCAAGCGTACATTCCGTTTCGTGCCGCGCAATCTGCTTTGCACTTTCGGGATTTGTGATTCCGCCTCCGCTGATTTTGTAGGGAGGGTTGCACACTGCAAGGTCGTAGCAACCAAAGGGAAGTGTTCCCTTAAGTTCTTTTAAATCGGCATTTATAATATTAATTTTATCGCCGAGATTGTTGTATTCAACGCTTTTCTGTGCAAGAGCGCAAGCGTCGTTTTGAATTTCAACGGCGTCAATTTCAAGATTTTTATTGTGCCTTACCCACAAAAGCGGAATTGTTCCGCAGCCTGTTCCAAGCTCAGCGCACTTTTTTCTTCCTTTTGGAAGCGAAAAATCCGCAAGCAGGATTGTATCTGTTGAAAAGTGGTAACTGTCAGACACATATATTTCAATTCCGTTTCCGAGCGGTTCAAGGTGAATGTTATTCATATTTTTTCCTTTCGGTCGGTAAAATTCATTACAGAGAAAAACGGCAAGGTAATTCCTTGCCGTTTGAATTTCAGATAAGCTATTACTCAGCCTGAGGAGCACCTACCGGGCAAACATCAGCACAAGAACCGCAATCTGCGCATACATCAGCATCGATAACGTACTTGCCGTCACCCTCTGAAATAGCAGAACACGGACAAGCGTCTGCACAAGCACCGCATGCGATGCAATCATCACTAATTACATATGCCATAGGGAGAACACCTCCTTAAAAGATTTCAACTATATTGTAACATAAAATTCGCAAAATGCAATTGTTTTGGGAATATTTTTCAGAATTTTACAAATAATAATTATTTTGTCGACAAATAACATTAATGTTTTTATTTATTCAAGACCTTTAAGTTCTTCAAGCTCTTTCTTATTCACCTTGATATAACCGTCCTTAACAAGCTTGCACTGCTTTACTGTAAAGGTTTTGGGAGCAACGTCGTCGGGTGTATTGTTAAGCTTTACCTTTAACGTTCTTGCAATAAGGTTGTTTTCAACAACAAGTCCCCTACCCTCGGGTGTGTTGACAATTGCGCCAACCTTGGGAGTTCTTTTAAGCAAGTCCGTGTATGCCTCCTGCTCGTATTTAAGACAACACATCAGCCTGCCGCAGGTTCCCGAAATTTTGACGGGTGAAAGCGACAAGCCCTGCTCCTTTGCCATTTTGATTGAAACAGGCTGAAATTCGCCCATATAGCTTGCACAGCAAAACGGCTTTCCGCAAATGCCTAAACCGCCGAGCATTTTAGCCTCATCTCTTACGCCAATCTGACGAAGTTCAATTCTTGTTCTGAAAACAGACGCCAAGTCCTTGACAAGCGCACGAAAGTCAACACGTCCGTCCGCCGTAAAGTAAAATAGAATTTTGCTGTTGTCAAACGTGTATTCAACGTTCACAAGCTTCATTTCAAGCTTGTGATTTGCAATTTTCTGCTCGCAAATTTTATAGGCTTCTTTTTCCTTCAGCTTGTTTTCAGCAAGGTGATTAAGGTCGTCTTCATTTGCAATTCTTATCAGCGGTTTAAGCGGATGAGCAAGCTCTGACTCATCAATCGTCTTGTTGGGAGTTGCAACCTCGCCGCATTCAAGACCTCTTGCTGTTTCAACGATTACCATATCGCCCTTGTTAAGTTTATTGTCAAGAGGGTCAAAGTAATATACCTTGCCAACCTCTTTAAATCTTACTCCGATTACCTCTGCCATGAAATCCTCCTGTATTCTCCGCACAACCACGTTGTGAGAAGATTTATGTTTATGTTCTGTTTTATTCTTACAGCCGAATTGTCTGTAAGTTCAATCAGCTCAATAATTTTTCCTTTTGTAAAGCGTGCGGCAAGTTCTTTGCCGAGCTTTTCGTTAAACACTGCCTTTGTGCCAACCGAAAGCGCAAGACCGTCGCTCAAAATCATACGAACCGTACTAAGCGTTTCATCGGCATTTTCCTTGTCGGCAAGCACATTCAGCGCAAGCAGTAAATCGTATTCGCGTGAGGATATTATTCCTTTTACAATTTTTTCTGCAAATTCAAGCGGCTTTTCGCCGATGCTGACTTCGTTTTTCAGCCGTACTACCGTACATCGTGAAAGTATGGTTACAAGCAGTTTTTGCGCACTTTCGCAAATCAGAATAAAATACACATTCTGCGGCGGCTCTTCAAGCAGCTTTAAAAAGGAATTTTGTGCAATGTCAGTCAACCTTTTATCGGCGTCCTCAAATATATACACCTTTGCATTTGCTTCATTGGGGCGGATGTACGCATCCTTTGCAATACTGCGCATCTGCTTGATTGAATAAGTCTTTGACTTGTTCTCAGGCTCTGTGTAGCTTATGTCGGCGTGTCCTTTTATTTCTGCCTTATGGCACTGCCTGCACACCTTGCAGGGTTTGTTTTCGCCTGTGCAGACAACATACATTGAAAGATACTTTGCCGCCTTGAGCGCAGTTTCTTTATTCTTGCTTTCTATAATAATTGCATGAGGAATTCTGCCGTGATTATCAAGCGCAGTGAGAGTTTCTTTTATACTCCCGTCAAAATCAAATCCGCTGAAATTCATAGCACACCTCCTGCAAATAATAATTATATCATTAATTAATTTATTTTTCCATATTTATTTTATGGTAACAGTATTTGTTACTATTTCGCCCTTGTCGGTGATATCAATATAGCCGTAGCTTGCCATATAGCCGCTGCAAGAACCCGGATTCATAACATAAAGACCGTCTTCATAGTAAGTCATTGCATTGTGCGTATGACCAAAAAGCAAAATGTCTGCCTTTTCCTCCCTTGCAGCGCACATAATATTGTATAACCCGAACTTTGCATTATAAAGGTGTCCGTGAGTTATAAAAATCCTTTTGCCGCAAACGTTTAAAATTTCCTTTGACGGTAAGCTGCTGCACCAGTCACAGTTTCCTCTTACTCCGACAATCATCTTATCCTTTATTGTGTCCTTTAAATACTGCACCTGCTCGTCACCGTCGCCGCAATGTATTATAATTTCGGCGCTCGGTTGTGCATTGACAGCTTTCATAAGAGTTCTTAAATCTCCGTGAGTATCGGAAACAACTAAAATACGCATTTGCAAAAACTCCGTTCTAAAAATGTATTTAAAGCATAGAATATAGCGAGGTGTTTATATGAAAGAAAATAACTTGGAAAAACTCATTGCAAATCTCTCAAAACAGCTTGGTGTTTCAGAGAATCAGATAAAAAATGCGGCAAAAAGCGGCGATGTAAACAATATGCTGAAAAACGCCGATTCAAAACAGAAGGATAAAATAAATTCCATTCTTAATGACCCCGAAAAGACAAAAGAAATTTTAAACAGTCCGCAGGCTCAGGCGCTTATGAAGCTGCTCGGCGGCGATAAGCAAAATTAACAATTAACAATTATCGTCGAGATATAGGCTGTAATAATATAAAGCTTCGTTTTCCGGTTTTATTCATATTGCAGCTGAAAGCCGCCACCGAAATTGTTAATTTTTATTTGTGAATTGTAAATTGAATTGGGAAAGGGTGTGAAAAATCAAAATGTCAGAAATACAAGATAAAATCAATCAGATCTTAAGTAACCCCGAAGCGCTGAAACAGGTGCAAAGTCTTGGCGAACAGTTAGGTCTTGCAAACACAAATTCCGAACAGCCTAAGCCGCAGCCAAAGCCTGTTCAGCCTGAAATTCCGGGAGATGACATATTAAGAACGGTCACACGCCTTGCGCCTGTTATGAACTCGTTCAAACGTGACGATGACACAACAAGGCTTTTAAATTCACTTCGCCCGTTCCTGAGCCGTGAAAAGCAGGAAAAGCTTGACCGTGCAGAAAAAATGATTAAATTCATCAAGATAATTCCTATGTTAAAAGACAACGGACTATTTTAACATAGGTTAAGGGGTGATAATATGCCGAGCTTTGAAGAAGAAGCCTTTGCAAGAGCACAACAGATGAACAAACGTCAGCCGTTTCACGGCAATAATCATCAAAACCAAAAATCTGCACCGAAGCAGGAACAGCCATCCAAAAAGGAGCAGAGGGAACAAAATTCTGTTCCCGAAAATCTTCCCGAGCAAAAAACGCAGAACAACAGCTTATTTGATATGCTCTTCAAAAACAAGGAGCAAAGCCTGATTTTACTTATGCTTGTCTTGCTTATGGATGAAAAAACAGATCCTGTTTTACTGCTTGCTCTTGTTTATCTACTTATCTGATTTGTCCGTTACCTCTGATTATATATTTACTGCTTGTAAGCTCGTTAAGTCCCATCGGACCTCTTGCGTGAAGCTTTTGCGTTGAGATTCCTATTTCAGCTCCAAGTCCAAACTCTCCGCCGTCGGTAAAGCGTGTTGAAGCATTTACATAAACAGCCGCAGAATCAACACAAGCCGTAAATTTGTTTGCACTCTCGTAGTCGCTTGTTATTATGCTTTCGCTGTGACCTGTGCTGTATTTTGATATGTGCGCAAGTGCATCGTCAAGGCTTTCAACAACCTTTACTGCAAGGATGTAGTCGAGAAACTCAATTGCATAGTCGTTTTCAGTTGCAGGAACAACGCTTTCACCGAGGATTGCCCTTGTTGTTTCACAGCCGCGAATTTCAACATTCATTTTATCAAGCCCTGCCTTAATTTTGGGCAGGGCTTTTTCGGCAATATCCTTGTGAACAAGAACTGTTTCAATGGCGTTGCAGACAGAGGGCCGTGAGGTTTTTGCATTGAAAATAATGCTCTTTGCCATATCAACGTCAGCACTTTTATCAACGTAAACGTGACAGTTACCTACACCCGTTTCAATTACGGGCACTTTTGCATTCTCGACAACGCTTTTGATAAGTCCTGCACCTCCTCTGGGAATGAGCACGTCAAGATAATCGGAAAGCTGCATAAGCTCTGTTGCACTTTGACGTGTTATGTCCTCAACAAGTGAAATGCAGTCGCGTGGCAAGCCTGTACTCTCAATTGCGTCACGCATAATTTTGGAAATTGCCTTGTTGGAATTTATTGCTTCCTTGCCGCCGCGAAGAATTACCGCACTGCCTGCCTTAAGACAAAGTGCAGCCGCATCTGAAGTTACATTCGGGCGAGCCTCAAAGATAATGCCGATAACACCCATAGGAACGGTAACCTTTTCAATTTGAAGTCCGTTTTTGAGCGTTCTGCCGTCAAGCACTCTGCCTACAGGGTCTGCAAGAGAAGCAACCTCACTGACGCCGTCAGCCATACCGTTAATTCTCTCTTCGGTCAATCTTAATCTGTCGAGCAACGACTTTGTAAGTCCTGATTTTTCGCCGTTTTCTATGTCGATATCGTTAGCTTTTATAATTCTATCGGAATTTTCACGCAAAGCATTCGCAATTGCGTTTAGCGCATCGTCTTTTTTTGAGCCCGCTGTCATAAGAAAACGAGAGGCTTCCTTTGCCTTAGCACCCATAATTTCAAGCTGAGTCATAGTTGTTCTCCTTTACTGCCTTGCAAGGAACATTGTTCCTATGTTGTTGCCGTCAAAAATTTCATAGAGTTCTTCCGGGTTCGAGCCGTTAATAACGTGAACCTCAACCCCTCGTTTCGTTGCATAATCAGCCGCTTGAAGCTTTGTTATCATTCCGCCCGTTCCGCGGTTTGAGCCTGTTCCTGCCGCCATTGACAAAATTTCTTGATTTATCTTGTCAACAACATCAATTTTTACCGCGTTCGGATTAGTTCTGGGATTTGAGTCATACAAACCGTCAATATCGGTAAGAATAATCAACCTGTCGGCTCCCACAAGTCCTGCAACGATTGCCGAAAGCATATCGTTATCGCCGAAGTTGTTGCCCTCAAGTTCATCAATAGCCACCGTGTCGTTTTCGTTGATAACGGGGATAATATTCATTTTAAGAAGCTCGTCAATAGTGTTGATTACATTCTGACGTTTCTGGTCGGTTTCAACCGCATAACGGGTGAGCAGAATCTGTGCCACCGAATGATTGTACTCGCCGAACAGCTTGTCGTACATAAACATAAGCTCGCACTGACCGATAGCCGCAAGAGCCTGCTTTTTCTTGGTTTCGCTGGGGCGTGATGCAAGTCCCGTTTTTCCCATACCAACTCCGATTGCGCCTGAGGAAACTAGCATAATCTGCTCTCCCCTGTTCTGCAAATCCGACATAACCTTGCAAAGGCTTTCGATTCTGCGGTAATTTATCTTTCCATTTTCGTATGTAAGGGTTGACGTGCCGACCTTTACAACCGTACGTTTATTTTCCATTTCAGACACCTGTTTCTAAAATTTACAATTTACAATTAAAAATTATCAATTAAGGTGGCGGCTTTCAGCCGCAACATAAATAAATTCAGAGAAATAGGTTCTACATTATGACAATCTATCTTCTCAAACATAATTGTTAATTGTAATTTGTTAATCGTTAATTATTATATCACACCTAACCTTATAATTACAACACTTTAAGCTAATATTGTGTTAAAACTTACGCAGAAAGCAAGCTTTGGTTTGTCATTTGCATAAAGTCAGCAAAAAATCGGGAAGATACAGATTTTTCTGCACCTCCCCGATTTTTATTTTTTCTTATGACACTCCCCGCTCATTGGGCAATTTGCACACCCGCATCCGCAGGAAGATTTGCCCTTTTTCTTATTGCGGACCATTTCCGCAATAATCGCCGCCACAACAGCAAGCAATACTATACAAATAATAATCGTTGCGATATTTTCAAAAATCCATGCAAGCATTTTTAATCCTCCTGCTTAGTGTTACTGTTATTTTGTCACCTTGACACTTCTTGTTAATTTCGTGGATTCTTTGTACGGTCTGAACAGCATATAAAGCATAAACGCAAGAATTAAAACAGCAAATATTAAACCAATAACATTTACATTTCCTGTAAAGAGCAAACCGAACTGATTTATCATCAACGCAATCGCATAGGCAAATACGCACTGATAACCGACAGCAAACCATGTCCATTTAGCACTGTTCATCTCACGCCTAATAGCGCCGATTGCCGCAAAGCAAGGTGCGCAAAGCAGGTTGAATACAAGGAATGAATATCCGGCAATACCTGTGAATGCTCCCGCAAGCGCCTGATATACGGTAGATTCTCCGCCGCCATAAAGAATACCCATTGTTCCGACGATATTCTCTTTGGCTACAAGCCCCGTGATAGAAGCTACGGCAGCCTGCCAGTTGCCCCAGCCGAGAGGGCTGAAAATCCAAGCTATAGCATTGCCTATTGCGGCAAGTATACTCTGGTCGATTTCATCCTCAGCGAGCATTCTAAAGCCGTCCGCAGTAAATCCAAAATAAGTTGTAAACCAAACAAGGATGGTTGAAATCAGAATAATAGTTCCTGCCTTTTTAATAAATGACCAGCCACGCTCCCACATACTGCGAAGTACATTGCCGACAGTCGGAAGATGGTATACAGGCAATTCCATAACAAACGGAGCAGGCTCACCAACAAACGGTTTTGTCTTTTTCAGAATAATGCCCGAAACAATGATAGCCGCCATACCAATGAAATAAGCGGGTGTAGCCACCCATGCACTGCCGCCGAAAATTGCGCCTGCAATCATTGCAATAAAGGGAACTTTCGCTCCGCAGGGAATAAAAGTAGTAGTCATAATTGTCATACGGCGGTCACGCTCGTTTTCAATGGTACGTGATGCCATAATACCCGGAACACCGCAGCCTGTGCCGACAAGCATCGGGATAAATGATTTACCCGACAAACCGAATTTACGGAAAATACGGTCAAGCACAAAGGCGATACGAGCCATATAGCCGCACGCTTCAAGGAATGCAAGAAGCAGGAACAGTACGAGCATCTGCGGTACAAAACCGAGTACAGCACCTACGCCTGCAACGATACCGTCGTTAATAAGACCGCTGAGCCAACCGGCAGCACCTACGCTTTCAAGCCCTTCTCCCACTAGGGCTGGGATACTTGGTACCCATACACCGTAATTTGCAGGATCGGGTTCTTCAAAGCCGTTTTTCTCAAAATAGCTTACTGCGTCAAGATAGGTCATACCAACGGTGGAATCCTCATCTGCACCGTCAGGAATTTTATCATAGTACGCAGTCATAGTGTTGACTGCAAGCGTTTCTTCATCTTCAACACCTGTTTCCGCTGTAGAAGCACTTGTCTGAAATGATTTAAGCTCTGTCAAAGCGGCATCTGCATCAAAATCTTCTGACTCTATATCAAGCCCTGCAAAAGCGCCCACTGCCTGTATAGCAGAGGTATACTCGCCGCTTGCTTCTTCATATGCAGAAGAGCCAATACCGAAAAGATGCCAACCGTCACCAAACACTCCATCGTTCATCCAATCTGTAGCGGCAGTACCTACAGTAACCATAGAAAGGTAGTACACCAAAAACATAATAACTGCGAAAATCGGTAATCCCAGCCAGCGGTTAGTAACTACCTTATCAATTTTATCAGAGGTAGAGAGCTTACCGACGGACTTTTTCTTGTAACAGCCCTTAATGATTCGTCCGATGTAAACATAACGCTCGTTGGTAATAATTGATTCTGCGTCATCATTCATCTCTGTTTCAGCAGCCTTAATATCATTTTCGATATGCGCAATGGTTTCGGAATTAAGTTTTATCTGTTCAAGCACTTTGTCATCACACTCAAATATTTTAATTGCATACCAACGCTGCTGTTCTTCAGGCATATTATGTACGGCTGCTTCCTCAATGTGTGCAAGAGCGTGTTCAACTATACCCGAAAAGGTATGCTGCGGTATGGTTTTTGCATTTCTTGCCGCATCAATAGCCGCTTCAGCTGCTTCTGTGATTCCTGTTCCTTTCAATGCAGATATTTCCACAACCTTACAGCCTAAGGCTCTTGATAACTCAGCAGTATTTATTTTATCGCCGTTTTTACGCACGATATCCATCATATTAATGGCAACGACCACAGGAATACCAAGTTCGGTTAATTGTGTGGTTAAGTAGAGATTTCGCTCAAGGTTTGTGCCGTCAATGATATTTAAAATTGCATCGGGACGCTCTGTGATAAGATAATTTCTTGCCACCACTTCCTCCAGTGTATAAGGAGAAAGAGAATAAATACCGGGAAGGTCGGTGATAATTACACCGTCTTGCTTTTTTAGCTTCCCCTCCTTCTTTTCTACCGTAACGCCCGGCCAGTTTCCGACAAACTGATTGGAGCCTGTCAAAGCGTTGAACAGCGTGGTTTTACCACTGTTTGGGTTGCCCGCAAGGGCAATTCGCAAATTCATATATTTTCCTCACTTTCTAATTAGCCATTGCTAACTCACTCGCCAAAAAATACGGGAGCGTACTCCCATAAAATTCACACTATTCCACTTCTATCATTTCCGCATCCACTTTGCGAAGTGAAAGCTCATATCCACGGACATTGACTTCAATCGGGTCACCCAGCGGTGCTACTTTGCGAACATACACTTCCACACCTCTGGTAATTCCCATATCCATTATGCGCCGCTTAACTGCACCCTCACCATGGAGCTTTACTATACGGACAGTATCGCCAACCTTAGCTTCTTTCAGTGTTTTCATAATTTAATCCTCCTGTTAAGATATATTTAAAAATTCAACTGCCGCAGTTAATCATACCATAATCTTCTGCGCCATTTCCTTACTGATTGCAATACGGGATTCCTTTACATTTACAATAACATTGCCACCCATAGTATTGATAATCGTAACAACCCCTCCTGCAACAAAACCGAGATTTTCGAGGTGTGCTTTGACCTCAGGCTTTCCTCCTACTTTTCGGATAATGTTTTCTTCTCCTACCTGTGCAAGCATAAGCGGCATCATATTTCCACCTTCCTTAATATAAACAATTGCAATTAGCAATGGCTAACTTGTCGCTAATAAAAATTATTAGCCGCTGCTAACCTTAGCTATTATATATCTTTTCTCGCGAAATTGTCAATAGACTTTTCTTCAAAATTTTGTTTTCTGTTTTAAATTTGTTATGTTACACAAACAGTTAGCGATACCTAACTTTGTACATTGTGCATTTTAGATTTTTTTTAAATCGTCAAAACATTCAAACTTAGAGTCTGACCCCATTCTCTTGTGACAGACTGATTTTTTGATAGACAGCACTATTTATGTGTGCTATGATAATATTAACGCAACTGATTAAATACAGAAATTTGAAAGGAATAGTATCTATTATGGATAAGATAAAGATTGTCACTTTGATAGAAGATAATTTATGCGGAAAAGGGCTTGTTTCAGAGCATGGGTTATCTGTGTATGTTGAAACTGCGAATCACAAGCTGTTAGTTGACACCGGTCAATCGGACAAAACATGGGAAAATGCAAAGCAGGAGGGAATTGACCTTAGAAGTGTAGATACCGTAATACTGAGTCACGGACATTATGATCATTCAGGCGGATTGATGACCTTTGCTTCACTTAATCCTAACGCTTTAATTTACCTGCGCAACAATGCGGGAGGAGAATATTATTCCCTTAAAGAAGAAGGAGAAAAATACATCGGCATTGACAAAGACATTTTAAAATTGCCGAATATACAATTGGTTTCGGGAAATATGAAAATAGATGAAGAATTGTCTTTGTTTACAGGCGTCAAGCCAAACAGATTATCCCCAAAAGGTAACCGACTGCTTCACGAAAAAATCGGAGAAGAATATTTGCAGGATACATTTTCGCATGAACAGTATCTGGCTATTAAATATGGCAAAAATCAATATGCTTTGATTTCAGGTTGCGCACACAATGGCATTTTAAATATTCTTGACACATTTAAAAAACTATACGGAACAGAGCCTGCAATAGTAGTCAGCGGATTTCATATGATTCTGCGAAATTACACTGAGCAGGATTTAAAGGAAATCCGCAGTGTGGCAGAAGAATTAGTTACAATGAATACTGTCTTTTATACGGGCCATTGTACCGGCAACGTTGCTTTTGACATATTAAAAGAAGTAATGGGAGTAAAGCTAAAGAAGCTCAACGCCCTCGTAGAATAATAAACAGAGCCGATGATTTACGAGATAATTTATCTCACAAGTTCATCGGCTCTGAATCTTTGTGTCCATATCAATGATGATCTGTATGCCTTATAAATCTGAATTTATCGATGAATATACATTCTGGTCATTTCAGGTTCGCCGTCTCCTTGAACCATACACAAAAATTCCCATCCATATCTTTCATAGAAACCAATATGATCCGTAATTAAATAGACAGGTGTAATTCCCTTGTCCTTTAAATCATTGACAACCATATTAAGCAGACGACCTGCAACTCCCTTACAGCGGTATTCTTCTTCCGTGTATACGGTGCACACATTGGGCGATAGGTCTTTTCTGTCATGAAAATCATTTTCGATTACACCCATTCCGCTGACAATTATGTCGCTATCCATACAAAGATACCATCCGTATTCTGTTTCGCCTTTCAAATATGATTCCATACATTCAAGATAGGCTTCTTTTGGTACTCCCCATTTATTATGAAACCATTGTGCTGCATATTCTATTAATTTAGGTTTTTCTCTTAAAGTAATATATGAATATTCACTCATTTTTGAGTTCTCCTTGTGTTCTGATTTGTTTTGCATTTTATCATTTCTTTGCTTTTCGTGTTATATCAGGTCGGTCACAATATAAACAAATACGAATTATCTTATTCCGATTTTAGTTTTTCCTCAATTTCTTTGTCAGGCCAATAACCCCATGACTCTGTGATTTTACCGTTTTCCACCTTGAAATTTTCCAGTGCCTCAAATGTGATATGCTTGCCGGTTTCAGGGATTCCCATACAAGCGCCTGTGTGTATGCCGTCATAAAGAATACGGGTAGCTACCATTTCACCTTCTGCAAAAACATCAAGCACCTTTACGGTCAAATTAGAAAACTGCTCTGCGACAATTTTCAAAATGCCAACTGCATCTGCGTTACTTCTTGCCGATGCAGGGCTGTGGTCGATGTAATTTTCAGCAACACACTTCATAATAAAGTCGAAGTTTTGGTTGGTATAGCCGTCCTCAAAGAACTTTACAACAATTTCTTTTGGTGACAGATAATAGACGAATTTACAGATTTCTCTTTCCTCACCCTGATAATTACCAGCACCCTCGTAGAGTTTGACAAAACCGCAACGTTCCATTACTTTAACCGATGCAAAATTATCCGCAAGGCAGATGCCCGTCATTTCTGTAATGCCAAGTTGTTTCATAATCACAGGCAGAAAAGCTGTTACAGCTTCAGTTGCGTAACCCTGCTTTGTGTAATTTTCGCCTATGTGGTAACCTACTTCCCAAGTGCCGTCATCAAATGGAACCTCCTGCACATAACCGATGTATGTACCGTCTTTTAGAAGTACAGGATAAACAAGCGGACCTTTGCCCGACTTGTAGCAACTCATCAGAAATTCTACTGTTTCCGCTGCATCTTCTACAGTTTCAAAAACTTCATCAGAAACAAATCGGCGGTTGTCCTCGTCCAAAGAATTCAAATGCACCGCCTCAGCCATACTCATATCAAATTCTGTAATTATAAGTCTTTTTGTTTCGATTTTCATTGTTATTATTTCCTTTCATTATTATATCATTTTGCATATGATAACCACTTTTCCGCTTTGTAATAGTCTGTGTTAAAATCACGATTTTACATTAACACATCCTACTGCTTACGCAATAAATTTAATTATTTGAAAATATCATATTGATAACTTTCTTAATTTATTGATTAAATTATAGAAAACCTTGCTTTACAAAACAAGAAATTTTAGTTTACATTAAAGATTTTTCTGCTACTTTAAGTGGCAAGCTGTACTTTTTGCGGAAATGCAATAAATTATTGCTATGTATAAATGAATTAAGGTACAAAATTTAATACTCAAGAACAAACTAAAGTCAATCTTGCAAGAGATTGACTTTTTTATTTTGTAATGATTAGTGAATGGCAGGCAACGATTGAAATTCAAAAAGTAAAGTTGGTATAAGTATGGAACAATGTTTTTATCTTCCAAAGGAAATTATGACTTCTGAATACAGTGATTTTTCTGCTGAAACAAAACTGTTGTTTGCAATGTTGTTGTCAAGTTCAAGAACTACATCTGCAGTTATGCGTGTTGCAGAACTGATTGAAAAAATCGGTGACAAAGAAATTAATTCACTTCAAAAAGAACTAAAAAAAATCAGTTCAGAAAGTGAGCGTGCGTGATTATGTTTGATTTTTTCTATGGCAACGAGAGCGAACAGTATATGTTTTACCGTGTTCCCCAGGTGCTTTTTACCGATGAACGATTTAAGAGTATTTCTTGTGAAGCAAAACTACTATACGGCTTTTTACTTGACCGAACATCTTTGTCAGTAAAAAACAAGTGGGTTGATAAAGCAGGAATGGCTTATGTCTATTACAAACAAGAAACTGCACAGGAAAATTTGAACATAGGCAAAGATAAAGCCTTAAAGATTTTTGCTGAACTCGAAAAAATTGGATTAATCATTCGTAAAAAGCAGGGTCAGGGAAATCCAACACGTATTTACGTGATGAATTTTGCAAAACCGGTTAAGGATGATGACAAGGATATAATACATAAAATTCTTTCGTTTTCAAAGTCAAAATCTAAGACTTCGGCTTCTGGTGATAAGCAAAAAATTCAGACTTCTGAAAAACCGAAGTCTGAAAACAACAAGCAGAAGTCAAGACCTCTGAAAAACCGAAGTCAAGAAGTCGAAAAAAAAGAGTTTTTGACTTCGGAAAAATCGACCTATATCCATACTGAGTTAAACCATACTGAGAATAATAATATCAATCCATCTATCAATAATGTTAGTGAACGACAATTGAAAACAGAACCGAAGTCTGAAACAGTGATTATTGATAGATTGATAGATGGAAATTCACCGTCATATCAAGACTGTGTAGCAAAAGCTCAATTCCAAATATCATACCATCCACTTCTGTCCCAACAAAAAAATAAATCATATCTTGACCTTATCGTTAGTCTGATGGCAGATGTATATGCTCACAGAACCGACAAAAGTGGGACTGTGAATATTAACGGTGTACAAATCTCAATTTCGGATGTTGCCTGCCGATTTGAGTTGTTAGATGACTCTCACATTGAGTATGTGCTTGACAAAATAATTGATGTAACAAAGACAAAGAAAATCAAAAACATACTAAGTTATGTTAGAAGTTGCCTATTTAATGCTCCGGTAACTATGGAGTTTGACACCGATGCACAGGTCAATTATGACCTCGAAAACTATAATAAGTAAACTTCTGCCCCACTGGGGCAGAAGTTGGAAGGAGGAACATTATGACAATTGTCACACAGGATTTGGAACTTATTAATTATGACAAACTCTCAAAAATTGTTATGTACAGTGGCGAAATTGACAACACAGAAATTTTTGCCATTGTTGGATTTGAATCTATGTCTGAAGATTTTGAGAGTAATACCGATATAATGCTCGGCGTTTATAATAATTCGGATGAATGTGAAGAAGTTATTAATTCACTTCTTGAAGCTATCAGTGTCGGAAAAGCTGTCTATCAGATGCCTGAGCCTGCTGTCGAGGAAGTGACTGCCTAATGGACACATCAAGAAAAACACTGGATTTTACGACTCAAGCCACAAGAGTAACAGCTGATGTTTTAAAAAGCATTTTTCAAGATTTTTTATCCGGCAAAATGAAAAAGTCGGGAAAGAAATCATATGGAGAACTTGCGAAAACAGGAAAGCTTGAAAATATTGAGGTAACGGAAAACAATATCAAAGATTTTTTGAATACTGCAAAAAAGTATGATATTGATTTTGCTCTTAAGAAAGATAAATCAACAACGCCTGCTACATATCACATTTTTTTTGAAACTTCTAAATCCGAAAACTTTCAACGAGCTTTTAAAGAATATGCATATGGAGTTAATCGCAAGCTTGAGAAAAAAGATGTGACACAAGTAGTCAATCGCAATCAAATAAAAGAAAATGCTAAAACCATATCGCAAAAGCAAGCTTCCATTAACAAAGAAAAAGTTAAGAACAAATCCGATATGGGTAGGTGAGCTGATGAATATAAATACTGAAAAGCTCAAAAAGGTAGTAATAATACTTTTGCCGTTACTAATTTTCTTTTGGCTTGGGGATAAAGTTAGCTTTGCTTATCGTACAATAAGCATTTCAGGTGATTTCAGTGAAAAAGTGTTACCCTTTATCGACAATATGGGTTCATCATTTGGTAATCTTTTACCTTCTCTTCACCCATTAGATTTATTTATAGGGGCATTGACAGCCGCCATTGTTGAATTAGTTATTATCTACAGAAAAAAACATCGCAAAAAGTTTGCTGAAGATGAAGAGTATGGTTCAGCTCATTGGGGTACGGCTAAAGAAATCAAGCCGTATATGGATGAAAAAGATTTTTCTAATAATGTCATTCTCACGCAAGAAGAAAGACTTACTATAGGAAAACCAAAATCTCCAAAATATGCACGAAATCTTAACGTGATGATTGTAGGTGGTTCAGGTTCAGGTAAAACACGATTTTACGTAAAGCCTAATTTAATGCAAATGCACAGCTCATATGTAGTTACCGACCCAAAAGGAACAGTTGTTGTTGAATGCGGAAAAATGCTACAGCGTGGAAAGCCGATTTACCGAGATGGGAAGCTTATCGGTTATAAACCGTACAACATCAAGATTTTTAATACTATTGATTTTAGTAAGTCAATGCATTACAACCCTTTTGCATATATTAGACCTGACACTCGTGAACAAGACATATTGCGTACGGTTGAAGTGTTTATTGCAAATACTACAGGTGACCAAAAAGGCGGAGATGAATTTTGGGTAAAAGCCGAAAAGTTGTTATACACTTCTTATATTGCCTTGATTATCACAATGTGTCCAGAAAACGAGTGGAACTTTGAAACATTGATTGAATTTGTCAATGCTTCCGAATGCAGAGAAGATGATGAAAATTTTAAAAATGCTATTGACTGGGCGTTTTACTATCTTGAACGCTGGATTGATAATGGTTGGGAACCTGATGAGAAATTTGAAGAAGAAAATGAAAATTATTCTGAACTCAAAGATATTGAGGTTGAACCTTGGAGAGCGGCTCTCGGTAGATTTGCTGTAAGGCAATATAAAGCATATAAGCTTGCCGCCGGTAAAACCGCAAAATCAATCCTTATCAGTTGTGCAACACGACTTGCTCCATTTTCTATTGACCGCATTCTTGAAATCACAAGCTATGATGAAATGCAACTTGATACTATCGGCGATGAGCTGACGGCATTGTTCATTATCATCTCCGATACTGACGATACTTTTAATTTTCTCGTAGCTATGATGTATTCTCAATTGTTTAATCTGCTTTGCACTAAAGCTGACAACAATCCCGATGGTTCAGGAAAGCTAAAATATCCTGTTCGTTGTCTACTTGACGAGTTTGCAAACATAAAGCAAATTCCACAGTTTGAAAAACTAATCGCTACAATCCGAAGTCGTGGTATTTCTGCAAATATAATCCTACAAACAAAGTCACAGCTAAAAGCTAATTACAAGGATAATGCCGATACTATTGAAGGCAACTGCGATACTGTACTATTTCTCGGCGGTAAAGAAAAAACGACTTTAAAAGACATTTCTGAATCTCTCGGCAAGCAAACAATTTATATGTTTACTACCAACCGAAGTCGAGGTACGCAAGAAAGCTATGGTGTCAATTATCAGAAGCTTGGCAAGGAACTCAAATCACAGGATGAGCTGTCCGTAATGGATAACTCACAATGTATTTTACAAGTCAGAGGTCTGCATCCATTCCTCTCTCACAAATACGACATTACAAAACATAAAAATTACAAACTTCTGTTTGATTATGACCGAAAAAATTATTTTAACGTGGCAAAATTCGTAAAACGCAAGTGCAATCGCGCTGCAGATATTTCTGCTCACACAAAATATATCGAATATTCAAGCAGTACAAAAACATAAAGGAGATTTACATATGTACAACAAAAATAAATTATCTGTTTCTAAAGCAAATAAAAGGTCAAAGAAAATTATTCTTGTTATAACTTCAATTGCCGTAATGATGGCTATCGGTTGTTTTTCTGCCTTTGCTGCGGTAAACACATCTGACTTTATTGATAAGGCTGCTACGGTATTGCAGGCTGTAATCAGTCTTATCGGTGCAGGTCTTGCCGTATGGGGCGTTGTAAACCTTGTTGAAGGTTACGGCAACGATAATCCTGGTGCTAAATCACAGGGTATGAAACAACTTATGGCTGGTATTGGTCTTATTGCAGTCGGTATGATTCTTGTACCTGTACTCAAAACTATGATGTCATCTGCAATGAGCTAACAAAAATTAAATAGCTAATAAAACATAAATAAATTGAAAGGGTGTGGTTATCTGGATTGTTGAGGATTTTATTAACGCTCTCGTTGAATGGTTCAAAGGCATATTGAGTGACGCAATTATCAATGCACTTTCCACTGTAAACAGTATGCTTTCAGGCTCACTCAACAATAGTGAAGGTGACGGTGTGAATTCTATATTCAACCAGTTCCTTGGTGACCCTACAAGTTTTACCGGTGCATCTAATGGTGGAGGTACCAGTATTTGGACAACAATTGAGGCGTTGTCAAACAATGTTATTGTACCTATTGGTGGCTTTTTACTTATGATTGTTGTAATTTTTGAACTTTTTCAAATGGTCATTGAAGGCAATAATTTCAAAGACTTTGACGATTCAATTTTTATAAAGTGGATTCTAAAAACTGTATGTGGAATATTGCTCGTAAGCAATGTTTTTTACATTGCTACTGGTATTTTTGCGTTCGGAACCGATGCTGTTAACAGTGCATTGACAACTTTATTCGGTGGCGGACAATTCGTTGATTCTGACATAATTAACAGTAATGAGTTTAGAGACACTTTAATGAGTCAGGAAGTCGGAACACTTATTATCACCTTGGTTATCAGTTTCGTGATAATCATTGTAACATTTGTTTTATTAGCGGCAATAATCGTGGTGCTTGCATCTCGAATAATTGATGTTTATATGTATCTGTCTATATCCCCTATACCTATGGCAACATTTTTAAACAAGGATTGGAACGATATTGGCAAAAATTGGTTGCGTAATGTATTAGCTTTAGCTTTTCAGGGCTTCTTTATAATTGTTGCCCTCGCTATATTTAAAACGCTGTTTAATAATTCTTTAACAACTATGATGTCAGGAACAAGCACAGATGTAGTTATGACAATGGCAACATTACTTGGATTTATTGTAGCATTCATATTTACAATGTTCCGTACGTCAAGTATTTCAAAATCAGCCTTTGCAGCTCACTAAATTAAATATTACTAACTTCTGCCCCACTGGGGCAGAAGTTGAAGGGAGGACAAATGCAACAGAATTTCGTTAAAATCCCAAAAGATTTATCCCTTATCAAGCAAAAATTTCTTTTCGGTTTAACGAAAAGACAAGCTGTTTGTTTCGGAATTGGTCTTGCAATGGGACTTCCTGCTTTTTTTGTTACAAAATTTCTTATTAACAATCTCACAATATCTGTATTTGCTATGGGGATTTTTGCTTTTCCTGGCATTGCTTGCGCCTTATTTCAAAAAAACGGTATATTTTTTGAACAATATTTAAAACTTGTTATTACGTTTTTTCGCAAGCCGAGAGTAAGAACCTATCAACCTTTGTCAGCATTTAAAGCAATTGATAATCAGATTGAGTACAATCGTCTTAGAAAAAAGCTTAAAACCGCCGGTGTTGATGTTTCTGAATTTAAAAATAAAAAGAAGGTGAAACTCTTTGACAAAATCACAAACAAAAAATAAAACTCTATCCAAAGAAGAAGTCAAAGCAATTAAGCGCAGAATGACAAATCTTAAAAAGGCAAACGCTAATAATGCTTCTTCTACACAAGCAATTATTCCATATGATACGATATTTCCTGATGGCACTTGTCATATATCGGGCAAAAAATATTCGCAGACGGTTGAGTTTTATGATACAAATTATCAACTTGCTACTTTTGACGAAAAAGGGAGTAAATTTGCCGCCTGGTGCGATATATTAAATTATTTTGATGAAAGCATTGAATTCCAAAATACATATGAAAATCAGGTCATTGATAAAGAAGCAATGGTCGGATTTGTAAAAATTGATGAAACTAACGATGATTTTAATGATGTTCGAAAAGAATACAGCGATATAAGAGTTAACAATTTGCTCGGCGGTAAAAACGGTAGAAGTGTTAAGAAGTATCTGACATTTGTTACGGAAGCAAAAAATCTCCGTGAAGCAAGAGCTAAACTTGGAAATGTTGCAAATGAAATTATCAGACTTTTCGGAGATATGAAAGTATCAGCTCGTAAGCTTAACGGTGAGGAACGGCTTGAGTCTATGTATCAGTCGCTTAATCCGTTTTCTGTTCAACCATTTGTTTTTGACTGGGAACTTGTAAAAAAAGGTTACGACACAAAAGATTTTATTGCTCCTTCATCAATCAAGTTTATCGGTAAAAATCAATTTGAAATAGGTAACGCCTATGGCTGTGTTACTTCGGTAAATATATTAGCAGGAGAGTTATCTGATGGCATAATAGCAGATTTTCTTGATAACACAGAAGGTCTTGTTTCTCTGAATTTTCATATTAAGCCTTTTGACCAACTGAAAGCTCTTAAATACGTGCGTGGCAAGCTTTCAGATGTTCAGAAAATGAAAATTGATGAACAGAAAAAAGCATTTCAGGCAGGATATGATTCTGATATCTTACCTGAAAGCATTCAGATTTATCTTGATGAGCTTAAAACATTACTTGAAGATTTAAACAGCAAGAATGAAAGATTATTTGATATCACTATTACAATCAGAAACTACTCAATGTCAAAAAACAGTAGCGGTTTACAGCTTGAAACTTTGTCAAGAATAACGCAGAAGAATAACTGTAAACTTATATCTCTTGACTATATGCAAGAAGAAGCACTTGCATCGTCTCTGCCCATAGGATACAATGCTGTTCCAATTACAAGAAATTTACCTACAAGCGCAGTTGCTGTATTTATACCATTCTCAACACAGGAAATCTTTCAAAGCGGCGGCGTATATTACGGTTTAAATCAGGTTACGAAGAATATGATTTTAGCTAACCGATTAAAACTCAAAAATCCAAATGGATTGTATCTCGGCACGCCCGGTTCAGGAAAGTCTTTTGCTGTAAAAAGAGAAATTGTTGATGTGTTCTTGACACGTAACGATGATATTTTGATTACTGACCCCGAAGGAGAATATTACCCAATTATAGTACATCTTAACGGTCAGGTAGTTGAAATATCAACCAACAGTCCTCATCACCTTAATCCTCTTGACATTAATCTTGATGACCTTGAAGGAGAAAATCCAATCTCTACAAAGTCAGACTTTATCATTTCACTCTGTGAATTGATAGTAGCAGATAAATACGGTTTGACGTCAGAGGAACGCTCCGCTATTGACAAATGTACACGACGCATTTATAACAATTTCTTCAATCACAATCCTTGCAAAGAAAATATGCCTACGCT
Organism: uncultured Clostridia bacterium; assembly: GCA_947369085.1. Lineage (GTDB taxonomy): Bacteria > Bacillota > Clostridia > Oscillospirales > Acutalibacteraceae > Ruminococcoides. Next base: position 41,587 of record CANBJR010000009.1, on the reverse strand, counting down.
TGTTGACCTTTTGAAAGAATTTAGGTCTGCAGATGTTATTAATGTTTTAAGCCGCGTAGCAAATTCTCTTGAAATGTATGTAACTGGCACTCAGAATGTCTTTGCATATCAGTCAAATGTTGATATTAGCAACCGTCTTGTCTGTTTTGACATTAAAGAACTTGGCTCACAGCTCAAGAAAATTGCGATGCTCATAATTCAAGACCAGGTTTGGAGTAGAGTTGCTCATAACCGCAATAAGAAAACCACTCGTTATTATATTGACGAATTTCATCTTCTTTTGCGTGATGAACAGACAGCAAAATACTCCGTTGAAATGTGGAAGCGTTTTCGTAAGTGGGGTGGTGTACCGACGGGTATCACCCAAAACGTTAAGGATTTGCTCTCATCGCCCGAAATTGAAAACATTTTAGATAATTCGGACTTTATCTATATGCTCAATCAAGCTGACGGTGACAGAAAAATCTTACAGCAGAAGCTTGAAATATCAGATGCGCAGATTAAATATGTTAAGGGTGCAAAACCGGGTCACGGTCTTGTTTTCTATGGAGATACAATTCTACCATTTGAAGATGAATTTCCCGAAGATACTCTGATGTTCCAGCTCCTTAACACTGACCCAACTAAACGAAAAGAAAACAAAGCACTTCCTGCTGTTTCAGCAAGTTAGGAATTGAGGTGAACTGCAATGGGATTAACCGGCAAAGAGTACCATATTAAATTTGTCCGTAAAAATAACAAATTATTTAACGGCTACCATCGCAAGGTGACTTTAATACGTGCAAATGCTCCTGCTTTTAAGCAACCGGGTTTGCTTCACAGAATTGATAGTATCAGCCGTCGTATTGAGGGCGATAAACCTAATATTTCGATTACAAAAAAAATCGAAAATATGCATCCGACTACTATACAAGGCAAGAGTGCAAAGGTCACGCTATCTGCGGTTAATAAAGTTCGAAAAATCGGTACGTCAGGTGCTTGGAAAACAGCTTTGTCTGCTGAAACCGTTGCGATAACCGCAGGGAACATTGCCGGTGATAAATTAATTCAAAATTTAAGGTACAACGCTGACACATCAGATAGTGGAAAAGCTGTTTTAAGTACGGTTACGACTATACGTACCTTGAACAATGCTCGTAAAGCTGTTCATCAGCACGGTTTACAAAAAAAACAACATAAAACTTATGTCAATGCTGTTAAAGGTGAAAAAGTAAAACTTAAAAAAGCAAAGAATAAATTTACAGCAGAAAAGGAATCATATAAAACCGCAAAGGCTGATTTAAAAAATAAACTGCGTACTATTTCCAAAATCAATACGTCAAAATCTCTAAATATTAATAAGCTTCAAAAGCTTAAAAAAAAGCATAAAATTTATCAAAATATCAGACGAAAAAACAAGCTCTTAAAAAGCAAAGTTAAGTCTGAAAGGACGCAGTATAAAGTACAAAAAAAGAATTTAAAAAACAAGAAAAAGCTTAAAAAATATTCCAAATCCAATCCGTTGTTACTCAAAGGCATTGGAACTGTTGCAACAAGTGGTATTTCAAGAGCTTCAAATAGGCTTGCTCAGTCTGCACCGGATAATGATTTTGTACAGGCAACTTCAAAAGCTGTTAATACAGTAAGGCATACAAAATCAGTAAAACGCGCAGTAAGAAATCACAAAATTTCAAAGGCTGAAAAACGAAGTGAAAAGCTAAACAAAAAATCCAACAAGCTTCAGCAACGCGGAAATAAACTTCAGAGAAAATCTCAGCTTAAACGTAAAAGGCGCAAAACTCCAAAGCCAAAGTCAAAAGTTAAAGACAAAGTGCAACAGCTTGCCGTTAAGTTTATCGGATTTATTTTTAAATTTTTTGCAGCTATATCAGCCCCATTGCTTATTATCATCTTTATTTTAGCTATAGTCCTGTCGCTTTTTGGTGGCGGTGTATCACATAACAGTGCCGTACTTGGAACTTATTATTGCAATGATTACGATATGGCGCAATTAATTGAGTCATACACAGATATAGCTTATTGCTTTAATGAAAAAGTAATCAAATGTAAGAATCGTACAAACTGGAAATCAGGACTTAACAGTCTTGGTGTTGATACATCTGAGATGTACGATACTCCTACATCATTTGTTTTCGGAAGAAATTTAATACAGAATTATGACCCAGTTTATGATTTTGATGCTAACAAGCTCATTGCTTTTATGTGCGCATATACTTATGATTTTACCGATTCTGAAGACAAACAACAAACCTGGAAATACAAATCTGAATATGATGATGTATTACAAGACTTGTTTGATAAGGAATATAAGTTTGAATCAAGATATGTGAACGGGTCTTATTGGCAACAGCGTAACAGTTATATAGCATATCCCGGTGAAGCATCAGATGATATGTATTTATCAAAAAAATCAGGTTCAATAACAGTATCCGCCACAACTTACGGATATATAGATTTTGGCTCTTGTGGTGTTCCTTACACATTATCATCATACGCAGATAATACGACTGTTTATTTTGATTTATCAACCGGAGAAATCAAAAACTATAATAAGAATTATGCAAAAACAGGATATTACTTTCAAAATCTAAATAAAAAGGTTATTGACCCAGACGGAAATATAATTCCTGCGTTTTATAGTATGGTTTCAAATGGAAGTGAAACTTTTCTTGGATGGCGAGGTCAAGGCACGACGGTTTATCGCAAAACACAGCTGACTGTTGGTGGAAATAATTTTGACTGGGCTGTGGCTAAAGAAGATGTACAAAAACGTTTTGGCGAAAACAATAAGCAGGCTGTTAGATTTTATCGTAGAGATGAATACATTACAGACTGTACACTTTATACCAATGTTAAGAGAGTTCGAACGTTTGATGAAGCTATTTATACTGTCCTTCACAATAAAAGTTACACGTTAAGTGACAGCACGAATGATTTTAATCAAAGAAAGCAATACTACCAAATACTTGCTTGTCTTGAACAAGACGAAAATGGAAACACAACGGATACATACGGTTTGCATCAAGCGTTTAAATGTTCTCCTTTACCCGGTAATTTTAATGATGCTGAAATCTATAATAATTTCGGTTATGATTTAGAAAAATGGGGCAGTCGCCATTGTAAAAACACTATACATTACGGAACTGATTTAGTTGCGCAGAATGGCACAAATGTTTATTCTTTGATTGACGGAAAAGTTGAATCCATAGATACAGCAAATCATACAATAGTCATTATTACTACTGAAGATAAAAAATTTTGGTATGAGGATGATACAAAACATACTGTAAAAATTACTTACGGCAACATAAAAGCAAAATCCACACTCAATGTAGGCAGTATAGTTAAGCTTGGTGATTATATAGGCAAGGTAGACAGCTATCGTCATTGTGATGGAAATGATACAAATGCAAATAAAAACTATTTGCATATAGGCGTACAAATCAAGTATGGAATATTTGATTGGGACTGGCACGATGTTGACCCGCAATTTTTGATTTACAGAGAAAACAGTTAGGAGGAAAATTTTGTCTGCAAACAAAATACAAAAGCTTGACTCGTTGAAGGCAAGCCTTGATAGTCTGACAAAGAAAATCAATGCGTTGAACACAAAGAAAAAAGCAATTGAAAAACAAATCAAGGACATCGAAGAACGAGAGTTTATGTCTATAATCAGAGCTAATGACTGCACTGTTGTAAGTCTGAATGATGATTTGGCTCTTGTTAAGTTAATTAAGGATAACAACCTTACACAACAAGATGTCATTGAACTTATTAATGATTTAGGAGGACAAAATAATAATGAAAACTCATAAGAAAAAATTTCTTGCAGTTATTATGTCAATAATAATGATTATTTCTGTTGCAATATGCAGTGTTTCTACTGTATCAGCAGCTGAAACTACAAAGAGTAGTTCTTCTTCGTCCTCATCGGAGTCAAGCAATGATTCCGATGCAGATGAAAGTCCTGATGAAGAAGATAAGGACGAAAACACTGATGAAAAAAAGAATACATCAGATTACAGCTGGTCATCAAATACCGTAGGTAATTCTAATCTTGTGGCTGATGAAGATATAATTATGGAAAACGGTACATATCAATTCATTGCTGTTACAACAAGAGATGATGATGTTTTTTATGTAATTATTGACAAAACAAAGACTGAAAACAATGTTTACTTTCTGAACGAGGTCGATACTGCAGATATAGAGAAATTTGCTCAAGATGACAGTAACATATCCAATGATACGTCTGTTGAAGAAACAACTGTATCTGCAGGAGCTGAAAATTCAGAAGTAACATCAGAGAAAAAAACAAATTCAGGTGACTCACAATTTATGATATACCTTGTTATCGGTGTAGTTATTCTCTGCGGATTGGGATTTGTTTTCTTTAAGCTCAAGGGTAAGAACGGAAAAAAGAAATCAAACGATACTGATGAATATGACGATGATGAATTTGACTACGAAGATGAAGTCAATGAAGATAATGTCGGTGAGCCGTCGGAGGATAAGTAATGATATTAGTTATTGCCGAAAAGCCGTCTGTAGCGAATACTATTGCTTCGGTTTTGGGTGTTGTAAGTAAGGGTACGAATTATCTTTACAACGAAAAATATATTGTATCTTGGTGTTTGGGACATCTTGTAAAGCTTGACGAGCCTGATTCATACGGAGATAAATATGCCGAAAAGCCGTGGAAATTTGAAAATCTTCCGATTATTCCTGATAAGTGGAATTTTTCTGTAAACAGTTCTACTAAATCCCAGTATTATGTTCTCAAGAGCCTTATTGAAAAGGAAGATGTTAATGAGATTGTATGTGCCACCGATGCAGGACGTGAAGGTGAATGTATTTTTCGCTATGTATACAATAAAATCGGCTGTCGAAAGCCTGTAAAACGATTGTGGATATCATCACTTGAGAAAAGTGCAATAAAAAAAGCTTTTGCTAATTTAAAAGACGATTCAGAATATGATGCTCTCTATTCCGCAGGATTGTCAAGAGCAAAAGCAGACTGGCTTGTAGGTATGAATGCAACAAGGTTGTTTTCAATACGCTACGGCATACCTCTTAATATCGGCAGAGTACAGACACCTACACTTGCAATGATTGTTGAACGTAATAATAAGGTAAAAAACTTTGTTAAAGAACCTTTTTACAAAGTTGACATTGACCTTGGCGAATTTACAGCTACAAGTTCAGAACAGTTTGAAAATGAGTATTCGGCTTCGAAACTTGCCGCTACTGTAGATAAATCAGATTTTTCTGTAATTAATATAATTGAAAAAGAGAAATCAATATTAGCTCCAAAGCTCTATGATTTAACAGCGTTACAGCGCGATGCAAACCGCATATACGGTTACACAGCGCAAAAAACACTTGATTATCTACAGTCACTTTATGAAAAAAAGCTTGCAACATATCCTCGAACGGATAGTCAGTATATTACTGATGATATGGAGGAAACAGCAAACAAGCTCATTGAGATTATTTACGGTGTATATAAAGAAATTCCCAAAATGCCGACTTATGTAAAACAATGTATTAACAATTCTAAAGTATCTGACCATCACGCACTCTTGCCGACAGAGGGAATTGCTACATATGACCTATCTTCCCTGCCAAAGTCAGAGTATAATATTCTATTTCTGCTTTCTGTACGCTTATGTGCGGCAACCGGAGAGCCGTACAGATATATTACTGTTAATGTTGAGCTTAAATCAGATAAAAGCAAAGTTATGTTTTCTGCACGAGAAACATCTGTGCTTGTTGATGGTTGGAAAAATATTGATGCCTGCGTGAGAAGCAGTAACACCGAAGCAACGGAGTTACCCCCTATAGCTATTGGCGACATATATAAAAATGCATCAGCTAAAGTATCAGAACACTTTACATCACCTCCAAAGCAATATACAGATGACACACTGTTATCAGCAATGGAAACAGTGGGCAATACAGATTATGTTGAGGGTAGTGATGTTGAAAAAAAGGGACTCGGCACTCCTGCTACAAGAGCAGGAATTATCGAAAACCTTGTCAGTCGTGATTACATTATCCGTGACGGAAAGAAAATATTACCTACGGACAAAGGTATTAAGCTTATTGATTGTGTACCAGATGATGTAAAATCTGCAAAAATGACTGCAAACTGGGAGACAGCGTTGCAAGGCATTGAAAAGGGTATTGTTAGTGCCGAAGAATTTATGATGCAGACGGAAGACACGGTCAGATACCTTGTTCAGACTTACAGCTCTGTTGACAACAGTAAACATTTTGAGCGTTGGTCGGTTGTCGGTGCTTGTCCTGTGTGCGGTAAAAAAATATATGCATATCCAAAGTCTTTTTCTTGCGAAGATAAAGAATGTGGTTTTACTGTTTGGAAAACAATATGTGGTAAAAATATTACAAATGCTCAGGCTGAAAAACTTTTTTCCAGAGGGAAAACAGATACAATCAAAGGCTTTAAATCCAAATCCGGTAAATCATTTGATGCCGCTCTGAAACTCAATTCAGAGCATAAAACCGAATTTGTGTTTGCAAATTCAAAATCTAAATATAGGAAGTAACAAATGGAACGGGAACTCTCAAGACTTGAACAAAATAATGAATATGAAAAACTGTTACCGGAAATAGCTGAACTTATGAACATATCGGTATCACAGCTTGAGCAGTACCCTCGTGATATGCAACAGTTACTTTGCCGAGCGTACATAAACGAGTCTGCGCTCGGCAAAGATAATGCTGCCAATGTACTTAATAATATTATTAATCTTGATATTGATAATATAGGAGTTAAGGAAGAAGAAAAGCAGCAGGACAAGCCTGTTATAGATAACGAGTTGTCAGAAAAAGAAAAAAATGTAAGAAAGAATAAAAGGTCTTTTTTGGTATCACGCAATCAGATTTTACAGAATGCCAAAACTATATCAGACAATAATAATTCACAACAAAATCTTGAACAACAACATACGGCAGAATTTACCCGAAAAAGCGGAACTAATTTTTAGGAATTACTATGAAAACATTACATATAAAAAATACATTAACAAAGCTCTCCTTTTTGATTGTCATATTTATTATGGCAGTATTACTCAATACAGCACCCGTAAAGGGTGCAAACAGTCAGGCTGTTCATTATGAACAGCCTGATATTAACAAACAACTTATTTCAACAACGATACATACAAGTATTATTGTTTCAGTTGACGGAACTCAGCGCATATATTCCGTGCCAATAGGAAATGTAAGTGATGTGCTGAAATATCTTCAGATAACATTATCATCTGATGATGTTATAAATGCAAAACTGACAGATGAAGTTTATCCAGGTCAACATTTGATTATTGACCGTGTTACATTTTCAATATATCCCGAACACAAAGAAATCCCATATGAAACGGTTATTCAGGAAACTGACAAGCTCTTTGTTGGGGAAGAAAAGATTTTACCAGGTAAAAAAGGAAGCAAAGAATATATTTACGAAAACAAATATATAAACGGAGAATTAATATCACGCAAATGTCTTAAAAAGGAAGTATTGACATATCCCACAGATAGGATTATATTAAAAGGGAATAAGAATATTACTATTGTTAACGATACATATTCCCCTACTTCAAGTATTTTAATAAAAACAAAAAAAGACACAAAAGACTTTCATCTGAATAAAATAAAACTCTCGGAAAAAGACAGAGATTTACTTGAGCGTATTGTAACAGGAGAATTTGGAGGAAGCTACATAGGTGCTTGCCTTATTGCCCAATCTATCAAGTGTGCTATAGTATATGACGGATATACTTCGATAGAAGATGTTATCAGGGGTATGGGATACGTTGGCAGAACAGACATCGGAAAAAGTCAAAATGCAATTAACGCAGTAAAATTTATTTTTGACGATAACGGACTTGCTGTTAAACACCGACTATTTTATATGTGTACAGAAGATTATTACAATAATAAGCCGAATAATTTTCATTCAACGCAAAACTTCATTTTGCAATATAAAAATGTACTGTTCTTTGATAGATGGTAAAAATAATAAAAAATCATACTTGACAACGATTGCATTGTCATATATAATATAATTAAAGAAAGATACTAAATCTTAAAATCAGTATTGGAGGAATTTTATGAAAACAAAAACACCTATAATTGTAGGAATTACCTTTCTGTTAATTATTCTGCAAACAATCAGCGCATCTGCATTGTATAAAAAGGCTTATGAGCTTGAAAAAGCTGAGTTGTTGAGTGAGGTATGGAGCATATATGAGGACAGAAATATACACTATAAAGAAGATGTTATCCCGGAACACGTTGCTTTAGAAGTTTCTATTGCCCGATATGAAATGAGAGAATATCTCAAGGATTATGAACCTCTGAATAAAGATATTACTGTAAGCGATGTAGCCAAAGAATTTTACGAGCATATGAAAAATGTATTTTCTGATGTTACAATAGGTATAGATGACGATGGTAATATCTATGAAGTTGACAAGGATGGCAATAAATATAACTGGACTTATGACTCTAAAAAAGACGATTTCATTTGTACTGACAGTAAGGGTAATATGATTAAATCGTATGACCGTTATCACCTTGAATCAGAGTCAGAGCAAACAACAACAATTTCCCCTATTGAGAACAAATCAGAAACAAACAATCAGGGAAGCAAAGTTTATGCTATATCTGAAAAACACACTTCTGCGAATGAAAATAAAAATGAAGTTGTTGAAACTAAAGAAGCTGTTGAAGCTACAAAAGATACAGCAGTTAATAACAGTAATAATGGTATGAGTTCCGGTCAGATAATTATTCTATCTGTACTCGGTGGAGCCGTAATTATTGGTATTAGTGCTGTTGGATATATGGCTATTAAAAATAAGAAAAACAAATAGGAGGTCTACTTATGAAGAAAAAATTATTAACAGCTGTTATCTCGGCAATTATTATTGCAACAAGTTCTTTTACTGCGGTAAATGCAACAGAAATAAGTGCAAATGCATCATCTGTTTCTGCATCACAACAGGATAGCAACACAAGCGTAACTCTTGGCGTAGGTGAAACATATACTCTTGCTAATAATCTTAAATGGAGCAGTTCGAATACAAGTGTAGCAACTGTCAGTTCCAGTAAAATTACTGCAAAGAAAGTCGGTACAGCCAACATAACATCAAAGGCTTCCAACGGTAAAACTATTACTTGCAAAGTGACTGTAAAATCAGCTCCAAATAGCGTTAAAGTCAATACATCGAGTGTGACACTTGGCGCAGGCGAAAAATTTGTAATATCTGAAAGCACAAACAGCGGTTCATATTCAAAGTTTTTTTCTTGGAGCAGTAACAATACCGCAGTAGCAACAGTAAAGAAAACTACCGCAAACAAAGCTGAAATCACTGCAAAGAGCAATGGAACGGCTTATATTACAATTAAGACTTATAACGGCAAGACTGCGACTTGCAAAGTGACTGTAAAATCAGCTCCAAATAGCGTTAAGGTGGACACATCAAGCGTGACACTTGGAGCAGGCGAAAAATTTGTAATATCTGAAAGCACAAACAGCGGTTCATATTCAAAGTTTTTTTCTTGGAGCAGTAACAATACCGCAGTAGCAACAGTAAAGAAAACTACCGCAAACAAAGCTGAAATCACTGCAAAGAGCAATGGAACGGCTTATATTACAATTAAGACTTATAACGGCAAGACTGCGACTTGCAAAGTGACTGTAAAATCAGCTCCAAATAGCGTTAAGGTGGACACATCAAGCGTGACACTTGGAGCAGGCGAAAAATTTGTAATATCTGAAAGCACAAACAGCGGTTCATATTCAAAGTTTTTTTCTTGGAGCAGTAACAATACCGCAGTAGCAACAGTAAAGAAAACTACCGCAAACAAAGCTGAAATCACTGCAAAGAGCAATGGAACGGCTTATATTACAATTAAGACTTATAACGGCAAGACTGCGACTTGCAAAGTGACTGTAAAATCAGCTCCAAATAGCGTTAAGGTGGACACATCAAGCGTGACACTTGGAGCAGGCGAAAAATTTGTAATATCTGAAAGCACAAACAGCGGTTCATATTCAAAGTTTTTTACTTGGAGCAGTAGTGACACAGACGTAGCAACAGTGAAAAAAACGACTGCAAACAAAGCAGAAATTGTTGCAAAAAGTAAAGGTACTGCAACAATTACAATTATGACATATAATGGAAAAAAAGCCGAATGTAATGTGACTGTTCCCGGCGAGTGGCACGATGCGGTTTATAAAACAGTAAATCACCCGGCAGAAACAAAGAAAGTATGGGTTGTGGATAAAGCAGCTTATACCTATGAAGAGCCGATTTATGAAGAGCAAGGTGTAATTCTGTGTAATGATTGTAATGCCGATGTAACTGACTTATCTGTACGTAAACAACATATTTTTTGGGCGGCAAATGGCGAGAACGGTCATATTTATGGCAGTTACAGAGTAGATACGGTTAATGTACAGGTCGGTACAAAAACAGTCGAGGTGCCGGAAGAAGGACATTGGGAAACAAAGGTTGTAAAGGAAGCGTGGACTGAAAAGGTACTTGTTAAGGAAGCAGGTTACTATTAACATCATAAACAGAAGAATAATTAAGGGCAGAGTTTAAAAGCTCTGCCCTTTTCTTTTTGCTCTGCTATGCAGGGTATTTTTTGTTTATTGTCATAATTTGCTAATTGTAGTTGTTTTTTATCTTGTTATTATTTCAAAGGGTGACAAATGCAGTTTTTTACGGAATATATACAGAAAACTTTTTACAAGTATAAAAAGGGGTGATTATATGATTTTTAGCAGAGCTTCTCCGAAAGTTCAATTATCAAACCTATTCTTATTTTTAATAGGAAGGAGTAAAAAATGAAGAAAATTATTAATAGAACATTTGCAGTACTTCTTACCATTGCCCTTGTGCTATCAATGATACCTTTGTCGTCTGTTTCTGCGAGTGCGGCAACCTTGCCGTCTGAGATTAAAGGAAAAACAATATCTCAGGTGTTAGGTATGAATCCACAAACATATATGGATTGGCTTACCTCCCACGAGTATGACAACTATTATATTGGAACTCCTTATGAAACATACGACTATCGTAATCCAAACGGAGATTGTAAGGGTGCTTACGGGAAATACGATACACCGGGACAAGCCGCAATGAACTGTACAGGGTTTGTATGGCACGTACTCTATAAGGCTACCAAAGCAAGCGGAGGAAATACAGATATAATTCCTGCAGACATAGGTTGGTACACTTTCTATACAAGCAATAATATTTCACGTAAGTATTTTAGCTCAAAAACCGAAATGCTTAAGTCAGGATATTTGACTAAAGGCGATATTATTTGGATGTTCAATGGTTCTGAAACTTCAATAAAAGATGACCACCATATTGGAATTTACTGGGGTAACGGAAAGAGTGACATATTATGGCACAGCATAGATGCTGTAGGTAACAAAAGAGGTAACGTACAGACTGTTATAACACCAAAAGCAAATAATCCGTTATATGTAGTAGTCAAAATGGGTGTACCGTATATAAAGCTCCAACTACAAAAGTCAACTAATAATAACCGAGCTAAATATACGGATTTATCCGGTGCAAAATACAACATTTACACCGATAGCAGTTGCCGTAAAGAGAGTTACTTTGGCTATATTGAAACCGACAAAGACGGATATGGCCGATACGGAAGTGGAAATGTAGTAAGCGGTAAAAATCAAGGTGCAAACGTTCCTTATCAAAAATATTTCGCTAAAGAGGTTATACCTCCTAAAGGCTTTGCACGTGATGATACGATTTATGAATTTAAGAAAACAAGCACTTCTGTCAGTGGCTCTGTAGTCTACAGAACAAATTTAAAGGATAATCCCTATGTTAAATTGCAGTTAATAAAATCATCTGCAAATCCGGATATAACCAATGAAAATAGCTGTTACAGTCTTGAGGGTGCTAAATACAACATTTATAAAGGCACCAGTTTCGAAACAAGTAGTTTGTTTAGTTATATAACTACCGATTCAGACGGTTACGGTAGATATGGGAAAGGCTCTGAAACAGTCAGAAATACCGATGTCAAGGATAAGGGTACGATAGCGTACGATAAAATTTCCGGTAATGATGTAGAACTTGGTTATGATATTAAATTCTATGCTCAAGAGGTTCAAGCTCCGCCGGGATATAAACTTGATGAAACAGTTTATGAGTTTAAAGACTGCGGTAGCATAAGTTCTGATGGAATCCGAATTTTCAGAGCCGTAAATACTGCCGGAAATCAACCCTCTGATAAGGCTATCAATGACCCTGTAGGTATCATACTGCAGAAGAAAAACGCTGTTACCGGAGAAACTACTAATCAGGGTCTTGGCGGTGCTGTTTTTCAGATACAGTATTATTCTACTGTAATTGATAAAGATTATGACGTATCAAGCGGTGAAACTGCTCCTGCTCTTGACTCTGAAACTCTTAAACGTACTTGGTACATAAAGACAGACGAGGACGGTTATACTGAATTATCAAGCACATTTTTGGCTGAGAATTATGTTTCAAGTGATTTTTATTATTTCAATAATTTTGTATCTGTTCCTATAGGTACAATTGTTATCAAAGAGGTAGAAGCTCCACCGGGATATGCACTAAGCGATATTACTTTTTACCGTCCTATATCAGAGGAAAAAGCTCTTATTGCGGAAAATACGAATACACCGTTGGAGGTTCCTATTGACGAACAGCCTGTGAACGCATATATAGGCTTACACAAGATGAACAAGTCGGGGCAGGGCGTTAAGGGTGCAGTATATGGTTTGTACAGTGATGAAAAAGCTACTGTATTAGTATCACAGCTCACAACCGATATTAACGGTAAAGGTACGTTTAATTATGCCGCAAAGGTTAATCAGACTTACTACATAAAAGAAATTACTGCTCCAACAGGCTATAATCTTGATACTACAGTCTATCCCATAACGCCCACAATTAAAAATGCAACCGTTAACACTGCTGTTGTGCAGGATATTTACGAGGACAGTGTTAAGGGCAATATTGTCATTAAAAAAACATCTAATGACGGAATAGTATCTAACTTGTATTTTGCACTGTCGGACAATCTCGGAAACACTTACAACGCTGTCGCAACAGATAGTACAGGTACTGCAAAATATACCGGATTACCTGTTTATGATTCAGACAATAACAAAATCAGTTATACGGTCAAGGAGCTTGGATTTAAAACCACTCCCGGTAAAAAAAGCTACGGCGGATTTACTTGGACTGTAAAGGTTGAAAACTGTATCAAATACAAAGGTGCTTACTATGAGGGCATTGCCAACAATACTTTTAGCGACTGCGAATATGCATACTCTCGCTACTATTACGGCAGCCAAACCGAAGCTGTTAAAAACAGCAACGGCTACACAAAAACACTTACTGCAAATTCAAGTGTGACATACAGCTTTAATAATACCGTAAAAACTTCTGACATTGAAATCAGCAAGCAGTCATATGACGGCAGAAGGTCGGGTTTCTGGTTTAACGTTGTTGACCAGACAGGTAAAAACTACGGTACTATTGTCACGGGCGATAACGGAATTGCAAAATACAGCGAGCAGAATTCAAAACCGTTATATAGCTGTATCACTGTTCCGAATTCTGCTATTACTCTTAGAATAAAGTACCGTGTAGAAGAGTTAGGCTTCAGGACACCGGGCGGTGACGGTTCATACTATTTCCCTGATACTTACACAGGCAAACAGGTATCAGAATACAAGTCAGATGATTTATCAGCTTCAACAGCGATTACCTATGACGTATACAATAAACCGGACACGGGCAACATTAACATAGTTAAGACATCTGACGATGATTATATTGAAGGCTTGTGTTTTGAGATCTCAGCTTATGAGGATATGTCTGAATATACCGGTGAAATCTATGATACTGAAATTGGATATGATTCAAACGGTAAAGCGATTCACAGCTTCGTAGTTCAGACTGATTCAAATGGTAAAGCTTCATCAAACAGTTTAGTCTTCTATGACGTTAACGGCAATAAAATGTCGGGACTTCCTGTATATGTACTAGATTCAAATGACACCGAAATAACATATAAAATCACGGAATTAGGTCTTAAAGCCAGTGACGGAACGTATTATCTTCCCAACCGTTACAAGAAGAATGATGATGTATCATTTAATTTGCTTGAAAACCGCAGTTATACATATACGTGCCATAACAGCGTGAAAACAGGCAAATTGCAAATTCAAAAAACGTCTGAGGACAACGAGGTTGATAACATTTGGTTTAAGATTGAGTCAAGCCTTGGATACACGGCAAACGTCTTTACCGATTCAACAGGCTTTACAACCGAAATAGAAGATTTACCGATTTACGTTCCTTCAACGGATAACAATGAGCTTGTAACGTATAAGGTAACGGAGCTTGGCTATCTGCAAAGTGATGGTAGTTATAAAGTACCATTTAAGTATAAAATACCAAAATCTGTAACGGTTAAACTTAATACTGACGGTACGGTAACATTTGCACATATTACGAATACGCTCAAAACCGGTTCTCTGAAACTTACAAAGAAAGACAGCTCTGGTAACGCTCTTGTCGGGTCAGGTTGGGTTCTATACAAATCTGACGGAACAGCAGTAGCTTGTACTCAAACCGGAAATGGACTTTATATATACAAAGGCACTTCTGCTGCCGCTACCACTTGTCTTGCACCAAAAGGCACTTTGTCTATAAGTAATTTACCGACAGGTGACTATTACTTGGAAGAAACAATTGTCCCGAGTGGATATATGCCTTACGGTAAAAAACTTTCGGTGACAATTTCTGCAGACAACGAAACAACACTCTATGTTGAGTTCCCAGTTATAGATAATAAATCTGTTCTATCTGAAACTGGTGCAAGTGGTGTTTTACCGTTTTACTTTGCAGGAACAGCTTTCGGAGTTGTTGCTGTAATTTATATCTTATATTATTTCAAAAAACACAACAGAAAGGATATTTAATCTATGAAAAGTAAATTCACAAAAGTAACAACATCAATAATTGTAGTTATGATGTTAATCTTAACTGCAATCCCATTTGCTTCAGCGGCCACTCTGCTTGATGAAAGCAAAGCAGTGTCAGTGACCCTTAACTGTTCCAAACCGGGATACACTTTTACTGTTTATAAGGTCGCAAAGCTTGAAAGTATGAGTTCAACCCCTTATGAAACAAAGTATACATCATTTGTACCTGAAATCAGCGATGAAATTATGGGTGGAGATACAAAAAGCATACTTTCAAAGCTTGATAATATTGAAACTATGCCAAATACGGCGCCTGTACAGCAGATATGGACTTCATCTGCAACAGCAACAACAATTACTGTAAAGCTTTACGGACAGGGTATTTATTACATTAAGGCTACAAACTATCCTGCCGGTGTAAAAGCCGTTACAAACTCCGTTGTGGCTCTTCCGTATTTCAGTAATAACAATTGGGTATACAGCGTTCCTGCAATTAATCTTGCAAACAAGGTAGTCGAGGACACTCCCGTTACTCATAAAACAATCACAAACAGTACTAAGAACAATGAAAATTACACAGACGTTTCACTCGGCGATACAGTTGATTTTGAAATCAAGTCAACAGTTGCAGGTTCTTCATCAATGAAGCTCGGCTCTTACACTGTATATGATAATATGTCTAAAGGACTAACACTTGATAAGGACAGCTTCAACGTTGCTCTCTTAAACGCAAGCGGAACAAAAATTACCGACCTTGACAAGAGCGAATATACAGTAAACATTACAAGTGAGGGCGACGGCGAAAATACAAAATTCAACGTAGCACTTACAAATGCATATCTTCAAAATGATGAATTTTATACATCAGAAGTTGTATACACTTCCGTTACATATAGTGCAGTATTAAACAAACACGCTGTTGTCGGCACTGCAGGCAATCCCAACACCGAAGAAAAGCTTGAATACTCAAATAAAAATGGCGTAAAGTCTGAAATTGAAGGCAACACAGTATATGTTTATACCTTTGCTTTGACAATAAACAAGACGGATACAGACGGTAATCCTCTATCCGATGCAGAGTTCTGTGCATTTGCAACAGAGTCAGACGGTACAAATCTTACAAACTCTCTTGCAACAGGTGTATCTGACGAAAACGGTAAGGTAACTTTTTACAATGCTAATAAAGAAGAAATCAAGCTGCAGTCAGGCAGATATTATATTGTCGAAACAAAAGCACCTGCCGGATATAACATTTACGGCAAGGTTATTCCTGTTGATATTGATGTAACATACGGAGATACTCTTGTGAACGGAACATATGTCACAAACTCTCCTGAAAACGGTACAGCAAGCATTGATGTCAAAGATACAAAGATTTTGCTTCCTCAGACTGGCGGTGTGGGTACAATGATGTTCTATGTTGCCGGAACAGCTCTTGCTCTTGGTGGATTTATTGTACTGGTTCTTCGCAAAGTTAAGAAGCATAATTAATCAAACAGTAAAGGGGTAACGCTCATTGAATAAAAGCAGCAAAAACAAAGCGTTCTTAATTACAGGATTAGTTTTCATAGTTGCTTCACTATGTTTTGTGCTTTATCCCACTGTTTCAAATGCAGTAAATAATTATTTTTCGGCAGCTACCATAAATAATTATACAACCTCTCTCAATAATATTTCGGCGGCTGATAAAGCTGACTACTTTTCAGCCGCCGATAAATACAATAAAAATCTGCGTGAGATGATTAACGGTTTTTCTTACTCAACAGACAGCCTTATAGATGGTTATGACGATATTCTGAACTTTGGTGATGGCTTAATTGGTTACATAGAGATTGACAGAATTGATTTAAAGCTACCGATATATCACGGTAACACCGATAAGGTTCTTGAAAAAGGAGTTGCACATATTCCAAATACGGCTTTTCCTACTGGTGGTGTCGGTAATCATTCGGTATTGTCAGCACATACGGGATTCCCTACGCAAGTATTTTTTGACAATCTTAATGAGGTTGAAATCGGCGATATTATAAAAGTGTCCGTTCTTGATGAAACGCTAACCTACAAAGTGACAGCTAAAAATATAGTTGAACCGACTGATATATCACTTTTGTCTGTTGATGACAGCAAAGACCTATTAAGTTTAATAACTTGTTATCCCTATGGTATCAACAGCCACAGATTGATAGTTACGGCTGAAAGAGTGTTAGATACCTCTACCCTGGATACAGTAAAGCTTAATAATATTAAGAATACAAACAATAATTTATTTAAATTAATTCTAATAGCAATTATTACATTAATTACCGTAATAACGGCAGTAATAATTACTATCGAAAGGAGGAAAAGTAAATGCCTGAAAAAAACTTCTCAATAACTATTGATAAATCTCTTATTCACGATGAAAACAACGATGAAATAAAGACAAGAGTTCCCGGCACAATTGGTGAAAATGTTCGCTTTTTATGGCTGAAAAGAGATGAAATAAAAGAGGTTAATGACGGCAAAACCATCTTAACATCACTAAAAGAAAACGGCAAATATTTACTCTATGATAAAGATGGAAACCCTGCAGAAAATGTTACTGGTCAATCACTATATTCACAGCATTATGACCAAGTAAATAAAAGATATATAAAGCTTGATAAAAAGCAAGCGCAATCACAGAGTAACGAGAAAACAGATGATAATGAACCCGAGAGAAATTCTTTCGTTCAGGATGTTCTGAAATCTGAAAATGATTATTCTGATGATAATGCTGTTACGCCAAATATAAATGTGACGATTTTAGCCAATATCCACGATAAATGCGAGTTAAAAATCGCAAAGCTTCAGGATAAAAATGAAAAGCTCAACCTCAAGAAACAAAAGCTAAATGACAAAGAAAACCGAACCGCTGAATTTGTTGATTTAGTGCAGGCTCTTGAGGGTGCTATACCAAAGCCAATATTTTTGGCATTTAATCTGCTTGCCGAGGAAAAACGACAAAAAGTTTGCGATTTACATAATAAAGCGTGTAAATGCCAAAACAAGATTTATTCTAATTTGAATAAAATTGAAAAGTATGAGCACAGAGCTTCCCTTTGCGTAAAAATTAATACTTTTCTTGACAAAATGAAGTCACCTGAAGGAAGACGTGAAAACTTTATCAACGGCATAGAAGAATTCAGAAGTATATCCATAAAAAATACAACCGATAAGTTCAATAATGTTCAGAACAAACTCGAAGACTCTCTCGTTTCATATAATAAAACTCATTATGCTACCGAAAAAATTAAGTTGCAAAAGCAAATTAATAAACTGACAAATAAAAAAGAAAAGCTCCGTAACAAGCTAATTTTGCTCGATGCACTTAAGGATAAATTTGATGACATTAAAAATATGAGTGACGATAAAGTAAATTCTGTCATTGACAGGAGTTGTGAAAACATTGTTGCCGACCTTAGCAATAATCCTCAAAATGCAAAAAATCAGGCTGAAACTGTTGTAAACGCCTGCTCAAGAGCAATTGATGAAAGTAAAAAAGAGTTATCGCAAAATCAGGATAAGGATAATTATCTGAAGAATGCTGAAATGTCCGTAGAAGATGATTACAACAGCATTGACGGTATCATCAACAATGGCAATAAAGAGCAGGAATATGAAAAGCTTAAGCAATCGGAGCGCAAAGAAGTAAATAAATCCCCGTTATCCCGTAAACAGATTAAAAACAATGCAGATAAAATTGCTCATAATGAGCAACAGCGCAACACCGATGACAAGGTGAAGAACAAGGGACAGGAATTATAAATATTAAAAGACTTGTGCCTGCACAGGTCTTTTATTTTATCCGAGGTGATATTAATTGATAGAATTATATGGTAATAAACTCTGGAACAGCAACACTCCGAATAAGTATAAAAATGTTGTTGTAGCAGACGAAAACTCTTTGCACACTATTATGAAAGCTCTTGAGTCAGCGGGACTTAATTATTGTGCATACACTCATAAAAATATTGCTTATATAGCTATTAATAAATCTGATGTTGATATTGTAAATCAGCTACACATTGATTTTAAGGCAATTATTCAGCCTAACAATAAGACCTATCAGACCAATAACATTATTGGCGATATAAAGTACAGAGATATTGCAGAAAAGCATTACCGTAAATATGAAACAGATTTTGCATATAAGGTAGCGCAAAGACTTGGTGAACTGGGAATTTCTTTTTCAGGCAGAGTTTATGGAAAATCAACTACAATTACAGTTGAACAAGTAAATTCTGAACAACTCAAAAAAATATCTCAAGAAATAGAACAAGAGCGAAATCCTGCAAAAACTGAAATAAATGACGATAAAAAGATTTCTGCTGTTGATGAAATAACCAACAAGCTCAATTATTCTTCTGAACAGCTTAAGGCTATAGCTCCATCTATAGAATTTCTTAATGACCGTATAAAAGACGAAAATATTTTAACAGCCTTTGAAAGTCTTTTCAGTGAAACTAATCAATTTAGTGATTATCAGCTTTATATGTTATCACTGAATTTTGTAAATACTTTTAGAGAATTAGACGGCATTTCTTTCTTGTTTGCTAACACTTCAAAATTCGATGAAATGAAAAAAGATTTTATCAATGACAACTTAACGGAGAGCTTTACAAAAGACAAAGGTTTTTCTTCTGAACAGAAAAAATTGATAAGAGAAATGTTTGGTGAAGATATTAGCAAATCTGTGATTGAATTGCTTGACTATACTTTTTCCCTTTCTGAAATGCAAAACTTTATTAATGCATATAAAAAAGGCTCATACGATGAACTAATTAATATTGTTGCAGAAGTAAAAGGTATGACACGAATTGAAATTGAAGGACAGATTGAAGAAGGCAAGTTTGTTTCCGCTGTTCCCGATTTCAGTACACTGCTTGACAGAGATTTATTTTTCGAGAATCCTGACACTGAACGTATTACATATATGTATTACAATCCGGATGCAGATTCGGGTGGTCAGTTTGTTATTACAGATATATCATATGGGCAATTACGTGAAGCTTCAGCAAAGTATCCTGACAATACTTCTGAATTTTTCGATTATCTTGTATCTGTCGGAAAACAATCAGTTGTTGACATAGGTAGCGAATTTTTCCGATATACACTTAATGAGTTTTACAGCAACACTCACATCGAAGAAGGTCTAAATGATGATGTAAGAGAACATCTAACAGATATTGCTATGTCTGCCAATATTAAACTTGATGACTTAAACGTTGAGCCTGAAAAAATAAATTCAACTCGTCAGGATAATATTAAAGAAGAGCCAATCGAGCAAATACAACCACTGGTTCAAGCTCAGCCAGACAAGCTCGAGCTTGAAATAGGCTCTACCGAAAGCGGTCTATTGAACAATTTTATGAATGAAAATTATCCTGATAAAAAAATTCCTTTCGCACTCGGAAATGCTCTGCTTGAATTTCTTGATGAAAAGCAGCATATTGAGCGAGATATTGAGGAGTTGAATGTTGGTTATTATGACAAAACTCATTTTAATATAACAGCTCTTATAAATGGTGAAGATTACAGCTACGAAGGTCGCTTTGATATTGGTGACGGCAGAGAAAATGGTAACGGCTCTCTCATTGAACATATAGAAAGTTATCAGATTTATATGGTAAAAAACAATCCGTATGAAGAGGATGAAGAAAGTCTTGCAATTCGGCGTGATTATCTTTATGTTGCTATACCATATTTCAAAGAACATTCACTACTCACCGCAGATGAACAAAAAATTCTTGATAATTTCAAGGAACAGCACCCAATCCGCACCGTTGATGATGTAGAAAAGGCTCAGAACAAGCAGCTTGCGGAAATCAATGAGAAGTTTGCAGAGTATTACGATACGCTCTATGAACAGGGTAACGATACCATAGAAGGATATAACCTTGCTGTTAATGTTGGTGACGAGTATATTCAAAAGAATCCAATCTTTGTTGGTCAGTTCAATAAGATCCGTGGCGATATTATTTCAAGTGACCGCGAAATGGCTGCCTTTGCCTTTGCTTTAGCTGATTGCGGTGTAATCGACAGGTTTGTAGAGCCTACAGTCGAGAAGTCTGTAACCAATAACTCAACTATTGAGTATAAAATTGGTGATGTTCTTCAAATCGGTGATAGTGAACCATATAAATATTATGTTATTGCAAATGTAAATAAAGTACCTAATCCATATGTAAATGGACATTGGACTACAATGTATGGCTTTGATGCTTATTGGGATAAAGAGCTTACGCAGCTTGCTTTTTCAAATACATCAGAACTACCCGAAGATAAGATTGTTGTTATTGCTAATTCAGTTGATGGTAAATATCAGATTATCAATAGAAATTCTAAAAACTATGAAAATACATCAACCTCAAAAAATGATAACAAAACAACTTCACTTGAAAATGGATCAACCAACGACAAAACACAAAATGACAATATTCGTCCTACAATTACTTGCGAATGGAGTGAACATTTTGCATTTGAAGATGGCAAGACATACTCTGTGCCTGATTTTGACCGTATAATGAAACAAGCTGATGATGAATGGGTAAAGTTAAGAAAGCAAGAGATTGAAACATACGGCAATGATTATGACAGAATATATGAAGCATTTGAAAAAGGTGAAATAGACGGAATACATCAAGGTTATGCAAAAACAAAATTCAATATAAATATGCCAAATGGAACAATCTACACTTTTAGGCAAGATATTGGTGACGGTGATGGTGGTGTTATTGATTTTCTTAAGCAATATTCTCAATATTCAAATATAGTTAAATTGCTTGAAAAAGATATAGAAAAATTTGATACTTTCCAGTCAGAAAGTAAAGCTATCTATTATTCAAAGCAAAATAATCAAGGAAAAGAAGAAATTTTAATGTCTGATACTTCCGCTCTGCAGAAGGACAAATCAGAAGCACCGCAAATATCTATTTTTGATTTACCTACAGTAAATGACGATACATCAATAAACAGCATTGATGAGCTTGCTTCGGATATAAATAATTTTGGTGAAAATTACACTATTGCAGATGGTGACAGCGTTACCGGAGCAAAAACAAAATTCCGTAATAATATCAATGCTATTCGATTGCTTAAAACGCTCGAAGCTGGAAATAGAAATGCTACCTTCCAGGAACAGCATCAACTGTCTTTGTATTCGGGTTGGGGCGGTCTTGCAAATGCTTTTGAGCCTGACAATGAAAAATGGAGTAAAGAATACTCTGAACTTAAAGAATTGTTGAGTAATGATGAGTATGATTCTGCAAGGGCTTCTGTACTTGACGCATTTTATACCGATAATGCTATAATTGACAGCATTTATGCCGTCCTGCAAAACGCAGGATTTAAAGGCGGTGACATTCTTGAGCCTGCAATGGGTATAGGCAATTTCTTTGGCAGATTACCGCAACCTTTAAGCAATAGCACTCATTTATACGGTGTAGAAAAGGATAGTCTTTCCGGCAAAATTGCTCAAAAGCTCTATCCGCGAGCGAATATTCAAATTGACGGATTTGAAAACACCGATTTTCAGGATAACAGCTTTGATGTTGCTGTCGGCAACATTCCTTTTGGTGATTTCAGCGTAAATGACAGAAAATACAATTCACAAAATCTTAAAATTCACGATTATTTCTTTATGAAATCGCTTGATAAAGTACGTGAAGGCGGTATTGTTGCCTTTGTCACTTCAAAGGGTACACTTGATAAAAAAGACAGCTCATTTAGAAAGCTGTTATCTGAAAGAGCTGATTTAGTCGGAGCTGTAAGACTGCCGAATAATGCATTTAAGTCAGCTGGAACGGAAGTTACTCCTGACATTATATTCTTGCAGAAGCGTTCTGAACCTCCTGTTAAGGAACCTTCCTGGGTGCATCTCGGACAAAACGAAAGCGGTCTGAAGATTAACAATTATTTCATTGAACACCCTGAAATGGTATTTGGAGATATTGTTGAGGGCAATAAGTTATATGGAAGAAACGACGATACAATGTGTATCCCGTTTTCTGATGGAAGAACACTGGCTGAATTATTGCCGACAGCCGTTGAGAATATTAAATTTAAGTATTCTGCAAATGTAGATAAGCCATCACCCATTTCTGAAAAATCAAAATTGGTAATAATTCCCGACAGTATTCGTTCAGAGAGTTATTTTAAAAGCGGCAATGAGATTTATTTTTATGGAAGTGACAACGAAGGAAACCTTACTACCAGTCCTGCATCTCAACTTCTTAATAAAAAATATTCATCAAAAATCGAAAAACGCATTACTGATTTTATCGGACTTCGTGACACCCTGCGTGAGCTTATTGCAATTCAGCAGTTTGAAGATACAGACGACAAAATTACTGAATTGCAAAATAAGCTTGGAAGTTTATATGATGATTTTTATAAAAAGCACGGCTTGCTCCACAGCAATTATAATCGTAGTATTCTCGGCTTTGACGGCGCATATCAACTTGTGGCATCACTTGAACAGGAATACGACAAAAATCAACTTATAAAGAAATCTGATATTTTCACGCAACGTGTAAATGTTCCAAAGCCGACTATTGAAAGGGTGGATACAGCTACAGAAGCTCTTGCGGTATCTATTGCCGACAAAGGCATAATTGACTTTGCGTATATGAGCAAGCTGTCAGATATTGATGAGGTTACGCTTGCAAACAGCTTGCGTGAAAGCGGAGAAATATTCCCTGTTCCGGAATTATCAACCGATGATAATATAGTATATCAAACTGCATCAGAATATCTGTCCGGTGATATTTATGCAAAATTGGATACAGCACAGTATTATGCAAACGAAAATAACCTTTATCTTGCAAACTGCACAGCTCTTGAAGCAGTAATACCGCCACCGTTAAAAGCAGGCGATATTGATATTAATCTCGGCGCAACCTGGATTGATAAAAAATACTATCAGGAGTTTATGTATGAGCTTTTTAAAACGCCAAAAGAACAGCACGAAGATTATAAACCAAAATGGATTTGGCAACAGAATAAATCAAAGAAAATCGTAATTGAATACTCCGAGTATTCGGGGAAATGGAATATTTCAAATAAATCAGCTGATAAGTCCGTAACTGTAATGAAAACATTCGGCGCACATAATCACTCTGCATATGAAATATTTGAAGCCGCATTAAATCTTACAGAGCCAAAGGTTTATAAATACAAGCTTGATGAATTTGGACATATTGTATATGACAAGAAGAATAATCCTGTTCGAGAGCTTGACGTGCCGGCAACGCAGGTTGTTCAGCAAAAAGCAAACGCTATCAGACGAGAATTTAAAAATTGGATTTTTAAAGACTCTGAAAGGCGAAAAGATATTATTGATACATATAATCGTACATTTAATTGCATAAAACCACGTGAATATGACGGTTCACACCTAACTTTTCCCGGAATGAACTCAAATATTGAGTTACACGAACATCAGAAGAATGCTATTGCTCACGCTATTTATGGTGGAAACACCTTATTTGCTCACACAGTAGGTGCAGGCAAGACTTATGAAATGATTGCGACTGCAATGGAATGTAAAAGACTCGGATTGTGTCATAAATCTTTATTTGCCGTACCGAATCATCTTACGGAACAAGTTGGAGCTGACTTTCTAAAGCTCTATCCTCAGGCAAATATACTTGTTGCAACAAAGGATGATTTTAAGACGGAAAACAGAAAAAGACTTATGTCTAAAATTGCAACAGGCAATTATGATGCTGTAATTATTGGTCATTCACAACTTAAAATGCTACCATTATCACCTGAAAGACAGAAAGAAATATATCAGGAACAGATACAAAACATTATCGTTGGTATACGTGAACTGAAAGCTCAAGACGGAAGTAATTTTAAAGTCAAAGATATGGAACGTACAAAACGCTCTCTTGAGAAGCAGTTGGAAAAGTTGCAATCGAGCAAAAAAGATAATTCGATATATTTTGAAGAACTTGGAATTGACAAGCTATTCATTGATGAAGCTCACGAGTTTAAGAATCTGTTCTGCACTACAAAGCTTCAGAACGTATCAGGAATATCGTCCAGAGCTTCTCAACGAGCTACAGAATTGTTTGCCAAAAGCCGTTATCTTGACGAAAAGACGGGCGGTAAGGGTGTTGTTTTTGCTACCGGAACTCCTATTTCAAATAGTGTGACAGAGTTGCATACGATGATGAGATACCTCAATTATGATTTCCTATCAAAGCATAATAATATGCAAAACTTTGATAACTGGGTATCTACTTTTGGTGTTCAGAAAAAAGAGTATGAGTTAGCTCCTGCAGGCAACAAATTCAAGGAAAGAACAAGAATTGCAGAGTATTCAAACTTACCTGAACTCTTGTCTATGTTTAAAATTGTAGCAGACATACGTACAAGTGATACGCTCAAGCTTAAAGTCCCTGAATGTGAAATGCACGTAATCGATGTTGAACCTACAGAGTTACAGCGTAACCTTGTTGATGAGCTGTCAGACAGAGCAGATGAGATTAACAGTGGTATGGTTGACCCATCAGTAGATAATATGCTTAAGATTACCGGTGATGGTAGGAAGTTGGGACTTGACCCTCGCCTTATAGACCCCAATTTCGAGGATAATCCAAACACAAAACTTAATGTATGTGTAAATAACACGTTTGATATATACCAAAAAACATCAGGCAAAAAGTTAACGCAGATTATTTTTTGTGACTTAGGCGTTCCCGGTAAAGGCAGCATAAACTCCGTAGACAACAATGAGCAGGACGATTCAAAAAGCGTAGCTGAAATTGACTCGCTAGAAGAAACGGGAAGATTTTGCGTGTATGATGATATAAAAGCAAAATTAATTTCAAAAGGTGTTCCTGCAGATGAGATTGCATATATTCACGATGCAAAAACGGAAAAGCAGAAAACAGAGCTATTTGCTAAAGTGCGTAGCGGAGAAGTTCGAATACTGTTAGGTTCAACAAGCAAAATGGGAACAGGAACGAACGTTCAGGATAGAATTATTGCTATGCACGACCTTGACGTTCCGTGGCGTCCGTCAGACCTGGAACAAAGACGTGGAAGAATGGTAAGACAGGGTAACATAAACGAAAAAGTACACTTATTCCGTTATGTTACAAAAGGCACCTTCGATGCTTATTCCTATCAGCTTCTTGAAAAGAAGCAGAAGTTCATCAGTCAGATTATGACCTCCAAATCTCCTGCAAGGAAGTGCAGTGATGTCGACCAGGCAGCACTTACATATTCTGAAATTAAAGCTCTCTGCACCGGTGATGAACGTATCAGAGAGAAGCTCACGCTTGAGAACAGGTTAAAAGAACTTAATGCCTATAAGTCTGATTACAACAATACAAGGTATGAGCTTGAGGATGAAGTACGTACTTATAAAGAAAAACGTGAACAACTTTGCAATAGGATAAGTAATATCGAAACAGACATTGAAAAATGCAAATCAATTTCTTTCGACAATGAAAATAAACCTATATTTAAAGCTAATATTGGCGGAGTTGAATATACAGACAGAAGTGAAGCAGCCAAAGCCTTGGTCGTAGTTGTTTCGTCAGCAAAACAAGAACAAAACAGATGTAAAAACTTAAGTATTGGTGATATATACGGTTTTCCTATTGAAGTGAATTTAAGAAACTCTTTTTTATCTAATATAGAAGCAACTATATTGGGTGCAGAACATTATACCGTAGATTTTGGTTCTTCAAAATTTATCAACTTGAAAAAAATTGAAAATCGCATATTGAGTTTGCCTAATTTACTTCAAAAAATGATAAATGACCTGAACATTCTGGATGTTGATTATGAATCTGCCAAAATAATGCTTGCAAAACCGTTTGAATTTGAGGATGAGCTCAGGCAAAAAACAGAGCGCCTAGAAGTTGTTACCAATGAACTTAATCTTAAGGTCGCTCAAATCAAGAATAGTAAAGTGAAGCAGAATACGAATTATTTCGGAAAGAATTTTATTCTTAATAAAAAGGGCAAAAATCAAAATAATCCCGATACTGATATTCAGTTGAAATCTGCAAATAAAAAACACGATGTAAGCATTTAAAATGCATTACATAAAGCCGTCAGAATTGCCGTAGAACACCTTTTTGTTCATATTCCGATAAAAAGTATCGCTTAGTAACAAAATCGTTCCTGTGACGATTTCTGAGGACAATAAATTGATTTTAAGGTGGTTTTATGTTAACTTTTGTAAAAGATAAAGATATTGCTTTATCATCAGCTGATGCTATTGTAAATGCCAGTAATGGTATTGGTTATATGGGAGGAGAAAGAGGTATTATTATTCGTGGAAACGGTGTTGCTGAAAGCATACATTACATAAGCATAGGCAGGGTTGAAGAACTTTCAAAAGCTGTTTGTAGAAACAAAGGAATTTTAGGTTACTCTCCCGGCAGTGTATTTATTACATCTGCACCAAATCTAAATTGCAAGTATGTTATTCACGCTGTTACAATGCGATTTCCCGGAAGTAAGTCAAAGATAAAAACAATAAGGACTTTGCTTCCAAAAATCATTACGGTTGCTGAACAAAAAAATATTCAGACGGTGGCAATACCCTTGCTTGGCACAGGAACCGGCAGGCTTTCTACATCTGATGTATTGTATATTTATAAAGAATTTATGCCTAAAAGTAAAATTCATTTTATAGTGTATTTGCCACAAAAATAACTGTTAAAATTATTCTTTATACTTGACATATTTTAAACTTGTTTGTATAATAATATTGTAATAGATGTTCGATTACTCATCTCTCGTAGGTTCACTGCTACCTGATAACAGGCAGTCCGTTTTATCGTAGGTTCACCACTACCTGATAACAAGTGGTTTGTTTATCGTAGGTTCGCTGCTACCTGATAACAAGCAGTCTGAAAAGTAATCAAAATTAAGGTAGCTATTATGCATTAATAGCTACCTTTTTGTTTGGAAGTGTAATTAATGAAAATTGATTTTTATTATGTTAATAAAGAATACATAAAATATCTAAAGGACTATGAAAAACAACATCGTGGTGGCTTTACTTGTGTTCCTAATATTGAGTATGCTAATAGAGATAAGTTTGTATATGGTGCTGTATTAGAAATTAATAAAATAAAATATTATGTTCCGGTATTTTCCCAAACAAAAGGCAAACAAGATGATATGTTAATTCGTGATAAAAAGAATGTTATAAAAGGTTCTTTAAGGTTTGCATATATGATTCCAGTTCCCAATTGTTGCATTTCCACCCTTGTTATAGATAATATAAAAGATGAAAATAGAAAAATTCTTATTAGTAAGGAATTAGCTTTTTGCAGAAAAAATAAAGATAAAATTGAAAAGCAGGCTCAATTAACATATGACAGAATTTTGAGTGGCAAACATATAGGTTTAAATCAAAACAGTTGTGACTTTAAAGTGTTGGAGGAAGCTTACATACAATATTGTATTGACAAAAATATAGATTTGCCGAAAGAAGTTATAAATAAAGACTCCGATAGATTATTGGAACAAAAAAATGAATTGTCCATCAAAAATAACTTTCCCACTCTCCCGAGATATGATAAAGAAAAATGCGAAAGCTATCAGCAGTAAGCATTCTGAACATCAGTCTGCTCAAAAGAATAAAAATCACAATAATAACCTGAGTTAAAATTAAGCTCCCTATTCACTAATATAGTGTTTAGAGAGCTTGTTGCTTTTTCTGCGAATTATTCTGTTAAATTCTCCGCTGGTCATATTTATTCATTTTGCCTAAACTTATTCCTCATTTTGTTTTTAGCCTTTCTAATAATGCTTTTAGCATCGTAATAGTTGTTTCCATACTCAGATATAATTTATATGATTTATTTAATAAAAACAATAATACGAAAATAGCTATTATAAGTAAAACAATGATTATTATCAAAATTATATACAACATATCCAATCATTCCTTTCGCTAATTACTAAAACACCTAGCTCTTTTTATTTACTTTTGATATTTGATTAGGCATTATTCTCTTTTTTTGTATCAATTCTATCTGTCGCATATGTATTTTCTATTAGAAAAGTAGTTACAAAAACCACTAAAGAAACAATAATAATAAATGATATAGAACATTTGTCAGACATTTGTATTCCGCACAAGCGAAGTATAGGAACAAATGTAGCATTATCTATAAAACTATTATATTTTATATCTAAAAGTGCTGGATAAACAATATCATTTAATATATTAGCTTTTTCGGCAAATGCACCTTGAAGTGTGCTTTCAAACATACATATAGCAATTGAAAAGAATGTTCCAAAAAAATTATTTATATACAGCAAAAATGATACAAATATATTTGTTCTTTTGATAATTCGCTTAACTTTCGGCTTACAAGTACTTTCGATTTTTGTGTTGAAAAATTCACAACACATAACGAAAACAAAGCATACAACAGTTATCAGGCACAGCATATTTTCCCTTTCTCTAAACAAAAATAATTAATATAATTCTTGTGCTTAGTGCTATCTTCAAGATTGCTTATGGCGTTTTTTAATTCTTCTGTGGTCATTCACGCTCACTCCTTTTCATAAATACCAACCAATGTGTTTTATTTAATTTTCCGCTTTTGTGTCCAAACAACGGCGGTATTGGTGAGAGTTTAATAATGTCACTTGTTTTTATATCTGTTTCATTCCATTTAAAAACGAGTACGCTGTTAGGCTTTAAAACCCTGAAACACTCCGAAAACCCTTGTTTTAAATCATCTTTATATGTATCAGGGTTTAATCGACCATATTTTTTCGCAAGCCAAGACTTTTCACCAACCTTAATTAAATGAGGAGGGTCAAATACCACAAGATGGAACGAATTATCTGGATAAGGAATATTTCTGAAATCAGCAACTACATCTGGTTTAACTTCAAATGCACGGCCATCACACAAAGTGTCAATAAAATTTCTGTTATCCATAAAAACTACATCGGAATTGTTCTTATCAAACCAGAACATTTTGCCGCCACAACAAACATCAATTATAGGTTTAATTTCGTATCACTCCTTTTATCAAAAGTGTATCTTCAGGTTTAGAAAATACTACTTCTTTTGTTCTTCCTTAAAGTTTTGAATTGCTTTTATGTCGAGATGCAAATGCTTGTCTATTTGTTCTTTTACGGCGTCGGAATTTTCAGGATTGTTGAGCAGTTCGCTCCACACATACAGTTTGTGTTCAAAACTTTCATCATAAGCAATTATTTTATCACTTATTTCAATTATTTTATCGGAGTATTTGGCCATTTCAGAAATAGCTTTTTCAATTCCTTGTTTATCATTAACTATTTTTCGGCTTAAATAGAGGCACATAGCCATTTGTCACTCTGAAAAAACCGTAAATTTCTTCGGTAATTTCAATTTTTTCCTTTTTTGCACGGGTAACTGAATACCCTTTTGCAAGCAAATCTGGGTTAATAGCGTAATCACGACTGCAAATTAAAGGTAAACCTGTTTTTCGGCAGTATTTAGCCTTATATGTCTTGTAATAACTATTGTAGGTTTCGCTGTTTTTTGGTAAATCACTTATTTTCATATTAATTAACTCCTTTTTGAAACCAAAATGTTGTTACTATCCAGCTACTTATAAATGATATAATAAATAAGATTACGACAAATAACACACAATAGTACCAATCAAAATTATTCACAACTATTTTCCTTTCAAACGATTCCATTTTACTGCGAAATAACAAAAGGCAGAGTTTTTACGCTCTGCTTTTTGCTATATCTGCATTAAGGTCGTAACAAAGCAGGGTATTGAAATCAACAGACAAATATTTTGCAAGAATCAGAATTGTTGAATAAGACATTTGCGAAGCTCCTGTTTCATATTTTGTGTAGGTACTGCGGCATACTTCCAAGTAATCGGCAACCTCTTGCTGAGATAAGCCTTTTTGAGTTCTCAATTGCCTTAATCTTTGTCCTACCTGTAGATTGATAGGGTATCCAGCTTTAATACTGTATCCCACTTATTTATTCTCCTTTGTTTGTATCAGCGCCGTCAATATTGAAAAGCATAGAACTATCATCAGATACTACCTTTGGTAATTGACCGTTCCATTTTTCGATGTATTTATCTTTAAGTATTTTTTCTGTGATAGATTTTTCGAGTGTTTCGTTTGCTTTTGCTTCAGCTCCAGCTGCAATCTTTTTTGCCTCGGCATCGCCGTTAGCCTTTGTAACAGCAGCCTTTGCATCTGCATCAGCTTTATCAATGTTTTGCTGATTTATAATTTCCTGTTTTTCAGCTGCTAATTGAGCCTTTTGCTTATCGGCAATAGCCTTGTTATAAGATTCTTCAAAATCAGCGTTATTTATAACAACTTTATTGACGTATATTACGTCTTTACCGTACTTTTCATCAAGACTGTTTTGAATATTTTTTAACGCCAACGGTTCGATAATTGAACGGTTTGTTGCGTTTGTGTCAGAAAGTGCCTTGCTTGATGATTTTATAGATGAGCTAACAAGACCTTTAGAAACTAAGTTGTTTTCATAGTCGGAAATATTTGCGTAAATCCACGCTGATTTTTCTGAATTTATTTGGTATGTAACAGTAATTCCTTTATAGTATATCGCTGTTCTTTCCTCAGTTTCACTCCAAATTTCTTCATCAGCAAAGCTTATATCCTGTTGCTTATTATTAACAGTAACAATGCTCTGAACAAATGGAATATTCCAATTAAATCCGTTTTGTACTGTTGAATCATCAATTTGTCCGAATGTAGTACGCACACCGGTATAGCCGGTCGGAATAATTGTAAATGATGCTGATAATAGTGAAAATGTTATACCTGTAACTATCAGTATTAATGGTGTTTTTGATTGAACTTCATTATAATTGAAATAAATAAAAAGTCCAATTGCAACAGCAATTAAAATAATTCCTACAATTAAAATAAAAATGTTCATAATAAAATCTCCTTAATTTTTTAAATCTATAACATAATCATTTGTGATACTATCCTCGTAAATATAGAGTTTATAGTATGCAACTTTCTCTATATTATCTGTATTGAATGGTATTCCTAAACCGTGCCACGTAATAAACCTAATGTAGGAAGGCTCTTCATCAATCGGTTTGTAAACATACTTTTCAATATAAGGCTGTTGTCCGTCCGTTAAACTGTCAGTGTTTACGTATGTAATTTCAGCAGGAATTTTTCCTGTTGTTTTGCCTTTTCCTGTTACATCATATATATAGTAATAATACTGTTCTGTTTTTTCATAACCTTTTACAGAAAATATATTCCCGGAAATCTTGCCGGTAGTATCAAGATTATCATTTAGGCACTCAATTTCTATAGTCTGAGCCAGCTCGGCTTTGTCTGAAAACTCTACAATATTTTCCTTGTTTGAATCCACAAAAAACGATATACAGCAAAACACTATAGTACATAGAAAAAATAAAAAACCATAGAATTTAATTGTTCGAGTGCGTATATAAGCATCTCTGTCTGAAAAAACAATTGTAACAGTTGCTAACACTAAAAAAATCGCAAATATTATAAGTAATAACATAGTAAAAATCCTTTCAATTTCTATTTTAAATTATTCATATTCATTGGATGAACCTTTTTCGAAAATTAAGTTGAAAAACGTATTGCTTTCTTAAATTAAGTCCAAAGGATATTTTTATATACCTCTGTTCGAGCTTGTAACCTTAAATTGTTAAGCAGTCTTTTATATAGCTCTGTTTCACCGTTAATTTTGGCAAGCTGACATTCTGTATCGTTCTTTTCCCATTCATCTACGTTTGCATCAATAGCTTTATTGGCAAGCATCATCTTTTTTATAATTTCTTTATACAAAACTCCGCTGTCGAGCAGTTTCTGAAGCTGTTCAGGCTCATTATGATACAAATAATGAGTCAGTAATCCCTCGTCCCAGTAGAGTTTGCGTATAGAATAAGACTCGGTTCTTTCGTTGTAGCTGTAATATGTATATTCCTTATTTCCCGGTATATCGGAAATTTCCTCAATAGCATACAACGGTATTTTCTTCCCGTTCTTGAGTTCAATATTTTTACTGCTTGTTTTTGCATTCTCAAATTTAAAAAATTTCAAGAAGCAATCTACTGTCATATTTACCCGTTCCTTTCCACATTAAGTAATTCTGTCAAATTATTTTCTACATCAGATATGCTGTAATATTTAGTTGACACAACAATAACTGTAAGCTCTTTTATTCCGTTAACTGTGTTTATTACAAGTCGCTGTGACTTTTCTATATAATCGCTTATTTCAAGTATATCAAGGATTCTGCAAATATAGCAGAGTCCTTTTTCTTTATTTTCCGCGGCGATATATCCTGTGTCTGCATTGTATTCTTTATAATCTGTAAACAATGTAACGTCGAATTTATTATCACTTGAGAAAAGAATTGCTCTGACATCATTATTCATCTGCGCTCATTGTCCTTTCGTCATTGGCAAAATACATTTCAAGTGCCGTTTCGACAATCTCCTGAACTTCTTCAATATTTTTGTCTGAAAAGTATTTTTTATAGACCGTCGGATTTATGCTCACTTTTTTATCCGGTTTTTTCTTTTCGACAACAAGCACTTTGAGCATTTCATTTCGTTTTAGTTCTCTATCCGCTCTTTGACAGTCAGCTGATAAAACTCTTAAATCTCTTGCTTGAGCTTCCGATATTTTCATCAAAATATTGCCGCTATCATCTGTTGTGTTGAGATTACATAGTATATCCTGCTCGTGAGGTGTCAGATAAGACAGCTCAACGCCTGCGCGGATTGACAATTGTCCTTTATCAAGCCAAAACAAAATACCGTCAGAAAGTTTACTGATTCTCACAAGTCTTGCAATAGTGTTACGGCTCAATCCGTACTCATTGCCAATCTTTTCTCTACTGTTTCCGCTTGTCTTACCGCAGTCAGCTTCTCCATTCAATGCTTTAATTTCATTGATAATATCATTGCGTTTTCCCTGCGAAAACATTTCCGAGTATCTTCTTGCAATTATTCTTGCCTGTTCGGATATTTTCAGGTCATTAAAACCACGTTGCAAAAGATTGCTTTCATCTACGTAAGTCTGAGCTTCTTCATCGGTGAGCTGTTCTTTAATTATTCCGGGTATTGAATCAAGTCCGGCAATTTTTGAGCAGTTCCAACGGTTGTGACCTATAAGAATTTCGTATGTATCTGAACCGTCGGGATTAGGTCTGCATACTATAGGTGCCATAACACCGTTTTTTCGAATAGACTCGACCATATCATCTCTGCGTTCTCCCTCATACAGAGAATACTGATGATTGTGGTAAGGAACGAGCATATTTAACGGGATTTGCTTGATTTGATTGTTTTGCGATAACATCGCACTAAAATTAAATCCTGTCATTTTTATACACCGACTCTTTCTATGAGTTCATTTGCCAACGCTGTATATTCGTTGCCGAGCTTACTGCCTTTTATCAAACAAAGGGACTTTTTAAGCATTGTGCTGTCAACAGCCTGTGTTGCTTTGTGGATTCGAGTATGGAACAGCTTATCACTGTAAATGCTTTCAAGCTGTTCTACAACTCTTTTACTTGCATTTGTGTGTTCTACCATAGTCGGCAGTACACCGATTATTTTAAGACCGGGATTAATTGTTTCCTGAATTTCCTTAATAACATTCGTAAGAGTTTTCAGACCTTTAAATGCAAAGTCCTGTCCCTGAACGGGAATTATAACACCTGAACTCGCTGTCAATGCGTTCATAAGTAATACTCCGAGTGACGGATTGCAGTCGATGATTACGTAATCATAATGCTTTATCGTGTCATTATTGAGTATACGTTTTAGCAGAGTTTCTCTCGATAAAACACCTGAAAGAATTAAGTCTGCATTTGCGAGGTTTATGTCGCAAGGAATATAGTCCAAAGTATGTACTTCATTACGTCTTATGCAATCCTCAATATCAATTGTCGGATAATTCACACCTACTTTACCAATGAGCAGGTCACTCATAGTAGGCTTACCATCGCTGTTATCAAAGTTAGCGTATTTTGACAAGTCAGCCTGTGGGTCAAAATCTATAGCCAAAACTTTATTACCGTTAATTGCAAGAGCTGTGGCAAGATTAAAAGAAGTAGTTGTTTTACCAACTCCGCCCTTTTGATTAGCTATTGAAATAATTTTGCACATTTCTATACCTCCAATTCTTAAAATGGTAAATCTTCTTCGTTTGAAAGAGCATCGTGAATCATTTGATATTCTTCCTGTGACTTATGTTCAGGGTCTAATTCAGGAATTTGCTCGTTTGCATCAGCACCTTTTTTAGTGAAGCCGAGAAAGTCAACCTCATCAACAATAATCTCAACAATGTTGCGTACAATGTTCTTGCTATCAACATAGCTCCTCGTTTTCAGAAAACCTGTAACTGCAATCATATCGCCTTTTGTTTTCCATTCACAAAGGTTTACAGCTTTGTTTTTCCAAAAAACGAGATGAAAATAATCAGCTTCACCGCCGTGAATATCATTTACAGCCAATACAACATTACATACCGGAGTGTTGTTTGAGTTGGTGTATTTGAGTTCAGGCTCTGCTGTAAGTCTGCCTATTAAATGTACTTCGTTTCTTACCATTGTAAAATCTCCCTTTATGTTTTATTTATTTTAACTTATGCTCCAGTGGGGCATAAGTTTATTTGCTACAGTTTTCGTCTGAAAGTGTGGCTCTTTTTGCAAGGCGTTCAGATGTTATCATCATAAAAAAACGAGTCGCATCATTAGGTTCATCAAATTTTTCAATATGTTCCTTGTCCTCTAAATCAATATATCTGATTACTCTATCAGTTTTCATAAGGCATATTCTCCTCCCAAATTTCATTATTTTTCTTTTTTCAATAACATTATATACGACAATGCAAGCATTGTCAAGTATGATTTTTTTAAATTTTATTTTTTTATTGACAAGCATTATTATTTTAAATATAATCATTACAAAGACTATTGTTAGCATTGTGAAATATAGCGAGGTGCTTTTATGGAAAAAACAAAAAAAATACCGGTGGAAAAAGAGTTCGTTTGCGAAATGTGCGGAAACACTTTTAAGTCATTTGCAAATCACGCAAAGTATTGCAAATACTGCCGAGATACACGTTCTCTACAGAGAGCCAAGAATTACAGAGATAAAAAGCAGACAGATAGTTCTCGCAAAATTGGTTCTGAACAAATATGTCCTGAATGCGGCAAACCTTATATTTTGAAATCAGGTAATCAAAAAGTTTGTGATGAATGTCGTAAAATTCATCATAATAAAATTAAATCTACTGCTAACACACGTTATAAAAAGAAGAATTATGACTCCTGTGTTTTTTATGTAAAAAAAGGCAAAAGGCAAGAATATCAAAACTGGGCGAGCCAACATAAAATGAGCCTTAATGAACTTTGCAATACGGCAGTTGAACAGTATATTGAAAATACCGATAAAGCAAATAAATTTAAAGAGTAATTTATTCTAATTCGTTTTTATGTGATTTGTCGGTTGATTGTAAGTATTCATTAATGCTTTGTCTTGCAAATTCAATCTCTTTAAGTTCTCTGACCGTTTCTTTGTATTCTTCATTCATTTTTTTGACTTCTTCAATAAATCTGTTCTTTTCAGTTTCAAGATTATTAAGGTTAGGCAACTTGCGTTCAGGATACAAAATTAATAAATTTTTTACTGCATCATCGTACTTATTAAGTTCGGTGATGTTTTCTTTTTTATATTTATCTTTATTTTTTGCCGTAATCAAACCGTTATGAACAGGCTTGTACTTTTCATAAGTCCTTATCAGCTTAATAATTTCGTTAATTTCATTTATTCTATTCTGTGTTTTATTAAGCTGTGATACAAGTACCATTCTTTCGTTGTATTTACTTGTTGCAGACTTTTCAATATCAGCCTGACTGCCGATATTGTTGTTTGTTAAAAAATTTATAATTCGAGAGGCTTCTTTCATATTCTGTAATTCTGCCCAGTGCAAAAGACCTTTTGATGTCTGAAATACTTCCGTATTTATATTAATAATATTCGTTTTATAGTTTCTTCCGGAAACACCGTTTTTAAGTAAATTGTATTGTTCAATTCTTCGGCGAATTTGTGGTTCATCGTAATACCAGCCGAGGGTACGTCCTCTTGAAAATCGTTCCTGTCCTTGAAGTCTGAATTTAATCTTTATTACATTTTCAGGTTTATAAACACATTCTACATTTTTATTTTTAAGGTTAGTTAGAAATTCTTCAAAATTAGCTGACTGCATTATTGTATCGTCAATCAAATATCTTAATTTTGATTTCCAACTTCTACCAGAATAATCCTGTTGCCACTCATAATAACATTTACCAGGATTTTTCGGATTTTCAATAACAGACAGTTTATTTTCTTTGCATATGTCATCATTAATTTTTCTTAATGTTTTCCAGGATATACCGCCGCGATTTTGTTGGTATTCAAAGGAACGAAAATTTTCAAAATCAACATTATTAAATATAATATGGTTGTGTATATGGTCGGTATTAATATGTGTTGCTACTATGAATTGATACTTATTTCCAAGTAATTTTTCTGCTGTCTTTATTCCGATTTCTAACGCTTGTTCCGGTGTGACTTCTCCTTTTTTGAAAGATTGTTTAATATGTTGTGCAAGTACATTTCCTTTGCCTGTTCCAAATGAGCGAACATTTAAAAATTCATCTTCTGCCGTCTTACCGTCTAACGTGCAAGCATAGGAATATGTATATTTTTTATTGGCAGTCTTTTCAGGATTAAGAATATAATCAATTGCTACAGTGAGCGTAGTTTTGATTGGACTGATTTTAGAGATTGCCATATTTCTTCATTTACCTCCATTATGTATTTAATATCATCTTCGTAAAAACGATTAGTAGAATTTACTCTCCTTGCAATCTGATTAATGTTTGCACCTATATTAATCAATGACTTATTCAATTCTGCAAGTTCGGTCAAGTTCACATTTACTATTACTCCCGTAATTGCCATTTTTCGTAAATATGCACTTGTTGAACATAAGTTAGTTTTTGCGGCACGTTCTTCTATTAACTTCACTTCGTCAGGTGATACACGAAATTTCATTATTAAACTTCGTTTTGAATTCTTATTTTTGCTGTTTTCTTTTTCCATAGCGTTATCCTTTTATTAAATTCTATTATCAGGGGTTTTAGGGGAAATTCCCTTAACAAGCAATTTTTCAGAGCGGAAAAGCGGAGAAAAATGGGCTATGTGTGTCCACACATAGCAGTGCTTGCTATTTTTGAAATGGGAAAATTTCAAAACCTGTATTCAAAACGTAAAATCCCCCTATATATATTCCGCAATATTTGGCGTTTGTCACCCTTAAAAAGCCAAAAAATTTTAAAATTTTTCAAAAAATAGAAAAATCTTGTATTATTAAAAACATTGTGATAATATTAATATAACAATCAGTTGTCTGTTCATTCACTAAAGAAACGGAGCGTTTTTTTAATGATGGACAGTAACAACGGTCACCCTGATGAAGATAAACAGTTAATCTTACTCAAAACTCATAAGCGTAAAGCGTGGCGTCAGGAACATTATCTTTTTTACGAAAAAGATTACAAAAGAAATAACTGCAAAAGAGTTATTTCTCTTGATGAATTTAACGACAAAACTAAAAATGTGATTGATAATGATGCTGACATTAATAATATTCTTTCAGAAAAGAATCTGCACAATTCACTAATCACTGCTTTAATGGAACTATCTGCAATTGAAAGGCAAATAATTGATGAATGTTTTTTCTTTGTCGGCACGAAAAGACAAACTTATGAGGAGCTTGGGCGCAAACATAATCTAACCAAACAGGCATATTACAGTAAACTTACGAAAATCTTGCGCAAATTAAGACAAATGATTGAGCAAGATTTTGAAGAATTCTAAAAAATTTTGATTTTTTAAAATTTTTTCAAATTTCGGGGTGACAAATACCGCTTTTTGCGGAATATATTTAGGAGGACTTTTTTCTTCTACTAATCACGCAAGTCTTGCAATAGCTATTTGGGTATGATAAGATGTAAATCCGGTCGTTGCCTGTTTAAAATCGTAGGAGGTTTAAATGCAGGCGAACAGTCAAAAACTCAAGATTACAGCATTGTATTGCCGCTTATCAGCTGATGATGAACTGAAAGGCGACAGCAATTCTATCATACATCAAAAAGAAATATTGCAGGAATATGCTCTTACACACGGCTTATCCCGATTGGAATACTACGTAGATGACGGTTACACTGGGACAAACTTCGAACGTCCGGACTTTAAGCGTTTAATTTCTGATGTCGATAATGACTTGATTGATACTATTGTAGTCAAGGATTTGTCCAGACTTGGAAGAAACTATCTCAAAGTCGGATATTATACAGAAGTAATGTTTCCGGAAAAAGGCATAAGGTTTATTTCAATTTCGGATAATATCGACTCTGAATCAGATGACGGAATGAATGATTTTGTTCCATTCAAAAATATTATGAATGAATGGTATGCAAAAGATTTATCCCGAAAACAGAGAGCTGTAATTAAGAGCAAAGGCAAATCGGGCAAACGATTAACAGTCAAACCTGTTTACGGCTATAAAAAAGCCGAAAACGGTGATTGGATAATCGATGAGTCGGCTGCAAATGTCGTTAGAAAAATCTTCGAATTATATTTACAAGGCTATGGACAGTCAATGATTGCAAATTATCTTTTTGCGAACAAGGTAGAAACACCCTATGTACATAATTGTCACAAAATTGATAAAAGCAAAAATCCGTATCGCTGGTCTGTTCAATCAATATCACAAATTCTTTCTCATCTTGAATACTGTGGTGACACTATTAATTTCAAAATGTCAGAGCTTGGTGATAAAAAAGTGTTCTATAACACACAGCCTGCAATTATAAGCAGAGAAGATTTTGAAAAGGTCCAAAAACTCCGAAAATTGAAAAAGAGAGTGGTCAGACCAATTAAAGAACAAGCACTTTTTGCAGATTTTTTATTTTGTGCTGACTGCAAAAGCAAGATGTATGCTCAAAGGAGCAGACTCAAAAATTTTGTTAATTCTTATGTATGTAAGAATTCACGAAATTCACGAAACGAAGCCACTTGTTCCTCACATTATGTAAATGAAAGCAAGCTTGCTGAATTTGTCAAGAATGATATAAATAGTCTTATTTCTCAAAACAGAGAAATAGTTATTAACTATATCAAGACAAAAAAGCAAGAACAAGCAAAATCGGCACAAATTGAAAATGAAAAAAATCTCCAATATGCGAATGAACGCATATCGGAGATTGATGTAATCATAAAAAATTTGTACGAAGACAGAGTTCGAGGATGCATTTCTCTTGAAACCTTTCAAAAGCTTGAAAAGGAGTTTTTAGCTGAACAAGCTCAATTAAATAAAATCATACTTGATAAATCAAGACAAGGTGTTGTTATTGAGAATGATGCAAAAGCAATTTCTGAGTTTATCCATACTCTCAATAAATATGAATTTCCTATTGAAGATTTATCAAGAGAAGTAATATCAGATTTTATTGATAAAATTGAAGTTTGTGAATCAAAGAAAGTAGACGGTAAACGCAGTCAGAAAGTAAATATTTTTTACAAAGGGATTGGCGAAATCAACCTTGAGTAAATTTGTACTACAATTCATTTAACCAT
The DNA here is from genome assembly GCA_947369085.1 of uncultured Clostridia bacterium. Lineage (GTDB taxonomy): Bacteria > Bacillota > Clostridia > Oscillospirales > Acutalibacteraceae > Ruminococcoides. Next base: position 850 of record CANBJR010000009.1, on the reverse strand, counting down.
ATGCATTGAAGAAATATTTAATTTTATAATGCAAAGGACTCTTGCCTAACTGTTCACGGTAGTTTGTTTATACTAAAAAAGTGTGCAAGTTATTTTTCTAACTTACACACTTTATTTTACATTCGCTCATATAGTCCGACTTCATATAACATAGTCAGTGTATTATGACATTATTTTATCATCTGATATAAGCAAAAAGATTGTAGAAATCATTACATTTTTTCTGAATATACTTTCGTTTCTACGCCGGTGTCCTTAACCAGTATGTCCTTTGGAAACTTACTGAATTTATAGGTAACATACAAATCGCCTGCCGCACCCGACAAATTCATAATTTGAATGAAATAAACCACCCAAAACCAGCTCTTTGGAACAAAACAGCATATCGCCGCAAGAACAATGCCCCAAACAACAATTGGCGCAAGGGCAATTACTATGTACGGTTTTTTAGGAAAGTATTCTTCACAGCCTGCAAAGGCATACAAACCCGTAAATCCGTACTTAACCTTTTTAGATCCATAAAATTTCATGGTAATTCCGTGCACAAGCTCGTGCAAAAGCAAATACACAACCATTCCGACTAATGCAGTTATTAATTTCATCAATACTGTCAACAAACTTTCGTCATAGCTTGGGATAAATGAAAGCGGTACTATAAATGCTCCAATGACAGCAAAAATCACCATCAAAATTATGGCTGCTATATTCACAATCAACGCTTGCTTTTTATCCTTTTGAAGATTAACAGAATAAATTTCTCTGTAAGTCGAGGGCAATTCAAAACTACATACCTTAGGAAGCACTGAATAAAAAAATATAATTCCAAATTAGAATAATGAATTAAAAATAG
>CANBJR010000008.1 GCA_947369085.1 uncultured Clostridia bacterium | reverse complement strand
CAAAACCATTGATTTTATTAGCTTTTTGCCGCTATCGCTATCACACCTCATTATTTGAACGCCCCGACTTCAAGCGTATGATTGCCGATATGGAAAAAGGAGAAATCGGAACTGTTATCACAAAAGACCTTTCCCGACTCGGCAGAGATTACCTTAAAACAGGTACATATATTGAAATCATATTTCCTCAGAACGATGTGAGATATATTGCCGTAAATGACGGTGTTGATTCCGAAAAAGGCTGTAATGAATTTATCGGAATCCGTAATTACTTCAATGATTTCTTTGCTGCTGACACCTCCAAGAAAATCAGGGCAGTCCAAAGAGCAAAGGCAGAGCGTGGTGAAAGGATAGGATCTAAAGTCCCTTACGGATATATGAAATCCGAAAAAAACAGGTTAGTGCCAGATCCCAAAACAGCCCCCGTGGTAAAACGAATCTTTGATATGTATGTCAACGGAGTGGGAACACGTACGATTGCAATGACTCTTGAAAGAGAGAAAATTATGTCGCCAAGCGCATACGCCTACTACAAATACGGCAGAAAAGAAAGCGGCTTGAAGCTGAATAATCCCTATCTGTGGAGTGATGTTACACTCAGAGGAATGCTTGTAAACGAGGTGTATATTGGCACAACGGCGAACTACAAAACCACCACCAAATCAAATAAGCTGAAAAAGCAAATTCACAACGACCGCAAGGATTGGCTGGTATTTGAAAATACCCACGAGCCTATCATTGATAAATCCACCTTTGAAATGGTGCAGAAGTGGTTTGCAGGAAGAAGAAAACCGAACAAATCAGGCAAGACAGATGTGTTTGCCGGGTTAGTTTATTGCGCTGATTGCAAGAGCAGAATGTATCTTCGCCGAGTGCTTAAGTATCCTAAAGAAAACAACTACCTTTGCAAAACCTATCAGCGATACGGTAATAATCACTGTACGGCACACAGAATCAGCGAACAGGATTTACACGCTGTGATACTTCAAAAACTGAGAGAGGTCACCGCATATGTACGTGAGAATCCCGAAGAATTTTATGAAATAGCAAGCCGTAATGCAAGAGCCGAAGCCGAGCGTGAAATGAAAACTTATCTGAGGGAAAAAGAAGCGGCAGATCAAAGAATAGCAGAGCTTGAAAGTATTATCCGTTGTCTGTACGAAGACCGGGTGCTTGGACGAATTTCTGTTGAACGCTACGAATCATTGTCGTCGGGATATGAAACCGAGCAGTCAAAACTGAAAGATAAACTGAATGAGATGAACGCCGTGCTTGATGAGAATGAAAAGCGAGAGCAGTTGATTCAGGACTTTATTGAAAATGCGAAGAAGTACATTGACATTCGAGAACTGACGCCTGAAATTCTCAGGGCATTCATCAGCAGAATTGAGGTACACGAAAAGGCAAAATGGCATTCAACAGAATGCGGAAATGATATTGTAATTTACTTTACCGTTGAGCGCAAGGAACAATTTAATGTCTGGCATAAAGAGATTAAAACAGTATAAACAAATATAACGAAGGATAAAATCCTCCTTCGTTAAAAAAAGAAACATTTTCTAACAATAACGATATTACGCAGACGCAATGTTGTTTAATATCCTTTCCTATATGTCTAACAAGTTGTTAGGCGAGGGAAACACCGTTGCATCAATAGACGAGCTTTATTTATTTTTGTCTAACCTCACAGCTATTGAGTATATCCGCAACGCAATGAAGCGTGTTCGCAAGAAAGACTCAGCAGTGATTTTAGCCAGTCAAAACATTGAGGATTTTCTGATTCAAAATGTCAAGGAATATACCAAGCCGCTGTTTTCTATTCCTACTCATCACTTCCTGTTTTACCCCGGCAATATCAATCCGAAGGATTTTGAAGATGCACTAATGGTAGAACCAAACGAGTACGCCTTAATCAAATTCGGTGAGCGTGGCACTTGTCTGTATAGGTGCGGTAATGAACGCTATCTTTTACTTGTTCAGGCTCCCGAATACAAAGCAGAGATTTTCGGCAGTGCTGGGGGTAGATAGTCTATCGACAACGGTTGAGTTTTATGGTATGATAAAGTAAAATAATTGATTGATAAATCGCAATTTATGGAGAAAATGTTATGGATAACAATAAAATAGCAGAATTTATCAGGAAGCAAAAAGTTGCTTTTATCTGTTCTGTTGACGAAGAGGGGTTCCCCAACGTAAAAGCAATGCTGAAACCAAGAAAAATTGATGGGTTATGTCAGTTTTATTTTTCGACAAACACTTCTTCAATGAGAGTAAAACAGTATATGAATAATCCGCATGCCTGTATTTATTTCTATCATAAAGGCTTGATTAAGTACACGGGTGTTATGTTGAAAGGCAAAATGGAAGTGTTGACCGACCAAAAGACGAAAGATATGATATGGCGCAAAGGCGACACAATGTTTTATAAGGGCGGCGTTACCGATCCAGACTACTGTGTTTTGAAATTCAACGCAGAAAGCGGAAGATACTATTGCGATTTGAAAACAGAGAGTTTTACAATCGAGTAATATAAATTCCTGTTTATTGATTAGCTTTACAATTTAATAAAAGTAGTATAATCCGATTGATTTTCTTAAATGAATTTCAATCGGATTTTTTGCGTTCAGGAGGTGATTTTGTGAGTGCAACCATAGGTGCGGCACTGAAGAAAATAGCAGTTGCTCTGCTCACGGATAAAAAGGTAATAAAAACAATAGGCGGTATAGTAATCGGCATAATCATAATCTTGGTTATGCCGATTGTTGCTGTTGTGTCAGTTTTTAACGGCAGTATGAATATTGACACCGACAAGCTGGGTAAGTCCATACAAGAAAACATTTCAGCCGAGCAGATGGAAAATCTACAGCTTATAAACGACACGATGACAGAGGTTGAAAATCAACTCAAAAGCAAAAAACTGTCCGACTGCAACACGCAGGCTGAAGTTATCTATCTGTTCTCTCTGTCCGATAAATCGAAAGATAAGGACTTTGTAAAAAAATTCGTTTCCTGTTTCAAAAAGAATCAGTCCGATGAGGATTTAATCAAAGCCGTCAATCAGAAATTCGGAACGGAGATTAAGTATGACGAGTTTCAGAAGATGATGCAGTCAATCAAAGGTGCAGAAATCAGCACCGCAGGCTTTACAGACAAGACCACTAAAAATAATCTCGACCTTGTCAAGTGGTGCGAGAACGCATACAAAAACGGCTGGGGTTATGTTTACGGAGGTTACGGTCAGGTCTGCACAAAGCAATATCTCGATGGGCAGGCGGGTCTGTTTCCCGGCAACAATGAGGCAGGCGGTGAAATGCGACAGGTCGGTGAGAAATGGCTCGGCAAAAGAGTCTGCGACTGTATAGGTTTGATAAAATCCTACGCTTGGTACAACGCTGACAGCGGAGAAATTGTCGCAGGCTCAAACGGCTTCACCGACTGCGGTGCAAATTCAATCTGGAGCAATGTCACCGAAAGCGGACCGATTTCAAATATGCCCGACACACCCGGACTTGCTGTCTGGATGAACGGTCACATCGGTGTGTATGTCGGCAACGGTGAAGTTATCGAAGCACAAGGCACAGCCTACGGAGTTGTCAAAACAGAGCTTAACGGTCGAGGTTGGACGAAGTGGCTTAAAATACCGAATATCAAATATGTAAACCAAAGCAATAAGAAATGACGAGGTGATTTTTTATGAAGAAAACAAGCGTAAGCATTATGTACGATGATGAAAAGTTCAATGCAATTAAGCTGTATATGTCACAGCGTGATTTGGATTTCAAGGAAGAGCTTGAAAAATCTGTGGACTCGCTGTATGCAAAATATGTTCCTGCAAATGTCAGAGAGTTTATTGATATGAAAGGATTGCAGACAAAACCGCCCAAGCCTATAAAGCCAAAGCCACAGGAAGAATATACCGAGGTGGTAACTTGAAAAATCAAAACTTCGGAATAGAAATAGAAATGACCGGCATCACTCGAAGTACTGCGGCGAAAGTGATTGCCGGTTATTTTCATACAGAAGCAACTCACGTCGGCGGTTGCTATGACGCATATTCTGTTCGTGACAATGACGGCAGAATGTGGAAGATTATGCGTGACGCAAGCGTCCGTTGTGAAAACCGTTCAGGACAGAACGCAAGCTCACTGTACTCGGTTGAATTTGTCACTCCCATTTGTAACTATGACGATATAGAAACGATACAGGAGCTTGTCAGAAAGCTTCGTGGCGCAGGAGCGAGAGTCAACCCAAGCTGTGGTTTGCATTGCCATATTAATGCGGCTCCGCATACCCCGAAAACACTTCGCAATATCGTAAATATTATGGCGGCGAAAGAGGACTTGCTCTATAAGGCTTTGAAAGTGAATGTTTCCCGTGAGCATTACTGTCAGAAGATGGACACACGCTTCCTTGATGAAATCAATAACCGTCCTCCGCTGTCAATGGAGCAGATAAAGTCAATGTGGTATGACGGCGAGGACTACAGCTACAGACATTATGATGATACTCGCTACCACGCACTGAATCTTCACAGCGTGTTCTACAAGGGTACGATTGAATTTCGTCTTTTCAATTCAACCTTACACGCAGGCGAAGTAAAGTCAGCGATTCAGCTGTGCCTTGCAATCAGTCATCAGGCGTTGATTCAGAAATCTGCAAGACACGCTAAAACTCAGTCGGATAATGAAAAGTATACTTTCAGAACTTGGCTTTTAAGATTAGGTTTGATAGGTGATGAGTTTAAGACGGCTCGTCATCATATGCTGAAAAATCTTGATGGCAATATTGCGTGGAAGGATCCTGCACAGGCTGAAAAACAAAAAGAAAGATTTGCTCAAAAACGAGCCTCACAATTGAACGATACGGTTCTGAATACAAACGAAAATATAAATATCAACGAACCCGAAGTCAATCCTGTTCCAAATGATGAACAGGAAGAAGCTTCGGGTTTTGTTATGAGTATGTAAGGAGAGAAATCTATTATGAGTAAAAAATTATACATTGCCTATGGCAGCAACCTCAATCTTAAACAGATGAAATATCGTTGCCCCACAGCAAAGCTTGTCGGCAAGGGTGTAGTCGAAAATTACGAATTGCAGTTCAAGGGTATGCCTCACTGCTCCTATGCAACAATCGCACCTTGCATTGGCAAGTCCGTTCCCGTTGCACTGTGGGAGCTTCAGCCGAGAGATGAAAAACTCCTTGACCGCTATGAGGGTTATCCTTCTCACTACTTCAAGCAGGACTTGCCTGTGAAATTGAATAACGGCTCGGAACTGACTGCTATGGTTTATATTATGAATCTGCAACAGAATTTTGGATTGCCCAGTGCAAGCTACTACGATACAGTGTCGCAGGGCTACAAGGACTGCGGCTTTGACTTGAAAGTTTTAAACAAAGCCGTGAATGACAGTGCAGAAAAGTTCTATGAAAACCTTGAACAGAACAATCTGTTTGATTCACCCGATGAAGATGAAAATATGGGAATGAGTGGTATGACTTTATGAATGAGAGAAAGAAATTGAAAAAGCAACTGTTTGATAAATATTTTTTCAAAATGTATTTGTCGGTGAACGAAGTCAAGAAATTACTTTCTGAAAATCCAAAGGACAAGCACGACACCCTGTTTGCTTCACTCACAGTCGGCTGTGTAAAAATCAATGCTGTTGTATTTCCGACTCCTGATAAAATGCTCCTCGGCTTTGACATTCTTGTAAAGGACACACCCGAGAGCGAAGAATGGATTTGCTACGATACGCTATCGGACGAAATTAAGTTATCTCCTCGCAGTATTGAACAATCAATGTTCGATATTCTGAATCGTGAGGTTAAGGAGTACGGACTGTCATATACCGAGTGCAATTTTGAAGTGATAAACGGCAAAGTGATTAAGTAAAGAATTACGGTGGTATTCTCGCCACATTCGCCCTGTGTCGGCTTTTAAAGGAGAAGTCGGGAAAGTATCCGAATTCAAAGAAAAATCGAAACAGGGCAGTTTGTGGCAAGGTGTGAAAAATCGAAGTTACGGCAATTCTTTTAAGCAGGATAAAGGCGTATTCCGTGCAAGCACGGATTCGCCGAAACACACCGACCGGCAACGCCGTTCGGGGATTTTCAAAGGTGTTACTTTTTTAGCATTGTGTTACCGCTTGTATTCCAAACTGCCCGATTTTGCCGTTTTGATGAGGTTTTCTCTGAATACCCGAAGTGTTACTGAAAGGAAAGGTGAAAAATGGACAACGAATCAAAGAGAATAGGACTGTATATCAATCAGGATTTACTCAAAGCCTGTGACAATGCAATCTCAAGAACCAATGCAACATCACGAAGTGAGTTTATTTCAAATGCTATTGAATTTTACATTGCGTGGCTGAACTCAAAGAATACAACTAAGGTACTCACTCCTGCACTTGAATCTGTCATCAGTTCAAAAATTCTTGATACAGAGGACAGGATTGCAAGGGTGCTGTTCAAGCAAGGTGTTGAATTAGCAATGCTTATGCATGTTGTTGCGGCAACCAATGATATTACCGAAGGTCAACTGAGAGATTTAAGAAAAATATGTGTTGATGAGGTCAAACGAAACAGCGGAAAATATAAATTTGATGATGCAGTCAGATTTCAGAAAGGGTAAGCTATGCCGAGAATTATTATGAAATCACCCTACATCAAACCGAATTCTAAAACTCATATCGGAAATTATATTTCGTACATTGCCACCCGTGACGGAGTTGAAAAGGCTGACAGCACACAAAAGTTCATGGAAGCGACTGAAAAACAAAAGCAGATTATTAAGAAATTGCTTTCTGACTATCCTGACTCAAAGGATTTGTATGAGTATCAGGATTATCTTGATAAGCCGAACAGAGGTAATGCAGACGAATTGATTTTGCGGATTGCTGAAACTCACGCTGAACTATTCGGTGACCGTGAGAAATATGTAAGCTACATTGCACAGCGACCGAGAGTAGAAAAAGTATCTTCACATGGCTTATTTACCGATGACGGTGTGCCGATAGTTTTATCTGATGTGCAAAAAGAGGTTGCAGAAAGCAAGAGTAATGTATGGACTCACATCATTTCTTTGAAGCGCGAGGATGCAGAACGACTGGGTTACAACAATGCAAAAGCTTGGATGAATCTCATTCGCTCACAACGAAATATGATAGCAGAAAATATGAAAATCGCTCCTGAAAATTTTAGATGGTATGCGGCGTTTCATAACGAGGGACATCATCCTCACATTCATATGATTGCATATTCTACAAAGCCCAACGAAGCATATCTGACTGAAAAAGGAATTGAAAATATCAAGTCAAACCTTGCAAAGGTAATCTTACGTCAGGACTTGATAAGTATTTATCAAAAACAGACAGAACACAGGGATAAGCTCCGTGCTGAGGCTCGTGACATTGTAGAGGATTTGGTTTCAAAAATCAACTCAGAAATATATATCAGTGCGTCAATTCAGCATAAGCTGTTGAAACTCGCCGACAGGCTTTCAAAAACAAAAGGCAAAAAGGTTTATGGCTATCTCAAGCCTGATGTGAAAGCAATCGTTGATTCCATTGTTGATGAGCTTGCAAATGATGACAGAATCAGAAAACTATATAACCTTTGGTATGAGCAAAAGGAGAATACAATCCGCACCTACACGGATGAAATGCCTGACAGAATTCCTCTTGCCCAAAACAAGGAATTCAAGTCAATCAAGAATGCAGTAATCAAGGAAGCGATTAAATTAAATGTCATCGAAGATGAAGCGGAAGAAAGCGAGAATACAGAAGAACCTGTTTCAAATCCCTTTGAACATGAAGAAAACACCTCTGCCGAATCAGACTTTGATTCAGGCAGAGGTGTTCTGTATCCTCGTTATTCAATTAAAACCAACCGCAACAGCGTTGCAGTTTCCTCTCTTTATCTCCTGCGTTACCTCTGTAATATGATTCAAAGTAGGCTTCGCTTTGAGGAAAAGCAGAAAGTACAAAGGACGGATAAAAAGCTTCAGCAGAAGATAAATGATAAGAAGCAAGCTCAGGGGTTGAAGATGTAAGTTTGATAAACCGGAATTTGTCAAATCCTTTGCAACTTTATCAGTTGAACTTTTCCACTAATTTCAATACCGATATTCTCGAAACCATTTTTCTCAAATAATGAAATAATTTCGTTCGGTGAATAAAACTTAACATCACCAGCTTTAGATAATTTTACAAAGGGATTGCAAATCACTCTCAAAACAGTGGGCAAATACACCTCCGCGATATATATCACACCACTGTGTTTTATTACTCTACTTGCTTCGTCAGCAAACTTTTGAACATCGGGAAAATGGTGAAATGCAGCACAAACAGTCATTACATCTACTTCCTGATTTTTGAATGGAAGCGATTCGCAACCGGAGATGTAAAATTGCATTTTGGGGTTAAGTTTCTTAGCCTGTTCTACCATCTTTTCAGAAATGTCAACACCGTATCCCTTAAAACAATGCATCTTATTAAGCGTATGCAGGAAATGTCCATTTCCACAAGCAACATCGACTACGATATCGTCATTATTGATGCAAACTGATTTATACATCATTTCTTTGAATTTTACTGTAAATTTCCCATCAAAGGTCGAATCATAATTTTCCGCTTTCTTATCATAGCTTCTTTTTGAGCGCATTTCGTATTTATTCATAGAATTCCACCACTTCGTCAAATTCCGATTTATCGGTCAAATATTTTGCCATTATCATACCACATAAAAAGAAAGTTGTCTATCAAATAATCCACTTTCCGCCAAGGAATAACTGCACCCAATCGTTGATAGGTGCCTCCTGTCACAGTGATAAGAGAAGAACTACCCAATCTAAGATATTACAGCAGAAAGAAAAAATATTATACTCAAGGAAGTGATTAAAATATCAACCTACATTCATTTTACAAAAGAACAGCGGGAGCAGGCAAGGCGAACAGACCTTGCTAATTTTTTAATCGGTCAAGGCGAGAAAGTCAGGAAATCAGGCTCGGAGTATGAATGGCTTGACGGCTCGCAAAAGGTAACAATCAGAGGTCACCTCTGGTATCATCAGTACGAACAGATAGGCGGTGATGCGGTTGATTTTGTCCGCAGATTTTACAACAAGGACTATGCCGAAGCGGTAGAAATGCTTTTGAATAACTGTGGCGGTAAAATCATAACCTCACCGCCTATAGAAAGAGTACACAAGCCCTTTGAACTGCCGCCGAGAAATGACAGAATGAGCAGAGTTTTTTCTTATCTGCTGTTGACTCGTGGCATTGATAAGGATGTGCTTTATGAATTTGTACGAAGGAAGATGATTTATGAGTCAGCCGATTATCACAATGCGGTATTTGTAGGTTACGATTCAAGCGGTAAACCTCGCCACGCACACAAGAGAGGAACGGTGACAAGCAATCCGTACAAGGGAAATGTTGCAGGCAGTCAACCTGAGTTCAGCTTTCATTGGCACGGTACAAGCGACAAGATATTTTTATTCGAAGCTCCGATTGATATGTTGTCGTTCATAAGTATGCATAAGGAAAATTGGAAAAATCAAAGCTATGCGACATCCTGTTCCGTCTCGGACAGGGTGCTTTTTCAATGTCTTAAAGACAACCCAAATATCAAAAATGTGTTCTTGTGCTTTGACAATGACGAAGCCGGTCAGAAAGCAAATAAACGCATAGCCGATAAATTAAATTCGATGAATATCCAAAACGAAATTCTTGTTCCAACTCATAAAGACTGGAACGAAGATTTGAAATTTGTTGAAGAAGGAGATGAAAAATTATGTCCTCAGGTATTATAACTCTGATTATTGTCACAGGTTCAATGTTTGCCCTGTTCATAATCATTTCTACGGTTGGCAATTACTATTCACTCAACCGCATAAAGAACAAGACGGTCGGACAAGGTCAGCACGGAACGGCTCGTTGGGCAACTAAAAAAGAGATAAAGAGAACATACAAGCAGATTGATTTCAAACCCGAAGAATGGCGTACAAATCCCGAAAGCAGACCATCGGAGCAAGGAATAGTTGTCGGCTGTAAGAACAGCAAAACTGGAACAACAGCAATGGTTGACACAGGAGATGTTCATGCTCTGATGATTGGTGCTGCCGGTGTCGGTAAGACTGCCTATTGGCTTTATCCTTGCATTGAGTATGCCTGCGCTACGGGTATGTCATTCATGGTAACCGACACAAAGGGAGATGTTGTTCGCAATTATGGAACTATTGCAGAAAAGTATTACGGCTACAAAATTTCTGTTATAGATTTGCGTAATCCCACACGCTCACACGGCAACAATCTTTTGCACCTCGTGAACAAGTATATGGACTTATACAAAGCCGAACCCGAACAGCTTGTTTACAAGGCAAGGGCAGAAAAGTATGCAAAAATCATTTCAAAAACAATTATTCTTTCGGGAATGGACTCGGCTTCGTTCGGACAGAACGCTTACTTTTATGATGCGGCAGAGGGACTTTTAACAGCAACTATTTTGCTTGTTTCGGAATTCTGCGAACCCGAAGAACGGCATATTGTTTCGGTGTTCAAAATCATTCAGGAATTACTTGCACCGACTAACAAGAAAGGCAAAAATCAGTTTCAGCTTTTAATGGTCTATCTTCCTGACGACCATAAGGCAAAATGGTTTGCAGGAGCAGCACTAAATACCGCTGAACAAGCTATGTCAAGCGTTATGAGTACGGCATTGTCAAGGCTGAATGCTTTTCTCGACTCCGAGCTTGAACAGCTTTTGTGTTTTGATACAGAAATAGACGCTGAAAAATTCTGCAACGAAAAGTGTGCAATATTTATCGTGATGCCGGAAGAAAATCCCAACACTTTCTTTATGGTTTCGCTGATTATCCAACAGCTCTACCGTGAGATACTTTCAGTCGCAAATGAAAACGGCGGTGTACTGAAAAATCGTTGTGTGTTCTTCTGCGACGAGTTCGGAAGTGCGACACGTTCCTAACTGAAAAGGTTAGGCACTAAAATATGAACGTAATATAGTTCTGTTTAGTAGAACTGATAGTCCGAAAGGTGGAATGATAGGGTAACGCCTTGAAACGCCTTCCCTAATACTCCGACTGGCATTTTCTGTAATGGAATTTGTCAGAAGCTCGGTGAAGTCGGCTGAGAGATACCGTAAGTCATATCAAGGTATGATACGAAAGTTGTTTAGAGATAAATGATGTATCCTATAGGTCGGGGGTCTATAAAATATATATGGTGAGAATGACATTATTGTCTGACAAACCTGCGAATGTACGGGTCTAAAACTCGACTATATAGAAATGTATAGACTGCCTTTGTGCAGTGACAGTGAGGTAAAGTAAGATTTTCCGATATGAAATACCTTATGATGTTACAGGCATCATCAAGCTGTCAGGCTTAGAGCAAGGCACCTAAGTATATATGTAAAGATAGGACTATCGGAACGTGGCAACCCATAATACACAGATGTGGTACAGACGAAGAAAAATAAGCTGTTTTGATTATGGGTCAAGTCGTGGCACTACCTATGATGTTTTCTGTAATGGAAAACGGAGGGACAGCCACAAGTCGTTACTAATATTTTGTTAAGGTGTTAATAATCATAGCTTCGAGTATGATTAGGAGAAATCCGAGAAAAACAAACCTGAAAGGGGGAGTTGCCTATGACAAAGCAAAGAAAATTAAGACATTCGGAATATTATGACCTGCAAGAGTGTTTTGATGAACTATATGCAAAAAGTAAGGATAACTATATTTTTACTAATCTTATGAATTTAATCAAAGATGAAAATAATATTAAACTTGCATACAGAAATATCAAAAGAAATTCAGGAAGTAATACTTGCGGTACAGATAATAGAAGTATTAAAGATATTGAAAAACTGTCCGCTGAAAAATTAGTTGAGATTGTCCGTAACAAGCTTGAATTTTATAAACCTAAACCAGTAAGAAGAGTAGAAATTCCTAAACCTAATGGTAAAGTCAGACCGCTTGGTATTCCAACAATTATTGACCGTATAGTGCAACAATGTATACTGCAAGTGCTTGAACCTATATGTGAAGCAAAATTTCACGAAAGGAATAATGGCTTTAGACCAAACCGGTCAGCAGAAAATGCACTTGCACAATGCTATAAAATGATACAAAAACAAAATCTACATTATGTAGTTGATATTGATATCAAAGGTTTCTTTGATAATGTTAACCATTCGAAACTAATACGGCAAATGTGGAATTTAGGAATAAGAGATAAACAACTAATCTGCATAATAAAACAAATGTTAAAATCTCCTGTTGTGCTACCTAATGGAAATACGATATATCCAAATAAAGGAACACCGCAAGGTGGTATACTGTCGCCTTTGCTTGCGAATATAGTTCTTAATGAATTAGATTGGTGGGTAAGTAGCCAATGGGAAACTATGCCAACACACAAGAAATACAAACTAAGTAAAAATCGTAATGGTGTGTCGGAATGTAGAAGTTACATAAATATGGTTCTGCGTTCAAGTAATTTGAAGGAAATGTACATTGTTAGATATGCAGATGATTTCAAAATATTCTGTCGAAAACGCAGTGATGCAGATAAGGTGTTTATTGCTGTAAAGAAGTGGTTGAAAGACAGATTAAAACTTGAAATAAGCGAAGAAAAGTCAAAAGTTGTTAATCTAAAAAAGCGTTATTCTGACTTTTTGGGTTTTAAATTAAAAGCAGTTAAGAAAGGTAATAGATTTGTTGTTAGGTCACATATGTCTGATAAGGCTATAAAAAGTGAAACAGAAAAACTCAAAAATCAAATCAAAGTAATAGAATATTCAGGTGATTTGAGGGATAAAGTATTGCAAATCAAAAGATACAATTCAATGGTTTTTGGTATTCATAATTATTATAGATATGCCACAGCAGTTACAATTGATTGTATGGCAATTCAATATCAGATAAATAAAATAATATATAATCGGCTAAAACAACAAGTTAAAAGAATAGGTACAATAGGAAGAAAGTATATATCGGATAGATATGGTAAAAGCAAAATGATAAGATTTATTTGTGATGAACCTATATGTCCTATAGGATATATCCAAACTAAAAATCCTATGTACAAGAAGATTAGGATATGTAAGTATACAGAAGAAGGTAGGAAGGAAATTCATAAAAACCTGAAATTTGATGAACACACTATAAAAGTTCTTCATATGTTAGCTACTTCTTATCTGCCTGATAAAAGCGTTGAATATTTGGATAATAGAGTTTCTGTTTATGCATCACAATATGGAAAGTGTGCTGTAACAGGAAACACATTATGGATTGATGAAATACATTGCCACCATATAAAACCGTTAAGTATGGGTGGCGATGATAAGTATAAAAACTTAATAATTATCCATAAAGATATTCATATTCTTATACACGCAACCAATAAAGAAACTATACAAACATATCTAAATAAAATCAAACCCGATAGGTCTCAACTTGATAAAATAAATAAGTTTCGAGTTTTAGCAGGTAATACTGCAATTTAATTTTTTATACTTTGAAGTTAACACTAAATAAACAGAAATATTAATATCGATGGGGCGCCGTGTGAGTCCGAAAGGCTCACGCACGGTGCTAGGCGGGGGAAAAGGTGGAGATAGTATCAAAGCTTTACCTATCGCAATCTCTGCCGAAAATTGATTCGGCAGAAATGATGTTTTCTGCATCTCGTTCAAGACGATTACAGATAGTGCCGATTATTCAATCCTTTGCACAGCTTGAAAAGAATTATGGCAAAGAGGGAGCAGATGTAATCATAGACAACACACAGCTCACAATTTTCGGAGGCTTTGCTCCAAACAGTACAAGTGCAGAAGTGCTATCAAAAGCCCTCGGCTCAAGAACTGTTATGTCAGGCTCTGTCAGCAGGAGTAAGAACGATCCGTCACAATCCTTGCAGATGATTGAACGACCTTTGATGACACCTGATGAGTTGAAGTCACTTCCAAAAGGCACTTTTGTTGTTATGAAAACAGGCTTTTATCCTATGAAAATAAAACTTAAATTGTTCTTTAAGTGGGGTATTAAGTTTGAGGAAAAGTATGAGGTCATGGAAAACGGCAACCGTGAAGTTCACTATGCCAATCGTTCTGAGTTGTTCAACAACATAATTCAAGCATACTGTCCTCAATATCTTGAACTGCCGGTAAATGATTTCGATTTTGATGAAGCAAGCAATGAGAAAAATCACAAAAATGAAAATCTTAAAACCTCACCGAATGCAGAACGGACCGACAATGAAGATGATATTGATTCTGAACAGCAAGACGAGCCAACAGAAAAACCCGAAAATTCAAATGTTGAACAGAACGCAGACAAGCAAAGAAAAGTAGTCATCAGAACAGAAAGACCACCTCAGGAGGTTAACAGCAATGAGTAGATTAACTTTTCTCTATCAAATGGACTTGCCCCACCGAGCCGTAGCAGTCTATACCTACCTTTACGACCGAGCAAACAAAAGCGGTGAGTGCTGGCCTTCAGTAAAAACAATAGCAGGCGACATAAAGCTGTCGCCTGCTACGGTTAGAAGAGCTATTAGAGATTTAAATAAAGTCGGACTAGTTGAAACCGAGCAACGCTACCGTGAAAAAGGTGGAAAAAGCTCATTGCTATTTAGACTTAAACCGTGGACAGACATTGTTTAAACTTGGATATGGAAAATTGCCTGAATATATGATACAATTTAATGTATATAAAATTTCAAGTAAATGGATATACCTTTATATGAGGAAAAGGGGCGAGATATATGACAAAATCCATTAAAAGGAATAAAAATAATGCAATAATTGTTGTGTTATTGATTGTTTGCGCTGTCATTTTCCGCATTTTAGGAAATAACGGTATTTATCCTATAACTCTCGGACTGTTACGTACTTTTATCTATATCGGTCTGTATATCTGGTGGGGAATTTCCGTCAGTAAGCGGATTGTTCAGGCACAGGTGCGCCGTAATCTGGTTGCTATAGCTTTACTAAATGTTTTTTGGCTTGTCATAAGGTCAATGAAATATTATTTTGTATCCGACCCTGTTTTGTCAAGACAGCTGTGGTATTGGTACTATTTTCCGATGCTTTTCATTCCGCTTTTTTCCGTATTTGTTTCAATGTCACTGGGTAAGCCGGAAAATTACCGTCTGCCAAAATGGACATCGTTGCTGTATATTCCTACCGTGCTTTGTCTTATTTTGGTTGTGACAAACGATT
This sequence comes from uncultured Clostridia bacterium, assembly GCA_947369085.1. Classification (GTDB taxonomy): domain Bacteria; phylum Bacillota; class Clostridia; order Oscillospirales; family Acutalibacteraceae; genus Ruminococcoides. Next base: position 55,440 of record CANBJR010000008.1, on the reverse strand, counting down.
TCCATCAGCTCGTTTTTGCTTTTCCTGCCGGAGAAGTATGGTCAGACAAGAATAACGACTATGTTTTCGGGTACTTTCTTATAATTGTATGGGAAATCATATGTGCTCTGACTTCATTTACTATTATGATAATCAAATGCCGATTATCTCAAAGGAAAAAATATCTGCCCCTTATTTTGCTTTGTATATGTATTGTGTATGCCTTAATATATGCGAGCGGTGCCGAATGGATGCAAATTATCGGCGGAGATATTACTGCGGTACAGTGCCTTATGTTTACATCAATATTTGAAAGCTGCATTCAATGCGGTTTGATTCAAACCAATACAGGATATGAGGCACTGTTTGAGGCAGGAACTTTCAGGGCGCAGATTACTGATACTGACTATCATACCAAATATGATTCCGCCAATTCTCCAAAGCTTTCGGAAAATGTTATGCGGTCAGCAGAAAACGGAGCTGTCAGCATTGATAAAAATACCGTACTTAAAAGCAATCCAATCGAAGGCGGTCGCGTTCTCTGGCTGGAGGATATTTCGGATATAGCCGCTTTGCTCAAATAGCTTGAGGAAAATAAAGAGACGATTGCAGAAAGCAATCTTCTTGAGCAGGAAAACTATCGTACAAAGCTTAAAATAAATACCCTACAGGAAAAAAACCGTCTGTATGATCTTTTGCAGGATCAGACTGCACACCAGATTGATTTGCTTGACAGTCTTTTTGCTCAGTACAATACGGAAACAAATTATGAAAAACGCCGCAGTCTTCTTGCAAAAATTGCAGTAATAGGCGCATACATAAAACGCAGGGGCAACTTAATGTTTATCGGCGAGAAATCAGCAACAACCGATACGGCGGAACTGTCACTGTGCCTTGAAGAATCCTTTGCAAATCTTGAGCTTATGGGTGTGGAGTGCGCTATTGATATTCCGAGTAACAAAAAAATTGATACAACGGACGCTATTCGTGTGTATGACTTTTTTGAATCAGTGACGGAAGCCGCCATAGATGATATGCGTTCAGTTTGGCTGAAAGCCCGCAGCCTTAAGGATTCTGTCATCTTTCATCTGGAAGTGGAGTGCGAAAGTCTGCTTGATGATTTTTTCGAGCTTGCAGAAAGCAGTTGTTTTGATGACGGCGTATGGCGTTTTACGCTCCGAGCAAAAAAGGCAGGTGAACAGTCGTGACTACCTTTTATCAGGCATCGTCAGCAGAGCAATCCTTGTTTATGGTTTGTCTTTTCTTTTTGCTAATCGTAAACTTATTTTATTTAATTGTATCTAATTACAGATTTCAAAGTAAATGTAACAGATGTTTGAATGTCGGTCTTTTCCTCATTCTGTTCGCATTGATATCAATATTGGGAGAAGCGTTCAGAAATATTAATATAAAACAGCCGTACGGAATCCTGCTGCCATTGCCGATGTGGCTGCTGTGGTGCATTGTCGGAGTATCAAGTGTACTGCTGATTTGTGAAGCTGTGGTCGAATATCGTCAAAGAGGCAAAAATCTCAGCCGCAGTTCTGTCAAGCAGGCAATAGATACGCTTCCAAGCGCAATATGCTATTTTTCGCCCTCCGGAGCGGTTAAGCTGTGTAATTTGCAGATGTACCGTCTGTTCCGTAGCTTAGCGCAAAGCGATATGCAGTCATTCGACGAATTACAGAAAGCTCTGGATGACTGCGATACAAAAAGCGGTATTATCAAGCTCTCCGATATTAGACAAACTTATCTTTTCCCGAATGGTAAGGCGTGGCGTTATTCTCAGACAGAGATAACTGCCTCTGACGGCATTGTCTATACAGAGGTCATATTTTCCGATGTGACAGAGCTTTATGAAAAGAACCTGAAACTAAAGGAGCAGACCATACAGCTCGAAAAGATTTCCCGTGATTTAAAGGTGCTTTCGGATAATGTTTCAACTATGACAAAGGAAAAGGAATTACTGGCGGCTAAAACAGGACTTCACGACCGTATGAGTGCAGGGATAATTGCAATGCGTCAGATTTTACAGCAGGAGCAGACTACGGAAGAAACCGCTGACGTAGTAAGTCTGTTTCAAAAAGCAGTAAGCGCAATTAAAAATGATAATGAATATCCATTGGAACGTGGCGAGCTTGCAGAATTTATGCGTGATGCCGATACAATCGGTGTAAAAGTGGAGCTTAACGGAGAATTGCCGCAACAGCAGGAGCAGTGCAGGGTGTTTTTGATAGCAATGCGTGAGTGCCTTACAAACAGCGTTCGTCATGCCGATGCGACAATTCTCAAGATTGATATACAGAAAGATGACAATTACTATTCAATACGCATCACAAATAACGGAAAACCTCCCGAAAGTAAAGTAACGCCCAAAGGCGGACTGCTGAATCTTTACAATCATATTACAAATCTGGGAGGTACTATGGATATACAGTCAAATCCTGTCTTTGCACTGACAGTGACCGTACCGAAATCAAAGGAGGAAACAGAATGAAGCAGGTGCTAATCGTAGAGGATCAGCGTATGCCTCGTGAAAATATGGAGCGGATAATCTCTGACAGCACAAGCTATGAGCTTGCGGCAAGCATAAGCAGTGCAGAGCTTGCCGTTATAAAATGTCAGCGACAGCATATCGACCTTGTTCTGATGGATGTATGCACAACAGGCAGTAAGGACGGAATTGACGCCGCCGCAGAAATCAAAAAGCAGTTTCCGAACATAAAAATTATTATCGTGACCTCTATGGTCGAGGTAGGCTATCTCGATCGTGCCAAAGCCGCAGGAGCAGACAGCTTCTGGTACAAGGATGTAAGCCGTGAAACGCTGATTGACGTGATTGACCGTACAATGTCGGGAGAACATATTTTTCCTGATAAATCACCCGTTGTACAATTAGGTAATGCCAGCAGCGCCGAATTTACGGCAAAGGAAATAGAAGTGCTGCGGCTCGTTTGTGACGGATTGGAGTACGGCGAAATTGCAAAGGAACTTGAATGCTCCGTTAATACTGTGAAAACACATATCTCACATATCCTTCAAAAAACCGGATATGCCAATAAAACCAGGCTTGCTATTGCAGTGACGAATAAGAAATTTATTATACCGAGCTTGCCTGAAGACAAAGAAACATACTGAATATTTGTACTATACCCCCAATTTCAATTTGAAGTCGGGGGTTTTTTTATGAAAAATATTCAAATATCACCCATATGGGTGATGTGGAATTTTTAAAGCCTTTGTATAATGATGTTAAAGATAGACTTCTACACTCATTTATATTTGTAATAAACAAGGAGGTAATATCATGCGGAGAGTTGTTGTTGATATGCAAAATGTTCTGTTTGCCGATGCGATAGCAACAGCACTTCGGGATTTTGATTCGGATTTTGAAGTCTTTAAAAGTGAAAGTCCGGATAAGACCTTGGATTTGTGTGCGGATACGGAAGCAAATATCCTCATTATGGAGGTTACTGCTTATATGCCGTGGAAAATTGAGGAACGGATGAAGATCCGCGATGAACTGAGAAAGGTCAACCCGGATTGCAAAATTGTTTTCGTGGTGGATGAAAACACCGAGAAAAAGCTGGCGGATAAGGTTCGTCGTGCGAAAAAAGACGGACTGATCGATAACTTCATTTACGGCTCTGTTTCGTCCACTTATCTTTCAGCGGTTATCGATGCTTTGTAAGTAGGACGGCTGTGACGGAATGCTATGAATGCATTAAGCGCATCTCCATCCTCTGAACGCAAGAAGAATGGCATAAGCTCTCTTTGCCGTGCGGGAGAGCCGATAAAACGAAACACACGGTCAAATCACCCGGCAAAATGCCGGAAAGAAACAAGGAGGAAATGATATGACAAAAACGAACACACGAAGTCGCATCGTCAGCATCCTGCTGGTGCTTATGATGCTGCTGACAATGGTGCCCATCACCGGCGTGACGGCGAGCGCGGCGGACGATACATCTTACACACAGGCTGAAATTAGGGGCTATAAATTGTTTGAGTCCCAGCTCCGTTCGTACGAGTCAAGAGATCTCAAGCTGATGGAAGACATCAATTACACGGTGGGCATTGATGATGATTCTATCTATGTGATGTCTAACCAAAAACTGGATCTGAACGGCCATAAGATCACGATCGACGCAAGCAAGCGGGCGGGGTTTGAAAACCTGCTCTGCATTCGCCGCGGCGAATTCACGCTGTATGACAGCAAGGGCGGCGGCGAGCTCGCGGTTTCCTTTCCTAATGACGACAAAGCGTACAGCATCATCATGATGAGCTCCGAAAAGAAAGACGAGCCTTCAAAATTCACAATGAACGGCGGCACGCTGACCAAGCTGAGTCCTAACATGACGTACACCTATGGAGCCAGCGGCTGCATCGGCGACGACTATTTTAATAAGCCCGAGAACGGCAAGCGCTCGCAGATCACGATCAACGGCGGCACGATCAACTGCGCATACGACTGGGACAGGAGCAAGCCGCTCCTCAGCCTCCCGGTTAAAGCAATGCCGCTGGCGCTGCAGCTGCTCTATTCTAATCTCACGATCAACGGCGGTACCTTCAACGGCATTGTCTGGACGGATAATCTTTGGCGAGGAACGCAGGATACAGAGCCGCGCGTTGTCCTCAACGGCGGCGAGTTCAACGCCCCGTTCGTGGTAGAAGATATGTCGAGGACTGCGACGCAGATGGTCATAGACGGAGCGCACTTCAACGACGGCTTTTATGTTGACAACAAGTACAGCAAAAACACTGATGTGGGAACCGTCCCGCAGCTGCTGCTCAAGAGCGGCGTGTTCACCTCGCCCGACAAGAATCCCAAACTCGACATTTATAATGTTACCGCAGCGCATGGGGACAGCTCGATTACCAAAAATCGAGTGATACTTCACGCCATGAAGTGCTTCCCGAACAGTGCGATAAAGGTAAACGGAAAGTTCTATACCTCCGAGAACATTAACTCGCTTGTGAGAAGCAACGATACGGGTTACTATCTGAATTTTAACTCGAACACTCCCATCGAGGTCATCCGCGACGCATGGGGCGTGATGGAGTCCGTCACGCTGGACGGCAACCCCATCGACTACGCCAAGGACTGGAAGGGCACCGTTGAGAATCTGACCAACGACACGGCGCATACCATCAAGTTCGAGTGGAAGCCTTTGGCGAGTGAATTGGTAAATGCGGGCTATACCTATCGAACCAAGTGCGAGCATTATATCTCCGGTTCTGCTGCAGTACAGCAGACAGATACCATCGCTGCCGATAAAACCTCGCATACGATCACCATTCCTGCGGGCGCAGACCCCAAGGTCTATTCCTATGATTTGCAGCTGAATCTGGATAAGAACGGCAGCTCCGTCGGCATCATAAGCAACCAGCATATCGTTAAGCTGGTGGTAAGCGAAGCGCCGGTGGTAACGGAGATCTCCAGTGCCCCCGTTCGGCTGAGCGCGGCGCTGACACCCGGAACTTCCGCTCCCAGCGCTACGGCTGTCGGCAGCGGCTATACCGTGGACAGCATCAACTGGTATACGGACAATAGCTGCACTAACTCGGCAAGCACCTTCGCTGCAGGAACGAAATACTATGGCAAAATCGTACTGAAGCCCGCAGAGAACTATAAGTTCGCGGCTTCTGCAAGCGCAGTGCCTTTCTGCGATGACCCCAACGAGAATTACGCTGTTGTTGGCAGCTCTACTGTTGCAGAGGACGGTTCCTCTCTGACCCTTGTTGTGTATGGAACGGCTGTTTCTGCTCTCAAGTGGGATAGCGTTGATAAAACTAACCAGATCTATACCATCGGGGATAGCGCGCTGACGCTCAATGCCAAGGCAGTGGGCGGCGACAGCAGCAAGCCCATCTCCTATAAGCTGATTGCGAAAAAGGACGGCACGGAAACGGTCAAGGCATCCGCAGCGGTTGCGGCCTCCTCGACGGGCGGTTTCTCCGCTCCCCTCAGATTTACCGATAAAGGCAGCTATGAGTGCTGGTTCGAAGCCACGCGCGGCAATGTGACCATCACCAGCGACCACTTCACCGTAACGGTCAACGCCCCCGATCTGTCCATTGCAAATCAGTCCGGCGATCTGACCGTAAAGCAGAACGCGACCGCACGTCTGTTTGTCAAGGCAGTAGGACATGGTGTGAACTATCAGTGGCAGGTCAAGAATGGCGGTGCTTGGAAAGCGATTTCCGGTGAAACAGCTTATGATTATGCCGCCCCCACGACCAATGTTGGCGAAAAGACCTACCGCTGCAAGGTTTCGGACAAATATGGTGCAACCAAATACACCAATGAGATGACGGTTACAGTGACAGAAGTCGCTGATTCGTCCCTCACTCCGGCAATCCCTCTGGCAGCCGTCAATGGCGATGCGCCCGATCCTGCCAAACTGTGGCCAGATAAAGATGTACCGGCTAGCGGCTGGCTGGGTCTGAAAGCTGAGTACGATGTGACCGCCGGCGATACCTTCCACGGCGTTGCAACATTCTCTACGATCCCGACGGGCTTTAACATGAATGGTCATGACATTTACTATGACAGTTACAACAATGTTCAGAAGACGCCGGTGCTTGGCACCATCAGCTATGAGTGGAAGGGCACTACAAAAAAACCGTGGGAGGCAACTTCGGGTGATTTCACCTCTTTGGGTACGGACGCTCATGCATCGTTCACGATTCCGAGTGGGGTTGATACCTACTATGTTGTGCTGAGGGTTACAAACACAGTCGGTGCACAAGCCGCGATAAGCACTGTCTATATCACTTTCCATGTTTCTGCGGCTCATACGCATACCTACGCCTATGCACAGCTTAATGAAAGCCAGCACACCAAGTATTGCACCGCTGGCGATGCCAGCACCCAGGAAAACCATACGATGGAAAATGGCGTGTGCAAGTACTGCGGTTATGCTCCCGCTCCGTCTCCCGGCGTGACGGTGTCCGGCACAGCCACCAGCTTCGGCGATAATACAGACGATGTGACCATTCAGCTTATCAAGATCGGCGCCTCCGAGGCTGCCTATGAGGCCATTGTCAAGGGCAACAGCGCCACCTACTCCATCGCAGGCGTTCTCCCCGGCACCTACACCATGAAGGTGATGAAGCAGAACCATGTTACACGGGAGTACACCGTAACGGTTGAAAGCAGCAATGTTACGCAGAATGTAAAAATCTGTTTGTTGGGTGATGTCAATATGGACGGTACTATAAGCGTAATTGACGCTACCGAAGGTCAAAAAGACATTGCGAATTTGATATCCTTAAACGACTATCAGAATAGACTTGCCGATGTAAATAATGACGGAATAGTGAGTATAGTTGATGTAACTCTGATTCAGAAGTACATCGCAGGTCTGATTAGCAGTTTTTGATAACAAATGAAGAATAAATGGTGTTTAATTATGGGAATTCTTTTCTGTGTTCTTTCGCTTTTTGGTTGTACCAAAAATCCGGTAAAGCCCGACAGTGAGCTGACTTCAATTTCAATTTCTCAAAGCCATATGGACAGAACTTATTGTTACAACTTCCGGGCGAGATTGGAGAACAACTCTTACCTTCTTGATGCCGAATGTCTTATTGTAGATTATGAGAATAATGATTATAGAGAAATAAACTTTACCGATGCAGAAATTACCGAGAAAGAGTTTAAGCGTTTTGCTGAGATTGACAGCAAATATGACTTTTACAGTCACATAAAAGCAGAAAGGAAAAAGAATATCTTTTTCGCCTGCGACGAAACAATAACGAATTTTTCGGTAAACTACGGTGATGAAGGTATTGCTGTTGAAGAAAACGGCGAGTGCTTTAATGCAGTAAACGAGCTTTTCTTTCAGCTTGCCGAAAAGTATTCTGACAATAAAAAATAAACAGCTTTCGGAAACAGTATTATTAATAAAAAATATTTTAACTTGCTAGAAAAGCAGAAATGCTTTCTAAATAAATAAGGAGGAAACAAAATGGGTTCAAAATTTTTAAAGGTTACCGGTATTCTGATGATTATCTTCGGTGCAATTGCTTTAGTTACATCAATTATCGCAATGCTCGGACTTGGTGTGCTTGAAGCACTCGGTCTGCCAATGGGCTTGCTCTGGGCATCGGGAATAATTTCTCTTGTCGGCTCAGTTGCAGAGTTTGTTGCAGGAATCATCGGCGTTAAGAATTGGAACAAGCCTGAAAAAGCCAATACCTGTATTGGCTGGGGTATCGCTGTTGCAGCTATGTGCATTATTTCTAATGTGTTTACGCTCATCGGCTATCCTGAGAACTTCAGTGTATTTTCCGTTATCTGCGGTCTTGTAGTTCCTGTTCTTTACCTTATCGGTGCTTTCCAGAACAAAAAGCTTGGCTGATTTTTGATTAGAATCAAATAATCAACAGTTACGGTCGGGCGGAATAATACATATACTTCGCCCGACCGCAAACCTTTCCTCTTTAACTAAACAAACAGAGCTTATAGTATGTAGGATAAATTAAAATAATAAGGAGAAATTATTATGGGACTTTTTGATAAGAAATTCTGCGATATTTGCGGAGATAAGGTTAATATGCTTACACAGCAAAAGCTGTCAGACGGCTATCTTTGCTCGGACTGTAAGCACAAATTAGGCTCGTTTACAAGCGGTTGGAAACAAAGAACGGTTGATGATGTAAAAAGACATCTTGAATTAAGAGAGCAGAACAAGCAAAAATATCAGCAGTTTAACTGCTCTGCAACGGCTGGCGGCAGTAATAATTCAATTCAGGTTGACTTTAACAACCGTTGGTTTATTTTTGCTATAAACAACAGAGATTATAAAAGCGGAAATCCGCAGATTTTTAATTTTTCACAGCTACAGGATTTCTGGCTTGAGCAGGAGTACAGAACGCTTTCAGACTCCGACCATGACGGTATTCCCGACAGCAGAGATAATTTTGACAACAGACAACTTAATAATCAGAACAACGGCTTTAATAATTTTATGAACGGAATGAATCAGGCATTTGGAAATATGCAGACAGGTATGGTTAATGTTCCGCTCTCCGCACAGCCGTTTGTGCGCAATGCAGACTCGGGTTATTCAAGCTCGGGCAGTATCAAAGAGGTTAGCGGAATAAAGGCTTGCTTCAGAGTGACTGATCCATATATAACTAATGAAATTTCATTTACCGTTTCATATGTAAGCTCAAATAATCAGATGGAGCTTATGCAGGCTTATGAAACAGGTGTTCAGATTATGCAGCTTTGTCAGCAAATCAAACAGGGCGGTATGCAGAATATGAACAACGGCTACGGTCAGACGATGAATAACGGCTACGGTCAACCGATGCAGCAGGGCTATGTACAGCAGAATTTCCAACAGCCTATGCAACAGAACGGCTACGCACAGCAGAATTTCCAACAGTCTATGCCACAGAACGGCTACGCACAGCAACCAATGCAGCAGGGATATGTTCAGCAACAGCCTGTTCAGAATGGTTCATGGTTCTGCCCGAATTGCGGAACACAGAATACATCAAAATTCTGCAGCGGCTGCGGCACACCAAAGCAGTGATTTTGAGTAAAGGCGGATTATTATGGGATTATTTGATATGTTTGCAAGCAAGGCGGCAAATCAGCTCGGAAAAGCAGTAAAACAGGGCGTGAGCAATGCCGTAAATAATAAGAAAGAAAAGATTGTTTTTAACAGTCTGCCCGAAACCTACGAGCAGTTTATAAGCCTTCCGCAGGCTTCCTTGTCAACTCCGTTTCAGACGGCAGCAATGACAGTGCTTGCATTCTGTTTTTTTCCGAAGGACAGAGAGCTTTGCTGCAGAATGATTGATTTTCTGCGTGGACCAAGACCTATGAACAGTGCAGATAAGCAATTCATAGCCGACCGTTTTCGTGATAAGGACTATGTTCCAAGGTCGTACTTTGCAGGAGCAACTCCGGGCAACGATTATCAGCCTACCGCACCCTATACGGTTGAGGTAAGAGAAAATCAGTACACCTATTCAACAGACGGAATTGCAAAGCTGTTTATCCCCTCGGGCGGAGCAGATGACCCACGACCGATACAGCTTCGCAAAGCAAAGGACGGCAAGTGGTATCTCTGGGAATACTCCAGCATACTCCTTGATATCCGCAAGCCTGAAAGCTCAAATCCATGGGCATAATCAAAAGGAGGATTACTATGAATATTATCGGCAAATGGAAGGTAAAAAAAATCGGCGTTTTTCAGCCGGATTTCAGCACAAAAATGTGCACACCTCAGGAGATTGAGGCGCTTGAGGATTTTGAGGACGCAGAGGAATATCTGAACATGGCAAGCGCAATAGTTGAGTTTCTGCCTGACGGAACAATGAATACTTTGTTCCCCGTTACGAAGGAACTTGAAGAACAGTTGATTGCTGAGGGCAAGGAAATTGTTGATGGCTTTGGCATTATGGACACCACAACCTGGAAAGAGGAAAACGGAGAGTATTTTTATGACACAAAAATTAAAGGTGAAATTTTTGGCGAAAAGGTATCTTCGTTGGAAAAATTAGAAATTGAAGACGATTGTATTTTAGTAAGTCATATGCTTTTAGAAAAGCTTGAAAAATAAATAAATCTTCAATTGCATTTTTTTAAGCGTAATTATCAGGAGGAATTAACCATGAAAAAATTAACAGCAATTATTTTGACCGCAATTATGATATTTTCCTTTGCGGCTTGTGAGGGTACAGGAAAAGATGAGGATCCGAATCTTATCAAAATCGGCGACTATCAGGCTGTATACAAGGGAAGCGAGATTGTTAAGGACAGTGACGGAAACGATGCATTAGTTGCAACTTATGATTATACAAACAACAGTAAAGAAGCGCAGAGCTTTGAATGGTCAATGTATTACACCCTTACTCAGGGCGACACAGAGCTTGAATACACTACAATTTTTGTAAGCGAGGATTCATTCGATACGCTCGACGAGAGTACAAGACAGGATGTAGCTCCCGGCGAGAGCCTTGAGGTTAAAATGACATACAAGCTCAAAGATTTAACAACGCCTGTTGAAATTAAGTTTTCAGATCTTCTTGAAAGTGATACGGACAGTTTGACAATAGATTTGACATCATTGAAGTAATATTGTGCTATTTCTTTGATTACTAAACATACAAGCTTAAATTCAAAATGATATAGCAGGTATAATCAATAAGTTTTAAATATTTTACAGATTAAAATATAAATTCTCAGGAGGAATTATTATGAAAAAATTTGTAGCAATTTTATTAGCACTCGTTATGACAGCATCGCTTGCAGCCTGCGACGGCTCAAGCGAAAGCTTCGGCACAAAGGAAACTTCTGCTCAAAGCTCAGCTTCCGCTACCTCGGAAGTTAAGGCGGAAGAAACAACAGTTGAAGAAACAACAGCCTCAGCAGAATTGCAGGAGGGCGACAGCGGCGAAGGCGAGAAAACCCTCGACAGCGATTACTGCACAGTAACAATTCCCGAGGGCTTGCAGTACAAGGTTAACTCCTACTACCACGATGAAAACGCCCTTGGCTCAATTAAGATTGATTTCGGTAAAAAAGGCACAACAGAGGGCAGACTTGAAGTAAGCACAACAAGAATGATAAGCTCGCTTGATGACGCCGTAGAAGAGTGTATAAGAGTAAGAAATCTCGATACCTATGAAGAGGGCAAGTCAGAAATCGGAGAAGAAGTAACCTACGGTGATACTACCTACAAAGTAGTTAAAATGTCACATGAATACGGAGCAGAAACCTGCCTTGTATCCTATTACAAGAGAGCAGACGGCAAGAATATTTATGTTGAAATCAAAACAACTCAAAACGACTTTGATAAATTGCCAATTGACGATCCCCTTGTTCAGGAGCTTGCAAAGTCTGCTGTTTATAAGTAATTCTATCAGCTATTGACATCGCAGGCAGAAAAGCATTCTGCCTGCGATGATGCAATATAAGTAATATTACCGAGTCCTAATGATAATACGGAGGGATTTTATGAAAACTAAAATATCAAAAAAAGTAATAAGCATATGCCTTAGCTTGCTTATCTGTATTTCCGCTTTGCCGCTTTCAATGCTTTCGGCAAGCGCGGCTGAATACGATATAACTATCCGCAATGTAGTTTACCCTCGCCCCGGTGCTGTACCGCAAGCTGATATTAAAAAAGAAAGCGTCAGTCGATATAATCTGTACGGCTGGGCTTGGATGGGTAATGACGATACGGTGGCTATGGGACCCGACGAAAAGTTTACAGATTTTTATTCTTCGATTTTAGGCAGTTCGGGTGACTTCTACTATGAATTAGATACCTTCACCGACACCGTAAGCTACAACTTGTCACTTATGTTTGTTCTCAAGGACAAAATTGTTATTTCCGGAGTCGAATGTGATGTAGTCTTCTATGATGAAAACAACACTGTGCGGGGAGTAACTCAGGGTATGTTTCTGCCCGTAAAATACGCAAGAACACAGGCGGAGGCAGTGGGCATAGCTTTACCGGAAGACCTGACCGATAATGATACTATTATGGTATGTTCGACAAGCAGTATGATGTGTTGTCCTGAAGACCATATTCATATACAAGGTCAATATAGTTATGACGACAACGGTCATTGGCGTGAATGTACTGTATGCGGTGAAAAAATATTTGACTCTGAAGGCAAGCACCGCAAATATTGCACAAAAACTGAAAGTTGGGCATGCATTAATCAGGCAACTGCAAGTAAAGAGGGAGAATATGTAAAACAATGCGGTTGCTCATATGTTATGGAGAGAATAACAGTTCCAAAAACAGGGGAACAAACAGTCGTAACTACTTATGACGAATTGAGAAATGCTCTTGCAAAGGGCGGCAAGCAGTGGATTAAACTTGATTTTCCCGGTAAAACCTTTACACAGGAGGACTTCAAGTATGATTACACCCTTTGTTTAGATGACCCTGACGCTGACATTACCATAGACTTAAACAACTGCACTCTGGAAAGAAAAACATTGTACGATACCAGACTTTTTGAAATCAAACAGGGAAAGCTCAGACTATGGCAGAAGGACGGAAACGGTATAGATCATTCTGTTGGCTTCAAATACAATTTTTCTTTTGATACCGGCAACGGCGAAGCAGTGTTTTATGTCGGCGACTCAGGAAGTCTTACATTGACTAATGTTCATTCTCTGTCACCCGGTTCAGATGACATAGGTACTTTCACTTATGCTTTTCCGATTGTAAAATCAAGCGGAAACCTCCGCATTGACAGCGGTTTATATTACTCCTATAATGATACTTCTGCTGTTGAAGTTGATGGAGGTACAGTAGTTATTAACGGCGGATATTTTCAATCATACTATTATAAGAGCTCAGCCGTGAAAATTACAGCCCCGGACAACGATAAAACTACCGCCGAAATTAACTATGGCAGTTTCGGCGCACTCAATACCGCAGTTTATATGAGCAGAGATACCGTTGTCACAATAAACGGCGGCAACTTTGAATATAAAATTACAGAAAGAAATTTATATCAGAAAAACGCTTTGTATGCATATGATGCGGATTTAACCATAAACGGAGGTTATTACTACGGTTCAATAAATGCATTAGATGCAAGAGGACTTAATTCACTTAATATTTCAAACGGATATTTCAAATTGTACAATCAAACCGAAGACGGCAATTTGGCGGCAGTTTACTTGGGCGGTGATTATAGTACTAATACTATAATTTCCGGAGGAGGATATTATGGAAATAAAGGAATTGAATGCAGCAGAGAAACTGATTTTTCAAAAATTATTCCCAAAGGCTGCTATGTGACAGATGATGATACCGGTTTAGTTATTGACCATAACATCACCGATTATTCGCTCGGAGGCTCTATTGATATATTTGCAAAAAGGCCGAGAATCACAACACAGCCGTCGGGCGGTCATTCCTCTGTTATGGGTGACTCAATCGTTCTTAAAATAGAAGCAGAAAATGTAAACGAGTACATATGGCACATTATTGACGAAGACGGACATGAGCTTTCGTGGAACTATCTTTCAAACAACGGCTATGCAACTCCCGAAGTGGTTTCAGGCGGAAAAATGTTTTTCCTCAGAAACGTGTCCGATTGGTTGACAGGCAAGCGTGTTTACTGCGAAGTAAAAGGCTACGGCGGAACTGTTATGTCGGATATAGTTACCTTGTCCGTAGATAAGGTAATCAAATACTGTAACGATATTTATTTTGACGACTTTGACCAAATCTGGAATCACAAAACGGTAGGAGATTTTAAAAATCCGAAAACCGATACCGACGCTCCCTACACCATCGGTAATGTCAGGTGGGAAATGTTCAGTAAGATTCTCAGCGACGATTTTGAATTCAAAAACGGAGATAATGTAGCTGTCAGAATTGATGTTATTCCAAAGGAAGGATATACATTTTACAGCAGTGTATTCGGAAAGCTTAACGGAATAAAGTCGTATGCTACAATTAAAAATGACGACGGCAGCCGTTCCATCGTGTTTACTATGACAATAACTGCTCCCGACGAGTACAAAACTCAGAATATTGAATTGTCCGTAAAAGCCCCTGTTGCAGGTCAGACGCCGGCGACAACGGCAAAGTGTACCTCAGGCTATGCAGTGCCCGGAACACCCGAGTGGACTCCCGGTGATGAAAAATTCAAAACAAACACTGAATACACTGTTAAAATTCCTGTTACTGCCGAATATGTAATGGGAGATATCGACACAGTAACAGCAAAGGTAAACGGCAAGGACGCAAAATTCATTGCGGAACGCAAGACAGGAAAAATTTATGCTTATTACGTTGAATATACCTTTGATGCAACAAAGGATTATCTTCTCGGTGACGTAAACGGTGACGGAAAAATCAGTGTGCTTGACGCAACGCTCGTCCAGAAATACCTTGCAGGACTTGTGACATTGAGCGATACACAAAAAGCTGCAGCAGATGTAAACGGTGACGGAAGTGTAAGCATTCTTGACGCCACTCAAATTCAGAAGTACATTGCAGGATTAATTGCCGAATTTTAATAATTAAAAATTATTATATTATGCCGCTGTCGGATTTTGTTCTGACAGCGGCAAAGCTTTTGATATAAACAGATGAAACGATTAGAAATACAAATTTGATTAAATAGAAAATATATATCAATTATTTTTATTAACGCAATGCAGTTTGCATTGCGATATTTTATTCAGAACAATACAGGCATCTTTACAGTCCAACAACAATAATAGTCCCTGTTACTGCCCGTAATAGAAAGAAGGCACTACCGACGCATATAAAGGTTAAAGGCACAGGTTTGCCGAAGAAATCAATTGCTTTGCTTGAACAGTTAAGAACAATAGATAAAAGCAGATTAAAAGAAAAGATAGGGGAGATAACCCGAACATCTTTGAACAAAATAGATAAAGGCTTGATTATCAGTTTAGGCTGCTTTGAGGATAGGAGGTGCAAAAAATGATTGGTTTTATTATAGGCTTGTTTGTCGGTGCATTTATCGGAGTTGCATTAATGTGTCTTTGCAATGCCGCTTCAAGTGCAGATGAAGATATGGAAAAATTAAATGAGCTTGAAAACAGAAAGGACGATGTAAATGATTGAAAGAATGGAAAACAGAGATAATGTTGGCAAGGAACATATTATTGAATTGGAAGGTCACAACGCAAAAATCTTTTTCTTGAAGCACAGCGATTCCAATGCACTGAAACAGGTAGAGGAACTTCTGCTTGATGCATATGATAACAGAGTGTGCAAAGGATTTGTTCCATAATCAATTATATGAATATACACAGTCGAGAGCGCATGACTGTTAATCATGATGTCACTGGTTCGAGCCTAGTTGGGGGAGCCAAAATCAAACCAAGCCGAACCTATGATTATATTTGTAGGTGGACTGCTTGGGATTATAATAAACAGGTCGTAATCGACCTGTTTATTTTTTTGCAAAAAAATAAAAAAATTTAAAAAAATTTTTAAAAAAGGTATTGACAAATACACCGAGTCGGTGTATAATATAGACAAAGATAAGGAAAGGAAATCCTAAAAACCAAGGAGATTTAATTATGAAATTTACAGTCGAAATGATTACAAAAATGGCAGAAGAAAGAATGTACAATGATTACAATATACACGCTGGCATTGAGCGTAAGGTTGCTACTAAACTTTGGGAAAAGGGCGATAAAAAAAGAACTTACATCACTATTCAGTGTTTTTCGATGGCCGGTAAATTTAAAGGCTCATACAAATGTGGTTATATTGATATGACAAATGATGAGTATGTAACAACTCAGTACGATGATATTGACTTGACATCAACTTATAAAAAGGACTTTGGCGGCGAAACAATAAACCCTCTTAATTAATTTTAAGAGGGAAGCAAAAATAAAAAAAGGAGAATCACTATGAACAAAATTAAAGAGTCAAGAGTAAAAACAGGAATGAACAGAAAAGAAGCTGCTCAGCTTTTAGAAATGCCCTACAGAACCCTTGAAAATTGGGAAAATGATGTGAATTATCCAGCACCCTACATAGAACGCCTTATCATAAAGGAATTTGACGAATATACGCCAGTTGACACTAAAGCAAGAAATATCGTTACTAATGGCTATGGTGTTGATATTGATTTTGATGTTGCTGTTAATTTTATGGACGATGAAATCAGAGAGGAACTCAATGAGAACCTTGTGCCCTGCACCGAACAGAATTTTTTTGATGAGTATTGCAAGGCTCACGAGACTAAATACGACGAAGAGTGGGAACTTGCAAAAGAAAATCCTTGCTATTAATATGAGAGGCTGAAATGACTAAAACTAGTAAAATAGGCAAAAAATATGGAATGCTTACAGTTATCGGCATTGACGAAAATACCGATAAAAATGATTTATATTTATTATGTAAATGCGATTGCGGGAATACAATTTCTGTAAATCACAAAAATTTACATCCTAATGGCGGTCAGAAATCCTGCGGT
The DNA here is from genome assembly GCA_947369085.1 of uncultured Clostridia bacterium. Lineage (GTDB taxonomy): Bacteria > Bacillota > Clostridia > Oscillospirales > Acutalibacteraceae > Ruminococcoides. Next base: position 38,502 of record CANBJR010000008.1, on the reverse strand, counting down.
TGCACAAGAATCGGTAAAAAAATCCGAGACCTAACAGGTATGAGATTTGGAGAACTGACCGCTGTTGAGTGTGTAGGTTCTGTCGGCAAAAATCCTAACAAAACTGCTGTCTGGCGATGTTTATGCTCTTGCGGTAACTTTGTTAATGTATGGCAAAATAATTTAGTATCAGGTCATACCATCTCTTGCGGCTGTAAAAAAGCCGCTGCTCACGCTGATGCAACCGCAAGAGTTGCAGGACTAAAAAAGTCCGGAAAAACCGGACGTTTTGAAACAAATATGCACGCAAAAAAATGGACGCTTATCTCTCCTGATGGTAAAGTTTATCATATAAAAAATCTAACAAATTTTGTTAGAGAAAATGCAGAATTTTTTGGTATAAGAAATATTGACGCTGAAACTAAACGTCAAATGAAAAGGATGTCCGATGCAGCACATAGAGGATATAAATGTGATGGATGGATTGTAAAATGCGAAGAATGACTGAGTAATTAAAAACTCCCCGGGGATAACCTCGGGGAGAATTTTTTGAAATTCGGGTGACATATTTCACTATTACACCAACATTGGGGGTGGAAGATTTCATTACTAATGCGTGTAATTGGTGTATAATAACTTTATCATTTAAATCTTCTTTTTGATTCCAGCGGTGAGCTTTTTAATAAAGTTATCGCCAGCGATACCGTTAGGCTCATAACCCCACTTTTTAAGCAAGCCGTTTACTGCCTTTTCTGTGCCGTCACCAAAGCCACCATTCTCATCCATACCCTGATTATGGATTTTAAGAGATTTTGCGAGCAGGAGCAATTCTTTGATGGCAAGTACACCGTCAGAGTTTTGCCCCTTTTTGTAACCCTGCGAATCAAGTACCTTTTTGCTCGACACGGTAGATGTTGCCGACTTATATGTAACACCAAAGTAAGAGCAGAGTCCTTTGCAAATAGCCTCGCCGATTTTTGAGGTGTTGTTTCTTATCCAGTCTGCGCCCGTCTTTGTGTCGTGGAATTCGCACTCAACATAAACGGTGAGCGCTTTGGGCACGTTGATTTCATAGAGTCCTGTTTGATAAGTTATGCTGTCGGCTGTTCCGGGAGAGATTTTGCCAAGTTCATTTAAAACAGCCTGACAAGCCTTTCTGCCGTTTGAATTAAGGCAAAATATTCTTGTACCGCCGGTTACTTTGCCGTTATAAGCGTTTGTATGGATTGGCATATGGATGTCAGCTTTGAAATTATCGGACTCGTTGCAACGGTTTTGCATTGTGTCGCCCGACTTGCCGACTTTTACCTCAAATCCGCAACGTTTAAGAGCCGTTTCCGTTGCCTTTGCGATTTTGTCGCACTGTGCCATCTCGTTTGTGCCACCTGTAGCGTAAGTGTTGTTACGCTGATTTGACGGACTTAGATAAATTCTTTTTGACATAATTATTCCTCGCTTTCGTTTTTATCTGTTTTTGTTTCGACTGTATTTTTTAATCGTTTTACGATTGATACCAAAAATTTTGGGAGTGGTGTGCCAATCTCCGAGAGGTTCTCGAGGATTGATATAAGCTCATTGATGATAAACCAAACTGTAACAATCATACCAAAGCAACAGTTAATTTTAAGGTCAATGCCGCAACTGACAAGCGCAGAGGATATAAGATAATCAGTAACAATGCCGACAGTTACTGCAATTATATAACCTATTTTTTTAATAATCCCGGTAACACCGATACGGCTGTTGAGTGTATGACTGATGTAAGCCTGTGACATACCTGTGATGTAGTCAATGAGCATTACCACAACCAAAACAATTATTGGTAATAGCAATATGTTAAGATATGCCGTTACTGCTCCTAATACTGCGGCAAATATTGCCTGTAAAATGTTTTCTTTCATTGTTTTAATCTCCTTCAAAATAAATTTTTATATTCCACGATACATAGTAAGGTTACCGCCCTGATACTCTGTACCGATAAAGGTTCTTCCATCCTCAGTTGATAAAACACTGCATACTTTAGTTGCTCCTGTATCAAGATTGCCTAAAAACTTCGGCTCGGCAGAGTTAGCCAAAGACCAGACCGACACGCCCTTGTCAAACATATCCATAACAAGATGATTTTTTGTGACTGCAACGCTTTGAGGTGACGGCTCACCGCCTGAATTAATCGTCCTGCTTTCGTCAGGGATTTTATAAAAATTAACCTTTACCCTGTTTATATCAGACACATCAACAACGGCTACACCCTGCATTGAGTTATTAAGATCATCAATATATGATGGATGAGGAGCAACTGAACAATAAATATATGGATATTTACAAACAAGTCCCATAGAGTGCAGATAGGCTGTATCTCCGTGTTGCCATAGCTTCCTCAAATCACCGGAATAAACACAAATAGGATAAGTCGGGTCATTTAAATTATAGATTTTAAGCAAGTGACGGTCATAACCTGCAATTGCTAGATAAACCGTTGTGCCGTCCGTATAAAAAGCAGGCTGCTGAAACTCTGTATTATCTATTGCAGACTGAGCTCTATTGTCGCATTTATACAATAACGTCGGGTTCTCTGGAGTTGTTTCGATGTCATATAAAAGCCAACCACCGAGCTGTTGAGTCACGCATAAATATTTGTCAGCGTAAGTTGCCGCATTATGCGATTTACCGTAATATCTCACTCCCTTACCGTCACCGGGGTCATAAGGCTCACGTCCGTAGGTAATTGTTTTTGCAAGCGTAAAGTCAGATAATCTTATTATATCAAGATAGCCGCCAATATCATCATCGTTACCGTGAGTTGTTCCTGTACCGGAAATATTATCTCGGTACGGCAAATAAAGATAGCCGTTTCCTGCCGCTATACCTCTGGTAACTACTTTTACGTGACCGCCGATTTTTTTAACCTGCGTCGGTGCAACCTCAACACTAATGTCGTTTTTCGATACTGCATAACCCGAATTACCGCAATGATATAAATATTTACCGTCAACATGCATTGCTCTTGATGCCGCAACTGTTGCAAGCGACATAAATTTCGGCAGTGTGTTAATTATTAACTCCTGATTAACATTATCCGAAAGCTTATCTACTGTTACCGCTCTGTCTGCGATATTAACGGTATCAACCGCACCGCTGTCGATCTCGTCAGTGCCAACAGCATTAGTGTCAATGTTATCTCGCGTTACAGATCCTTCTGCATTGTCAAGCTTGCTTGATAGTGCATTATTAACCTCAGTTTTAGTATAGGTCGTTGATTTGTCAGCCTTACCGTTTATCGTAGCTTTTACTTCGTCAGCAAATTTATCGACCGTGACTGCCCCACTTTGCAGATGACCTGTGTTAATCTGACCTTGAGCTATATTATTGCCGGATACTGCACCAACTGCAATTTTAGTGGCGGTAATTGCGCCGGGTATAATTTTATCTGATGTCACTGCATTTTTGGCAATGTTATCAGTTTTGACCGCTCCTGTAACATCATCTATCTTGCTATTAATCCTATTGTTGAGGCTGTCGTAGTTGCCTCTTGCCGCTGCGACCTCGTCGATGGTCTCTTGTATTGTGCCGCCGATAGGTGTAAATTTTGAGTCGCTGTTTATTACGGATTTGCCAATTTTTACTCTCAGAGTCTGAGCTGTTATAAGTGATTCTGATTCCAAAATTTTTAAATCAATTTTAAGTAATCCCGATATTGATAACATATTTTCGGTAAGTTCAACGGTTACGACATTTTTAGTTATATCAACTGTTGCCGTTAAATCGTTAGCTACAACGATATTGTTAATTGTAGCATCATATTTTGCTGTTACACCGTCTCCGATTTGTAAAATTTCGCCGTTGGAGGTCAGCATAACGTCAATAAATCTTGACTTTTTATCGCCCTGATGAGCCTCGAAAACCTCAATCATATTTGCGTTGTTAAGCTCAAGCTTAATTTTTATATGACTGGTCATTTTATCACCCCTTAAAAGTAATTAGATAGTTTTGTTTTTATCGTACCAAGTTCGAGATTGTCCCAACGCTCAAGCAGGCAGTCAAATTCGACTTTTGAGACTTTTGCTGTTGCTGTTGTGTTTTTATCATCAATAATTACGTCAATAGTATCAGCAAGACCAATCTCTTGCATTTCGTCAAGCTCGGCTCTAAAATCAGTCGTAATATTGATTTTAATTTCGGCAGGCTTGCTGTCTTTGTAGTGAGTAGTAGCTGCAACTCTGCAAGCGTTTTGTACAAATCCAAAGTTTTCGCCTGTGTTGCTGTTTACAGTAATATCATCTACCAACCAAGACGCATCAACAATTAACAACTTGTTTGTCTTGCTTTGTTGACCTACAATCTCATAAGGCTCACACATAAGTTGCATATCCTCGTTTTTGTATGTATCGTGTACAGTTGCAACTCCAATAATATGCGACTTAATATCCTCCGTTGACAAGGTTTGCTCCATTGATGAGATGTTTGCACCCCATCTTAATACATATTGTTTTTTGCTGCCTCTGTTTTTTAAAAACTCAACATTAAAATTGTCATAATGATATTCGCCGACAAATTTTAATAACAATTCTGCAAAAAAGTCGCCGAAAGTTCCGATTTTTCGCAATCCGGTTTCAAATCCTGTTGCCGTGTCTGTAATATCAGAGTAAAAAATAAAATTATTTGCAAAAACGGGGTTTTCTGCCGCTTGTTCCCATAATTCTTGTGGGGTTTCCCACAAATCATTTGTGTAGCCTGCCGACATAAGATTATTGTATGCACAATGCTTTATGTGCTTTGCTTTTATTGTTAGGTTGCCGTCAGCGGTGCGGTTAATTTCGTAAATCTCAAAAAACTGCGGCTGGTCAAATGGATTTGGTTTTACTTGTATAAACTGTTGCACCGTTATAGTAGTATATAGTGCATCAGTTGGTTTTACCTCAACCGTGAGCAAATAATCTCCGTTTAGTGTTTCTGCTGCCACGCAAGATGTGCAATCTGTAATCCTGCCAAGGTAGTGCATTGAGTTGGTTGATATAATCCTTGATGTGGTCTCGTACAATAACGGCAACATTATAATCGCCTCCAATTTGGTATTATTTTACAAATCTCGTTGCTGTTTGGTAATGCTGTGACTGATACAGTATTTTCGCCTGGTGTTAAGTTTGACGGCAATAGCGGACTTATAAATATTTCGTCGCCATTTGCTTTTATACCTTTATATTGCATATTGAGTCCGTCAAGCCTCTGCTCTACGTAAGCAGTGAGTGGTGATATTATTGTTTTTATACCGTTTATCTTTAATGTAACTGATGCGTTTTGTGTATTTGGATTTTGGTAAATAAAAATCGGAGGAGCGTCGAATTTTTCGGAGTTATGAATATTTTTATTGCTGCCGTCTTTTGATAAAATAATCTCTTTTTGACCGTCAGTGCTGTACCAATACGGCAAGCGGCTAAATGAGAGAGTTGCCGTTAATAGTGTGGGCAGCTCTCTCTTAATTTCGCCGATATTTTTTAAAACTGCCTTTGTGAAATAGCCTGGGTTATAGGTGTCCTCATAAGTTTGATAACCTACAAGCGGTGCAAGCCAGTCTATAACTGCATAGGCTAACTGCCGAGCTGTTAAATCTGATAAAAAAGGCATAAAGCAGATTTTTAAACTAAAATCTACATTTTTATAGCATTTGTTATCAATATAAACATTTCCGCTGCGTCCGGGGATTTCGACAAGGTCAAAATCCCTTTCGGCAACGGTGTGGGAGGGAGCTTGTGCAATTCTGCCGCAAAAATTTAGTAGGTTATTACCGCCAAATTTAAAATTATGCATATGCGTCCTCCTTGCGTTTGATTTCTTCTGCGAGTTTTTCTGAGATTGTCGCAGCTAGTTTATCAATATCAAAACTGTCCTTGATTTTATCAACATTAACAGTTACGTTAAATGTTTGATTTATGGTTTTCTGCTCCTTTTGCCGATTTGCAAAAGGTGAGTAGCCTCCGCTCTCTCGTTTAGCTTGTCGGTACTGCTCCGCCTCGCTTGCTGTCAATACTGCTTCGCCTGCATCGAGGTAAGCCGGGAATTTATCGTTTGGTACATAATCAATACCAGCCCTAAAACGTGGTAACGTTACCTCGGGTATCATAGGGATTTCCCAGCCAATCCACTCAATTGCCCAGTTGATACCGCTTAATAGTCCGTTAATCAGTCCTATTGCACCGTTGATGATAAACTCAATAATTGTAGGTATTAAATTAAAAATCCCCTTAAATATCTCAACTACACCGTTCCACGCCTTGTCCCAATTGCCTGTAAATACTCCCGAGATAAAGTCAATCAATCCGCTAAAAACACTCATAACGCTGTCAAGTATTCCGCTGACTGCCTCAAGTGCAGCTCCGAGCACTCCGCTGAAAACGTCAGCAAGCATTTGGATGAGCGGTGTAAGTGCCGGCAAAATTGCTGATATAAGCTGACCAAATAGCTCAAGCACAGGCTTTAACGCATCAAATACCTTTGTTAAAATCTGACCGAGCACCTCAAAAATGGGGGAGAGAGTTTCACTTAAAATCTGTCCTATCTCGGTAAAAATCGGTATGAGCGGCTGCAACAAATCATTTAAAAATTGAGCCAGATACTCTATTATCGGCGTTAAGGCTGATAAAAGGCTATCAAGTAATACTCCGACGAGCTGTAAAATGACATCAATTAGAGGCGATAACAAATTAAAGATTGTTGTCAGCAGCGGCATTAAAGCCGTTATAATATCAAGTATCGGCGGTAATATCTGCTCAATAATTTGTAGTAAAGGCGGTAATAACTGCTCAACTATCTGTACGATTATGGGGGCAATAATCTCTAAAAGCTGCCCGATAACAGGGACGAGCTGCCCCAATAAATCCATAATAATCGGCAAAAGCGTCTCACCCAGATTTGCCAAAACCGGCATTATAGTATCAAACAAGCTTGTCAATATAGGTGTAAACTGCCCAATCATCTGCTGTATCTGCGGCATATAAGCTACCAGAGAGTCGCAGACTTTTTGTATTATTGGCAGTAATGCACCGCCGAGAGAGTTAAAAAGTCCGCCTGCTGACCTTTTCAAGGTATCAACGGTATCGGTAAATTTAACACCTGCATCGACTGTTTCATCGGACATTACCATACCGAGCTCGTGAGCTTTGTTTTTGAGGTTTTCAGTTGATTCTGCCGTCGAATTAAAAAGCGGCGTAAGGTTTTGACCTGATTTGCCGAGTAAATCATTTGCAAGTGCAGCTCGTTCTGCGGTGTCGCCCATACCTTGCATAGAAGATACTACAGTATTAAAAATATCTTCTCGGCTCATAGAGTTGAGGTCGTCCATTGATATGCCGAGTTTACTAAACATCTCCTGAGCTGATTTTGAACCGTTTTTTGCGTCATCAATTTTATTTGTAAGCGTTTTTAAACCTGACTGCATTGAGTCGATGTCAACGCCAGATTGTGACAAAACGTAGTCCCATTCTTGATAAGCTTCTCTTGATAATCCGAGCTTTTGGCTCATTTTATCGACTTCGTCGGCTGATTCGGCGGTTTTACTTGCCATAGCGGTCAAACCTGTTGCGGCGGCAGTAGCACCGCCTACAACAGCAGCTCCCCACTTTGCGGCTTTTTTAACACCGTTTCCGAGGGTGTTTGCAACTCCTGAGGCTTTTTCATCGGTTTTTGCGATTGACTTGTTTGCCTCATCGTTATCTACAAAGATTGAGCCAAATAATTTAAAAATCTCAACTGCCAACTATACCGCCTCCCACGTAAAATCGTCGATATAATGAGCGACCTTTTCTTCGATTTCTTCTGCCGATAGCGGATTTGAGTCGGGTTGAGTTGTCAAGGATTTCTTGCAAACTCGCTCTTTAAAATCGGCAAAGGTTATTGACTGCAATGCGGCATAGCTTGCCTCATAGGCTTTTAAAAGCTGTTCGTCGTTTTCTTGATTTACAACAAAATCAATGATTTCCAAAATCTCGGAAAACGTGCAACGATTTAAAATGTCAATATTTCCGTTGCAATATCTTAAAAGCAGACCAAAGAGCTTTACGTCAAGGCAGAGGCCGACTGAAAAAAAGCCTTTAAATCATTTTCGGCAATGATTATTTTTATAATTTCTTTAATCTGTGAGAGATTGAGTTTTTTGACGTTTTCGACGTCCATTTCACAAACGGACGCTAAAAACGAGTAGATTTTTTCCTCAACTTTTACGTCTGCCGCTGCTGTGATGAGTGTGATTACAAATTCAAGGCCGACTTCTTCGATATTGATTTCCTGCTTTTTATTTTTGCGAGCAAGAATTTCTTTTGAAAAATTGATAACCTCGTTTTTTATGTCAGCCGCTTTTAAAATGCGTGCAAAAGCAAATGTATCGGGCAATGTAAGTTTTCTCATTTTTAAAATCTCCTTTATGTAGTCGTTTTAGTTTCTGCGGTTTCCGCTGCGGTCGTTTCCGTCGGGCGGTAAATTGCAAAAGGCGGTACAATGCCCTTTTCAGGGTCATCGTAAACGTCAGAATCGAGGTTGCCGTAAAACTGTACCTCAACGGTTGAGTTGTTTTTGTCCTCAACAGCAAGCGTCAAACCGTTTTCGTTTAAGCCGTTAAAAATCTGGATTATAATTGGCTTATCTTCGCCAAGAAGATTTCCAATCCACGTAATATTACCGATATAATCCGATGGCAAAGGGGTTTCCCTGCCTGTGATTTTGTCGTAACCCTCAATTTCGGTTGCTGTAGTTTTGTCGGCTGCTCCGAGTGCGGCGATAAGGTTATCTGAGGTCATCTCGGCAAGATTAGCTTTTATGTAGGTTTCCCAGCCATCATAGAGCGTGTCACCGACTGTCCTTGTCTTTACACCGTCAAGCTCCATTCGACGAATATTCGGCTTTGACGAATATTCGCCGCCTTTAATTGTTGCGCCGAGGCACTTGCCTGCGGCTTTAGCGGTTTTGTATGTATCTGTGCCGACTTTAAAATCTTTAAAAAATACTCCTGCATCAAGCAAGAGCTTGTCGGGCGTATCCTCTGTATAGCCGCTGTACGGCTTTATTCTGCGGACTTTTGCTATTGCCATAAATTAATCACTCCTTTTATAAATTCTGACCTCAAAGGTCAACATCTCTCTGTAAATTGTTTTATCCTGTTCGGGGATTTTTTGTCTGTCATTGCAATAATAAAACTGATAATAAAAATCCTCGGTGTAATACGTAGCTTTGCCGATATTATCAATGAGGTTGTCAATGCAATCGTCAATAAATTCGGAGTTATTTTTGTCATAACAGTTAATTGTCAAAATGTATTTATCGTATGGGACATTATCAACGCTTAACTGCTTAAAATCGTACTCCGTTCGGGGAAATACCCCCGAGGGGCAAAGCATATAATAAAGCGAGGGGCAGTATTTAGAGAGCAGATTTTTGAAAACGGCTTTATGGTCGTTTGTCTTACTCACCCTGATATTCCCCCTCGTCAATCATTGATTCTGCCGACTCTGTGCCGACGGCAGATAAATATTGCTGCTGTATTTTTTGGATTTCGGCAACGCCGCTCTCGGTGCTGTCACTCAGAGCGGCGATTTTTTTATATTTAACGGTCCCAATCTCCTGATATAGGCCATAAAAGCCGCCCGGCTTGAAGCCTACCTGTAAATCGGGGATTTCCTGCTTTGACCGCACCCAATATTGCGTATTTTTCGCTAATCGTCCTGTTCTTCGGCGGACTTTTTTGCGTGTCATTTTACAAACATATTTGCCCGTATCACGCAATGCCGCACGTGTCAACTCTTTTATGGTGTATTGGAGGCGGTCGCAGTTGCTGAGATATTCAACGCCGTTTTTTGTGAATTTTACAGATTTAGGCAAGGACATTACTATCACCTGCCAAAGCTGTTAAATATAATTCTGTGCGTTCTGTTCCCTTTACGGGATAAGCACGGTAAATCCTAAACGGCTGACCTTCAAGGTAACATTCTTCTTCGTTTTGATATTCAAAACTGTTTACTTCAAGCACAATTTCCGGTTTAAATCCCACCGCCGCCGCCTGAAAAAACTCGGATTGTCTGACTGCTTTTTTCTCGGCATAAACTTTTCGCTTTTTCGGGGTGTAGACGGGATTGCCGTAAATATCGGACGTTGCCTCTGTATCGGTTTTTGATATAAGTTCAATTACTGTATCAAAATTCATCGGGTGTCACCGCCGTTCTGGATGCGAGCGCATTGCGCAAACGCTCGTAAATGTTTATCCACTCGTTGCTTGGTGCAAGTCCAAAATGTCCTTTACAGTAAAAGACAATTGCACGCTCAACGAGGTTTTTATTTTTATCCGTGTCGACGCCTGCACCTTTTAAATCCTCAATGCAAGCGTCGATTAACGGACTGATTTCGTCGTCGTCAAAGGCGGCTGTCGTTACTCTCAAGCACGTCTTGACTTTACAAAGTAAGCTATCGTCCGCCATTTGCTAAAATCCTCTCTTATGATGCCGTTGCAAGCTTTGTGAGCGTTACAAGACTGTTAATGTCTACAGCCTTGCCGTCAGCAAGCATAACAGCTTTAAGTATTGTGTTATCGTTGTCATTATCAACGTACCTCTTAACCATAATGCCCATAATCTCATTAAAGATATAATAGGAGAGGTCAAACATAGCCGCAAAGAGTGTATCCTTTGTAACTGTGTCGGCATAGTCGCTCATATATCCGTCAGTCAGACATACGTGTCTGCCGAAAAGTACATACTCAGGCTTGTTGTTAAGTCCGGCATTGATTCTTGCGATTGGCTGACCGTTGTCGTCTGTAATACCAATAAAACTCCAAAACGTCTTTTTTGTCATAAGCCAGATTGCATTATATTTTGCAGGGGCTGCCGCCTCAGCTTCGCAAATTAGCTTATACGTAAGCTTTGCGGTCTTAGCAACTGTAATTGCCTGGCCCGTGGGCGGTGTTTCTGTTAAAATGCCCTTGGGACAACCTGTGCCCGAGCCTGTAAGGGATGATTTTTCAATCGCCTTAACCATTGCCTCGGCAATGAGGTCAATAAATTGCGATTCAAAAATCTCAAGTGAGGTTTTTGACATAAATAAGCTAAATGCAGTCTTGCACTCAAGCTTATAGCCTGCAAATGTGACTTTATCGGTTGTAAATTTCTGTGAGTTGCTGCCCTTATCTTCGTCTACCCAACTTGCTGTCGGCTTAATATTGAGTGTGGGAATTAAGAGGGCAGTGGGGTATGCTGCTTTAAAAATACGTGCGTAAATTTCGCCGTAGCTTTCAAGCTTTGTGATAATCCTTTCGTACATTGTCGTCGGAACGGTTGTTCCGGCGGTTGTCGAGGTTGTTATCTCAGCTGTGTTTTTAAATTTGTCGGGGATTGGCGTGCCACTGACAATGTAATTTTTAAATGCGTTACGGTACTCCATAGTCGCAAACATATCGTCGTTTTTGTCTGCTGAGTTGAGGGCGTTGCCGTCGTCAGTGAGTAATACTCCTTGACCTGTCATAAGAGGTGCAACGGGAGTTACAGTCTGTCTTGTGTTTGAGAGTGCGGCAAGGTTTGCGGCAGCTGTCGCACTTTCCTCGTGCTGTGCGTCAAGGTCTTTGATTTCTTGCATAACGTCATTAGCGTCGGTGATTTTTCCCTCGTCAATGAGTTTCTGCGCCTTTGCAACAAGTGCATTGCGCTTTTCTTCATAAGTCATTTTTATTGCTCCTTTACTTTAAATTTTTAAGCTTTATCAATTCGAGCTTTGCTTGCGTTTTCGCTCGTTCTGCTCGGATTCTGTTGATTGTTTTTTCGGGCAAAAGTCCCGTTGCCGAGGCGGCGAGGGCAAGTCCCTTTTTAGGTTCTGATTCGTCGCCGTATTCGGCAATTTTATCTATAAAACCTTGCTTTACTGCCTCTTCGGCGGTGATATAGGTTTCTTTGTCCATAAGGGCAAGCAGCTCTTTTTCGGACAATCCTGTCTTGCGGCAATATGCAGCTGCTATGGATTTGTTTGCATTTTGCAAAACCTCGGCAGAGTGCGCCATTTTGCGATAGTCGCCCTCGGTATAGCTTGATACGTTGTGTATCATCAACATTGCCGTCGGTGCGATTTCGGATTTTCCTGCGCAAGCAATAACCGAGGCGGCAGATGCCGCGATGCCTACAACTCTTATAAGGAGATTGCCTTTATAGCCTGCAAGCAAATCATATATCTGACTCCCGGCAAAAATATCTCCACCGTTTGAGTTGAGGTTTACAATAATGTCGTCGCCGTTTGCGTCGTTAAGTGCTGCTCTAATGTCCTTAGGTGCATTTGCGCTAAGTCCCAAAAAATCGTAATACCATTTATCATCGTCAGTTACGATAAGTCCGTTAATGTTAATTGTTCGGGGCATTTATCTCACCTCCTCCATTGTCGGCTGATTCTACCGTTGCGGTATCAAGTCTGCGGATAGGCTTGTCACCGCCCTCGTTGGGTGCGAGTCCCATTGACTCTCTCCACTCGTTAGGCGACAATGCGCCTCTGTCAACCATCTGCACAAGCTGTAATTTTGTTTTGAGGCTTGCCGCTTGCAAATTAAACGAGCCTGCGGAAATGTAGTTTCCGGTGCTGCGTTGCCTGCGAGTAAACAGTTTGCGTGTGAATTCCTGTGATAGTTTTATTACAAATGGCTCTATGACCGTTTCGTAATATTCGTTCTCTTCGTCCTCGTTTGCTGAGGATTTTATGATTTTGTCGTTGATGTTAAATAGTGATAAAAGTCGCTCTGTTGACTTTGACATCTGAGCTGCATTAGGTACATAATCCTGAGGATTGACCTGCGTTGCCTCGGCTTTAGCGTCAACAGCCGCTACGCCTACTGCGCCGCTGCTTATGTTTAAATAATTGTCGGCGAAAGCCTGCGCATTTTTCTTTAAATCCTCGTCACGGAGTGCGGTTGTATATTTAAGCAGCCAACGCACGATTGACGAGTTTTTAATTGCATTGATAATGCCCTTGTCGGTAGTTTCGACGACCTCGAGCAGAGGGGAGAGTGACTTGCCTCTGCTGTCGCCGAAAATATCATTTATGTAAAAATCACCACGTAAGTGGATAATGTCATAATCTGCAAATCGCCAACGCTCACCGTTTTTGAGTGTAAAGTCATAAAACAGCGCACCGTCGGGATTATATTTTGCCTCGGCCATTACAGCCGGAATGGGAAAGAGTTCGCAAGGCAATCCGTTGTTATCACGCAAAATCAAAATGAATGCATTGCCTGTTAAGTCGCAAAGCACGCTTAATTTGTGCAAAAACGGAGCAATCGACATATAACGGTTAGGCTCTTCGAGCAAAAAACGCATATACGGCCACGGGTTAATATTTAACTGTTTTGAGCTGTCTGCTCTTGCGGTCTCCTGTATATGACGGAGTGATAATTTTGAGATACGCAATGCTTTAGCATTTACGCAGGCTCTTACAATGTCGTTATCATAGGCGGCGTTACCCCATAAGCTCATATTGTTTGACAAATGTTCAACAAGTTTATATTTTGATGCGCCTTTATCGCTTGTAAAAGCGTTTTTAATTGCGGATTTTACCGCTGCAAAAATTCCCAAAATCTCACCTCCTATACAAGACTTAAATATTCGTCTGCGTAATTATAAAAAATTGTGTATGCGTTAAGCAGTGCCGCTGTACCGTCAATTCTGCGAGTTGCTTTACTCGTTTTGTGAGGCTGGATGTTACCGTTTTTATCCTCGTCAATTGCGGTGTTTGCAAGACACCATTTTGTTATTGGGTTGTTGTTATAGACAATCAGCTTTTTATCAAGGTCAGCTCCGAGATTTTTCATCGGGTCAGAGAGTGTTTTTTTGCCCTGATGAACAGCCTCCATAATTTTGCCGAAGGTGTTCTCCATTTCGACAACCCAGTATTGAGCCGACCAACTGTCATAACCAACCTTAAAAAGATAAATGTCGTATTCTTCCTGAATTTCTCTAAACCATTCCGTTACAACTCCGGCGTGGATTTTATTGCCGGGGCAAGTGCGCATATACCCTTGGTCAATCCATTTATCGTAGGGAATTTTATCTTCACGGACTTTCTTTTCGACCAAATCCTCGGGAATCCAGTACATATGCAAAACATAGACTCTGTTATCATTCGGCACGCAGAAAATAACGCAAGCCGCTGTCAAGTCGGTAGTAGAGGAGAGGTCAGCTCCGCCGATACCGTAACGAGGCTTTAATTTTTTAATGTCAAACTTATCCTCATTGTTGAGCTGCTCAAAGGTGAGCCACGCTTCGCTTGATGTTTCGGGTATGTTAAATTCTTTGCATAAAAGATTTTTAACAAGCTCGGGTTTGTGCTTGGCTTTTTCGACTTTTGCCAAAAGCGAGGCTTTATTTTTTATAGTGCCTAAGCCGGGATTAGCCTTTTTATAACTATCGGGATTAGTCCACTCACTGCGATTGTCAAGCTCGTAAATGATATAAAGACTGTGTTCGTCCAGATAAGCATTTTTATCAAAAAGCGCATTAGTCGCTGTCCGGGCATCGTCGTAAATATCGTCGTAAATATCCTCTCTGATAACACCTGCTGTTGTCGTGACAAGTACAAGCGGTTGCTCTCTGCCGATAGTGCCGTCAACCATAATGTCAAATAACGCCCTGCCGTTTTTCCATTGGTGTAACTCGTCCATAAGACAACAATGGACATTAAGGCCGTCGAGCGTGTCGGAGTCGGATGCGAGAGGTTTAAAAACTCCGCAGTTGTAATTCTCGGAGCTTAATTCAAACGTCAGCGGTTTTATTCTTTTGAGCAAAGCTTCTGATTTTCTAACCATTCGCTTTGCTTCCATCCAAATAATTTTTGCTTGGTCTCTTTTTGTTGCAACCGCATAAACTTCCGGGCCTGCTTCGCCGTCACCGACGAGCATATATAATCCGACAATTGAGGCGAGCAGAGATTTGCCGTTTTTCTTTGCGACTATCAAAACGGACAAAGTATATTTTCTGATTCCGTCACCGTCGATAAATCCAAAGGTTGCGGCGAGCCACGCTTTTTCCCATAGTTCAAGTTTTACAAGCTGACCTCCGAGTTTGCCTTTTGAGTGCCTGCAAAAATTTTCGGCAAACTCCAAAATGTGATTTGCTCTTGCGTTGCTGTAAAAATAATAGCCGGGGTGCTCTACGTCATAAGCGAGCTTTTTATACCACTTGCGCACCTTTTCACTGACTACTTCTTCACCCGATTTGATTTTTTCGTAATATTCTAAAATAGGGTTGTAAGTGAGGGGATAGCGTGTCATATTTTCAACCGCTCGTTTACAAATTCGTCAAATCCGTCCGTCTGCACTTGTACGCCCTCTGCTGATTTTGGCAAAAGGTCGTTGAGCTGTTTTATGTATTTGAGGTAATTTGCAAGCAGTGTATTGTACAAATCCGCTTCGGGCCGGCGGCGAGAATAAGGCTCTTGTTTTTCAGATTGAGAAAACATTTCAGTCCAACCAAATTCCTGTATGTCAGCTGCTAAAGATTGCAATTTTACTCTTGCAAATGCAGCGTTTTCAATTAGTCCGATAACTAAATTTCGCTTTTTTTCTTCAACTTCTGCGTATATTTCGGTTAATCTTTTTTGTTCTTTTTTTATTGCTCTTTTTTCTTTTTCTGCCAGTGGTAAAGCCATTTTCTCGTTGCCTCCTTTGCTCGGTTTCCACTTTTAGGGAGGGGGGTCATACGCACGAGCTGTGTATTTTTTCTATGGCCACCCCTTCGGTCTACTGTTATCAGCAATGCGATTTTTTGATAGGGGGAGTGCTTGCAGTTGTCCGTCGTCGTCAAAAAAATATCCTCGCTCATTACCGCAAAAATATCCGTGCTTTTTATCGTGACATTTTTTGCAGACATATTGCAGATTGTCCAAATTGAGCGTGACGTTCGGGTCGTCAATATTTTCTGGTGTTAGCTCTTGTATATGGTCAACAATGTAGCCGGGAACTTCGTGACAAATTTCACAAAGTCCGCCGTCAATGTTTACTCTATTGCTGATGAGTGTAGCTCGGCAACGCTGCCAAGCCTTGCTGTTGTAAAAAGCCTCTGCCCACTTTTTAGCCATATATAAATCGCCACTGTATGTATTTATATTTTTATTGTAGTAAAAAAATAGTGTGAGCTA
The DNA here is from genome assembly GCA_947369085.1 of uncultured Clostridia bacterium. Classification (GTDB taxonomy): domain Bacteria; phylum Bacillota; class Clostridia; order Oscillospirales; family Acutalibacteraceae; genus Ruminococcoides. Next base: position 22,383 of record CANBJR010000008.1, on the reverse strand, counting down.
CTGCCAACTATCGGCGTTTACTGCCAAATCTGCAAAAAATAAAAAAGCGCAGGTAAATACCTACGCTCGAATTAATGCAACACAATAAAGCCGACTGCGATAGTCAGCTTAAAGTAATACGTAATAAATATTATTTTTTATTTAAAATCTCTTTAAAGCTTTTTGTGTTTAATCCTCGGAATGATGCGCATAATTTACAAGCTAAATCAAGATTGCGCCATACATTACGCTCACTAATAAAATTATTTTGAGCAAACGCAGTAACTCGGTTACTGATGTCGTTTTGCTTTTTGCTTTTTAAAGCATCAAAAAAGTAAACCTCCTCAACAGCTCTACAAACTTCATCATTACCGCTGCGGTGTAAATAATCAAGAGTTTTGCAAACTGCCGTTAAATCCTGTTTGACTGCAACGTCGTATTTAGACTTTTCAATTTTAGATTCTGTCGGTTTGTTAAGAGCCGAGTATATCCGAAACGCTGATGTTATGTAATCTCTGGTCGGGTCTTTACGCATATTTTATCTACTCCTTTTTGCGCATAAAAAGTGACAAATGCCACGTGCCGTAGTCCTGATTATAAACTGCCTGAGCGTCAATAAAGCGATAGCCTTTGTATCGGCGCTCCCAAAATTCGGCGTCGTCAATCCGCTGCTTGCATAATTTTTCGAGGTGACGAGCTGAGAAAACTCCGTCTTTTGGCGGCGGTGTTTTTGGTAGCTTTAAATTTCTGCTCGGAGTGTAACGCTTGCGACCTTCGGGCAAAAGCTCGTTTTGCCACTCTTTACAAAAATAATTTGCGAGGCGCTGAAATCCGTGTTCGTCGGGTTGCAGCTCCTCAACTTTTTTGATGTAACCTTTGCCCCAGATTTTTTTAATCTCAGAGCGTGACAATCCGCCGTTAATCACAATGTGCAAGTGGTATCTTGCAACGCCTGTTTTTTTACTGACTTTAATCTCAATGACGTATATGTACTTTAAATCTATGCCTAGCTTTGCCATTGCCCTGCGCAGACGTTTTAAAAAATTGTTAATGTCTTTTTTACAGTCTGAGTATGATAAAGGCATTTCGCTGTCCTCGTATGTAAACGTGCAGTAGTAACCTGATTCGTCAAAATTTGTATCTAAGAGTCTTCGCAATTTTATTCGTGCGTTTTTGTCATTGAGCTGTTTTTGTACTGCACGGCTAATTTTTCTCTTTGTTCCGCGAGTATAAGTTCTGCCATTTTCGGTTATCATAAAAAATTCGGGTTCAAGTGTTTTGCCGCTGTAAGTTTTCTTTTCTCTAACTTTCATCTCAAACCCTCCTCTTTGTTTTTTTGAGGGGACAAAAGAGAGAAAAGTGTTTCTCCCTTTTTTCCCCGTTACACCCCTTTTATTCCTCTTTCTTGTTGACCGACCGAATTATTTATTTTTTATATTTCCTGATGGCTACAAATATAATACGGAATACAAGGCCAAAAGCGGCAGAACGCCGCAGAATTTACATATATATGTATAAGCACTCCCGTCCGTCGGAAGTGCGTTTTTGCATTTCGGCAGCCGTGCCTGCCGTTGAATTGCAGTAATATGAAATTGTAATGTTTAATAAAATTTTATTTATAAAAACTGCACGGTGCTTTTATCTGTGATTTACGGATGTCTGCAATATTCTTTGTCCGACGACTCACTTTTTGAGTAATAAGGACATTCTTCTTTGTGACACTCGCAATATGATTCTTCTTTTTTTACAGATGCCAAACGTTTATTTAAATTGTATTGATAGTTAATCTCAACAGATTTTAAAAACGGACATTTCATATTTTCACCTCCCACCCTCGCCGCACCGAGGGAAATATTTTTGAAATTGTGTATTTGAAGTCATTATTTTTTATATAATCAGCCGTGCGGAGCTGATGTTTTATGTAGTCTGTTCAATTATTTTTTTGCATTGTGGTGTATTGTAATGGTCATAAAACGGACACTGTCTTTCACAACATTCTGCAAATTCAATGCTTGTTGCTATTTCTCGACCATATGTAAGTAGGTTAAGTGGATCATCACCATAATGTTTTTTACAATTTTTTGATATGAGCATTTCATACTTCATCACCCCCAATCTAATGCCTGTCCGCAATCGCAGTATTTAGTGCCAACCCATTCGGGGTTGAAATGTTTCATTTGACAGTTAGGGCAACGATATGCGCCGCCATAGGTTTTTAATGGTTTCTTCGGTATCTGCTTTTCGAGGGCTTGTTTTGCCGTTTCAAGAGCTTCAACAAATTCTGTATATTCATAAGCTCCGTCAGCTTTTGCCCTGTAATGTCTGTTTGGGTCTTTTATTATTTCAATCGCTTCCTGTGGTGTCATTCTGATCACTCCAAATCTTTTAATTTTTTAATATGCGAAACTTTAAAAAGACAAGAAATAACTTCTTGCGATTGTCGTTCAGTACAAAAATATAAATTACGAGGTATGTATAAATTTGCAACGTTTTTAAAACTTTCTTCGCCTGTCTTATGTAAAAATCCCTCTATAACAGTTCCGTCAAACACGGTTATTTTTACTCTGTTTCCGAGATGTTTTTCTAATTCAGCTCTTGTCATTCCTGTTCACTCCTTATCCATTTTTGCGCCGCAGTGAGGGCAATAATTTTCAAATTCCCAACGGTTATTAACTATTTGATAAACTACCTCTCTGCCACAATTTGAGCAAACAGCCTCTGGATGTTTATTTTCCTGTAATACCCACTCTGCGTGTCTAACCTCCTGCACATCGGCGGTGGGTGCGTTAATTACTGCACTTGCAAAGACTTTTTCTTCAGGATAAAATTCTCTTGTCCATTCAAGTAGTCCGTTCCGCTCTATGTATTCTTTTTCAGCCATTGTTTTCACTCCTTTTGTTTTCAGCGATAAGGTGTAAGCCTTTGTAACAATCATCACAAAGATGTATTTTTATTTTTTTTCTAACGTCAACGGGGAAATACATCCCATTGTCAAAATCTGCACCTACATAAAATTCTTTCATTTTAACGGCGTGCGGATTTGTAATTGTTTTTTTGCAACTGTCACATTGATAAACTCTCATTGTTTTCACGCTCCTTAATAACCTACTCCGATATAGTCAAGCACTCTTGCCCAGCCGTATTTTTCACCGTTTTCGTCAGTACAGCAATTGTACATCCAATATTCCCACTCTTTCGGATTTCGCTCTTTCAGCAAATCGAACCTATGAGGGCGTTTTTCCATATGTACCCCGAATCCGCACATACTACAGCCTGTCCGCTGTGCCTTAGTAGTGTAAAGAGTGCCGTCCTCTTTGCGCTCAATTGTTCCGTAGATTTCCGGTACCGGTACATTTAAATCAAGTGCAAGCTGTAAAATATCCTGTCTGTTAAAGATAGCAAACGGAGCAGAGCGGATTGTAGATTTGCCGAAATAATTACAGCCGTTAATCATAAGTGACTTGGCACGTCTGCCACCCTCGGAAGCCATCAATCCGAGATAAGGCACGCTGTTATGTTCTTTTGCCCAATCGTCACAAGGCTTCTCTTTGAGGTAATAACAACACTTTGAAGATACTTTAAAATTCGGAGTACCGTAATTTACGTTTTCAGTTTCGTTTTCATATCCTCCGAACTTTTCAAGCCACTTCTGGGACAGTTTCATACGGCTGTTTTTTTGATAACCTCCATAAGCTCCTGTTTCGCCTGTGATAATAGCGTGTCTGACTGTCTTGTTCTTCTCAGTCGGGTGTTGCAGTGTTTCAATTTTCCCAGCGATTTCTTTTGATAATACCGGAAAACCAAACTCCTGTAGTATCTCAGATTTCTTCCAAGGTGTTCCGTCAGCCTTGTTTGTAGGCTTTAAACTTTGTACTCCGAGTTGTTTATGTACCGCCATTATCGACTTGTCCTCAAGGTATGACACGCTTATTCCAGGTGCATCTATGCCGATTGACCTTAAAAACAGTAACAGTGTAATGCTGTCAAGTCCGCCAACAGATACGTGGACGTTTAAATCACGCTTTGCACACTCGTTGTAAAATTCCCACGCTCTGATACGAGCGTAATTGACTTTGAATTCATAGTTTTCTTTTTGCTTTACTTTAAAATCGGCAATTTTTCTGTCTGCTCCGATTCTGTTCATACGTTCAAGTACGTTTTCTGCCATTTAAATTCTCCTTTCAACCGTTCGACTTTTCCGAACTGTTTAACGCCCTCTCGGCTTCTTCTCGGGTTAAAAATACGGTTTTGCCCAGTTTATTCAACGGTATACGACCTAAAAAATTCATTATTTTACAAAAAGTAACAAGATATTCTTGTCTTTTGTGACCTCTCAAATCAGGAAAATCGCCAAGATGTACACCTACAACTTCGTGAGTATTCCAATGGCTGAAGCTTTTATCTCGGTTCAAAACCATTTCATATACTTTATCTCCGACCTTGCACGGCAACTCCACAAATCGGGCGCGGTCTTTGAAATGTGGGCAATTACCCTTACAATATTCATTAACGCCATCATTGTATTTGCATACTATTTCACATAAGCAATCCTTACAACTTGCCATTTTTTCCACCACCTATAAAGATATTTGTTTTCCGCAATAAGGACAATATTTTGCAGAGGTCACAAGAGTAGAAGTATTATTATGGCTTTTGAATATGATTGCTACTTCAGCTCCTCCGCAACACAATCCTATTGATATTTCGCCATCTGGACTTTTAAACCACTCCTGCGAACAGGTTAAGTCTTCATCAAGAGTGCAATAAAGGCAATTTTCATTACTTTCCGTTGATATTTTTCCTGCTACAAGTGTTGATTCATTTGCCATTGTCAGCCCTCCCGTTCCAATCTTTGATTGCTTCGCTTCTTCAAAATTCGCCTAATTTAAGGTATTTTAAAATCTTTTTACTTGCTTCGTTGCAACCGTAGCAAACGGCTACGGCATAGCTCTGTTCGTTGAGCTTTGCAAGCCATTCTTTTTGCTTTTGAGTCGCCTTATTTTTGCCGTATTTAAGCTCGATAAATAATCCGTGATATTTGCCTCTTGCAACCGGAAGAAATAAGTCCGGCACGCCTGCACGGACTCCCTGTTTTTTGAGGTTAGCCGCTTCAAGTTTATTGCGGCTGCCGCCGTTCGGAATATGGAACATCATATCAGCTTCGGGGTATTCCGTTCTAATGAAAGCAATCCACTGAAATAACTTCCGCTGCTCATCAGCTTCGTACTGTTTCATTTTCGGAACTCCTTTGATTTATTAAGATGATTTTGCTCTGGTTGTAAAGCCTTTCTAACTTTGCTACAAAATCTTTTGTTACTATGCTCATAGGAGCAATAAAACCATAAGCAAGCATACCGAATTTAATACAAAAGTATCTCATATTTCCGCATACTCTTTTTGTTATCTGCATATCATTCTGCGGCATATCTGTAAACGGCTTTAAGTAAAGCTGATTAATAAACATTACTCCCTCATCAGTAGCAATCGGAATAATTGTTGCTCCGTTATAACTTGAACTAATATCCCACATTTCCGCAGGAGTTTCATCCGCCGTTGAGTCTGATACATCAACGCCCGGCATACCTTTTACAATGTCAAACGCTATTTTGCCGCGTTGCGTATCGGTAATATCATAAAGTCTGCATATGTAATCCTCGTTGAGGTTGGGCAACTCAAAAATAGGATATATCGCCGCACCGTCAGATAAATACTGCTCTTCAAAATCATTGCGATAAATTCTGATAACTCCCTGTTTTTTACAAATTTCAAATGCTTTCTTGATTTTCATATTCTTCACCTATTTATTTTTCTCCACGCCGCCGTGCCGACGTGGGTATATTATGAAAGAAGTACAATAGATTAATGGATTATCAAAAAGTCAGAGATAAATGGTCTTATGTATAATAAAACTGCACGGCGTTTTATTAACTGATTTATTTTGCTCCCTGCAATCGCATAGGTAGCACAAAACATAAAAAGCTGTTGCCCTTTACGGGTTTGATAATTATCGGCGCTGTCGAACGGAGTAATAATATCCTGATTTCGTCGGTATCGGTATTTTTCAGAGCGTCAAGCATATAACGACAATTAAATCCGATTTCCTCTGGGTTACCGTCTATTTTTGCCGAAAGACTTTCGCTTGCTTTTCCTCTTGTCGACGCGCAAGAAAATTTCATTTCGTTTTCTGCAAAAGAACACCTTATAGGTGCTTGTACTTTGGTGTCGGTCAAAAGTGCCATTCTTTCGAGTGATTCCGTTAATTTTCTTTTGTTGATAAAAATTTCCGTTGAGAATTTTTTGGGTATTGCAGATTTATAATCTAAAAACGTACCCTCAACAAGTCGGGAAATAACTCGGTAATTTCCAATTTTAAAGGCAATATGCCGCTGACCGACTGAGATTTCAATGTTTTCATCACTTTCGGCTATCAGTTTCAATACTTCCTGCTGAGTTTTTCTGGGAACTACAAAGCTTGTTTTGCTTTCACAACTGATTTTTTCCTCTCTGATAGCCATTTTGTAGCCGTCAACAGCTACAATTTTAAATTTGCCTTTTTCAATTTCAAAAAGCGAGCCTGTAAAAATTGGCTTTGCGGTGTTTTCGCTTACTGCATAAACCGTCTGCCGAATCATCTCACATAGGATTTTGGCGTTAACGGTAATTGATTCGGTCTGTTCAAAGGTCGGTAACTCGGGGTATTCTTTTGGTGACATTCCGACAATCTGATAATTGACGTTTCCGCAGGTTATATATGTAACCATTCTTTCATCAGTTTCAATTATTACGATTTCTTCGGGCAAACGGCGGACAATATCCAAAAATAGCTTTGCACTGACAACAATTTCGCCCTCCGCCTGAATTTTAGCGTCAATATCAGTTGTAATGCCGATTTCAAGGTTATAACCTGAGATGTTGAGCTTATTGTCATAAGCCTTTATTAAAACTCCGTCGAGTGCGGCAATTGAGTTTTTTGCCGCTGCCACTCTGGATGTATTTGATAATGCTTTTATCAAATCCGATTTTATACAAGTAAATCTCATTTTTTATCACTCCTAAAATAATGTGAGCTGATTGCCGCTGACAACGGAAATCTCTTGCTTATTGACCTTCGGCGGCTCAATTTTAAAATCGTCCTTGCGGACATTAAAAGCATCGCCGAGGTAGATTGTATCAGGATAATTCGCAAAGGTAGTTTTGATTGCATATTTATCAATCTCGGTTGCGTAATAATTTACGACGTTACAGCCGAGCTTGTCGAGTGCAATATGACCGCACGACATACCGTCATACATTGACAAAACCTCAACATTTTTATTTTTAATGTCGGGGATATGGGATAAGATATGTGCTACAACGTCAATCGTCCAACCGTTGCCGAGCATTTTATAATTTTGCGATTTGGAGCAGGGCATAATATAATTATCGGGTACGGTTTGCAGACGTTTACATTCGAGGACTGTCAAAAGCCTGATTATGTAAAATCCGTCTGCAAGTTTTATAGGGTAGGTTTTGTCGTTAATGGTAATATTGCCGTCACGTACTTCGTAGATTTTTAAGCTGTTCGAATTTTTCGAACAGCTCAGCGGTGTTGCAAATTTACTGGCTTTATAGTTTGTAGTAACAGTGGGAGCTTTTTGTTCCGTAGAGTAAACACCGTATCCTTGCCCTTTTCCGTTGCTCCAAATTTTCAACGGCTCTGCAATCATCGTCGCACCGTAAGTACCTGTATAACAAGTGCTACAAATTGAAGTATTTTGATATTGAGCTTTAATAGTTCTGCATTTGCCGTTATAGTCGTTTATTGCAACAGGTTCTGCGACTGCATTATCTTTTAATACTGTTGTCAGCGTGTTTGTTTTGCCGTCTGTCCTTGCTTCAAAATATTGCTCTGTATCAGAGTTTTCAATTTTCTTTGAGCGATTGCCGCTCTCGGTGTAACGCCCACGTTGTGCAACGCATACGGATTCGGCTACCATTGTCCGTTGTTTCCGCTCAAGCGTATTCCATCCGCACGCTCCACTGTAGGAGGCTGTCAGGCAATAGCTTTTTATATCAGCTGATAAGTTTTCACCGCTCTCCAAAATATCATTAAGCATAATGCCTTTATCTTCGGGTTGCTGCACATTCGGGATATTCGTCCAGTAAAGCCGCTTTTTGCTCTGCGCTGATACAAGCGCAGAGTTTATCATTATCAGCTCAACTCCGAGTTGCTTTGTGATTTCGTCACGGATTTTATTATCCATACTATAATTATTCTCATAAAGAAAATAATCGGGATTGTATTTGTCTTTTGCGATAAGGTAATTTTTAAAGAGTTCCCAACCTAAGCCGCTCGGCTCGGTTTCTCTGTATTTTGACTGTGCAATACTCCAGTATGTGCAGGGGCTGCCGCCTAACAATAACTTTAGCATTATGCACCCTCACGTAAAAAATCAAAGAGAGTCGGAGCGTCACATTGAGCGTCCATTGCTTTTAAGTAGGCAAGTCCATCCCTAAAGTAATCTGAGTTAAGCTCAATACCTATACCATATCTGCCTTTTTTTACGGCCATATAAGGGACGGTCATAATTCCGCCAAAAAAGTCAAGTACGGTATCACCCTCGCTTGAGTATCTGTCAATAAGCCTTTCGACGGTATCGAGCTGCAAAGGGCAAACGTGCATTTGTAATTTTCTGCGGCTCTGCTCGCTGTTTAAGGTTCTCATACGATTAATATCATCCCAGACAGTATCAGTCCAAGAGGCAGGAGCGCATACCATAAATGACGCAGGGAGTTTGTTTTCTTTGTCAAGTTCTTCGACAAGTTCAACGTGCTTTTTATAATCGTAAATGTGAGTTTTAGAATACTCGTGGTAAACCCTCTGCAATGTATCAATCGGCATATTTTTAATTTGGTCTTTGTCGAGCAGAATGTCACCTGAGCTTCGCCAATCTGCGTGGGCGTCAAGCTGCCACCTGCCACGCGAGTAATCCTCTTTTGATTTTACGACAGGCTCGTCAGCATACGCCTTTGACGTATCGGTCGGTAATTTTCTAAAAAGCAATACATATTCGGGGCAACCTACACCCATTTTAGTGCCGTCCTTGCAATTTTCAGTCCACCCGAGTCGGTACGTCTGATTGTTTTCTCTGACAACGTCGGTTGTAATGATGACTCGCCCCATATACTTAAAGCCGTGCTTTATAAAATGCATCACGGTCATATCACTAAAGGGGTCAACCGTCGGCATACCGTCACCGGTTGCATTGCCAAATAAAATACGGTCCTTTACGTGTATGCAAGCTACTCTGCCCGGCTTGAGCACTCTTAATGCTTCGGGGGTTAAGTAGTCCATCTGTTCAAAAAACTTTTCGTTGTTTTCGTTATGACCGAAATCATTATAAGAGGGTGTGTATTCATAATGGTTCGAAAAAGGGATAGACGTTACTATCAAATCAACGCTGTTTTCTTTCATCTTTTTCATTTCTTCCACGCAATCGTTATTGATTGCGGTGAAATGTGTTCCTTTAACTTCCGTGCGGCTCACTCCCATCGTCCTGACAAGGCTCTCTTTAATCTCATTGTTAGAGAGTCCGTATTTTTTGAGGATATCAACCATTTTTTGTGTCTGGTAATTGTAACGGTCCCATTTTGCAAAAAGTTCTTTTATGATTTCGTCCTCAGTATCCATATAAATAATGTCAATTATGACCTCTTTTGTTTGCATAAAGCGATAAATCCTATGTACCGCCTGTATAAAATCGTTAAACTCATAATCTATGCCGACAAAAATTGCACGGTGGCAAAACCGCTGAAAGTTACAGCCGCTGCCGCTGATACATTTTTTTGTTGCAAGATACTGAGTTTTACCGTCCGAAAAATCAATAATATTTTTCTCACGGACATCTAAATCTTGACTGCCGTAAACCTCAACGGCGGAGGGTACAGCTTTTTTAATTTCGTGGCGCTCCGCTTCCCGGTCGTGCCACAAAATAAAATGGTCGTTTGGACTTGCCTCAACAATTTCTTTTAGTTTCGCAACACGTTGTTTGATTGATTCTTTTTTTATTTTTGCCGCTGACTTAAGAGATACAGCGGCATCGTCAAACATTTTTAACTGACCGTCCGGCTCAACACTGTCACAAGCCTTTTTTGTAATGAGGCGGTGCTTGTTAATAATCAGCTTTGGCAAATCGTATCCATCATCAGAGTAATTGGGATTGAGGTCACTCGGCTTTGTGTAAAACAATGCCCACGATGATACCCACAACCAAAACTCCTGCTCTTTGTGTGGATAGATTGTAAGATTATTTGCCTTTGTGCTGTCACGCTGAAAAAATCGGGTTAACGCCTGACCTGTGTCCATAATCTCAAGGTAGCCTGCATAGTGGATAAGCTCTTTGTATTTATTAGGGTCGGGCGTTGCAGTCATTACAAATTTATAGGGTACGCCCTTAAATTTGTTTAAAAACGTCTGATATGTTTTACTGCCAAAGTCACGTAATACGGCCGCTTCGTCAAGCACAGTGCAGCCAAAATATCGGGGATCAATGTCACCGTCACGCACTCGCTCGTAATTTGTCAGCATAATTTCAGCTGTACAATTTTTAATTTCGGCCATATTGCGGACATATATAGGCTTGTCGTAACCGAGTATATTCTCGGCATCTCTGATAAACTCCTGCTTAACTCCGAGCGGTAAGCAAATAAGCGACGGTTTGCCTGTATGCTCTGCACATTTGTGGGCAAGCTCTAATCCCATTGCGGTTTTGCCGTTGCCAAATGATGCAAATACTGCACGTCTGCCGCCCTTTAAACACCAACGCACCGTATCAGCTTGATGTGGAAACAATGCAGGATTTAAATCGTCAGCCTCAAAGCCTGTCTGCTTTGCAACGGCAACCTTTGTTTTTAAAAAATCTATGTAATTCATAAATACACCTTGCAATTTTGTGATTTTGTTGATATACTAAAAATAGTAGTTATTTACCCATCGACTACTATTTCATTTACCGCCGCTGCGTTTTTGCAGCGGCTTTTTCCTAACAATTATTTGTTTCTGTTGCTTCAATGAGCAACGGACGAAATACCGTTATTTCAGTTCTTCTCGGCTCGGCTGAGAGGGACTTTTTTATTTGATGATGCAGACGGCGGATAAACCTTGCACACTTTTTGCAAAAGCTCAATTTCGGTGCACGCTTTTCCTCTGTTCGCTCCTGCAAGGTGCGGTCAAGGATGTTTTTTGCGTTCAAAAGTTCACGTTCTGATATGTCTGACGGCATTTCGATTCTTGTAAATCCCTTTTCGGTAATTATTTTAATTACCATTATCGTAATCCTCCTTTAGCTTAATATTTCTCGCCCTCGCTTGTACGGTGCTGTTCGGGCAGTTTTTGTCAACGCATACGCAGGATACTCTTTTTTTGCCTTTGTCGGTGCGGTCGTATATAATCTGCTTAATGTAGCTGCACTCAACAGGCGGCTCGTTCGGATTGCAGACGACAACGGGCAAAAATTCTTCCCACGCTCGTTTAATCTGTCGGGCATTCATTTTTAAATCCTTTGACTTTTTCAGTTAATTTGCACACAGTATCTCCGACTAACGGTAAGGCTAAATTCTCCATCTTGTATGTAAAATTTCCGACTGTAAGAGCTTCATAAAGTAATTTGCCTGCAAATGCCGTAAGTAAAGCTGCAACGTCGTCTGTATCTGCCTCTTTAGCTCTTAAGATTAAAACATTAAGTATAACGTCATTGAGCGTGACGGCTGAGCCAAAGGCAGATATATCAGCTTCATTGTTGTTCTGCAATATAATAATTCCTGATGAGTTTCTTCTGTGTGGAGTGCCTTTGTTTGTATGTGACAATTTCATTGCTTCGCGGTATCTGTTTGCCGTTTCATCAAAAAAGCTTATTGCCTGTTCTGTCGTAAAATTTGTAGCGTCAAGAGTTACGCTTTCTTTAATATCCATTTTCATTCTCCTTTTTTGCGAGTGTCTGCCACTTGCCCAGCTCGTGGCATTTCTCGGTTGTGTAGTGTGGGCATTTGTCGGTTGTGTAGTGTGGGCATTTGTCGGGCGGACAGCCTCTGACCTTGCCTGTATCAAGCAGATAGTGACATACAGTCTGACAACAAACATTATTATTTGTCAGCGGCCGCCTGTGTCCGCAGCCTTTGCAGTGCTCTCTCAACTTTTATCCCTCCGTTTTTGTCCTTACAGGCTGAGCAGTTACAGCCTATAGGCTCATTTTGACAAGCACTTTTGCACGTCTGCTTGTCCTTGCAAAAAAAGCAACAAGGTGAGCCGCTGTACTTTTGACAGTACTGCTCGGCACTTGGCAACTTGCATATAACCTTGTATTTTTTAAATTGCCTGTAGCGTTTGTTTTTCTGCGCTTCGGTTAATTCGCTCATTCTTCCGCCTCCTCTCCAAAAAAACGCTCCTTATATTGTTTCATCGTTTTCGCAATGTCGGATGCTGCTTCGTCAAGCATTTTTTCTTCCCGGGCGGCGGCTTTTTTAGCCTCGTCGTCCGTCATCTCTCTGTATATAGGCTCACTCGGTAAAAAACTACCGTCCGGACCTCTTAAAGATTGCACGCCGATTTGTACAAGCCGCATAATCACTCCTCCAGTTTATCAAAATACTCGTTTATAATATCAATCTGTTTAGCTTTATCCTTGCGGCTGTCATCTCTCATAACTCTGCGTATGCAGTCGATTTTTTTAGTTTTGACAAAAATAATCTCTGCTCCGAGCTGTAGAGCTGCCGCACGTCTTTTGCTGAGTTCGGGCAATCCTGAGATTACCCAGATGTTTTTACATCCAATTTGCTGATGCACAATCTCGTTATAAAGCAAATCTCTCACTAAAAGGACTTGCCGCTGAAAACACTCGTCTGTCTTTTGCGGTGCTCCGAAAGCCTGACGGATAAGGTCAAGGTCAAGGACAAAGTCACCCAGCTCTTTATGTTGCATAACATATGTAGTTTTGCCGCTGCCCGGAGCACCGCAGACGAGATAGACTTTTGATTTTTGGGGTTGTCCTGTTTGCGTGTTAAAATACATTTGATTTGCTCCTTTATGCGGATTTGTCAAACAAGTATTCTAATTCATATTTTGGAAATACTCGTTCTTTAATTGCAAACGCTTCACCGATTGAAAAATCCCCGTTTGTAATTTTATTGCGAAAAGTACTTTCGGGCATTCCAATTGCTAAAGATACTGACCTCCAAGACATTCCGTTGCTGTTTATTTCACGGTCTAAATTTGCGTACATTGTATAACCTCCTTTATTTACGCATTTGCGTTTCTTTTGATTTAATTATATACGCAAACGCATACATTGTCAACTAAAAATTGCGCAAATGCGTAAATTTTACGTTTTGCATAAAATTATTTACTGTTTTTGTAAGCATTTCCAAATTTGCGCAAATGCGCAAATTTTGGTTGATTTTATGTTCAATATCTGTTATTATATATTTATAGAAAGGAGGCATACTATGGGAATAGGTAAAACGCTGTCAAACCTATTAAGTGAAAAAAACAGCAATCCTAATGAGTTGGCAGAACGTATAGGTGTATCAAAATCAACTATATATAGTATTATTAAGCGGGATAATATGAAAGTTGATATAACTGTTCTTGCTAAAATATGCACTGCTTTAAACGTTAAAATGGAAGTATTTTATGATGAATATGTAAGTGAAGTGAAAAATAATATTAAAGATATTAAAAGACAACAGTTAATAAATAACTATGACTGCTTGAATGATAAAGGAAAGCAGAAATTATTTGATTTGTCGAATGATATGGTTAGTAGTGGAAATTACATAGATAAAAAACTAAAAGAAAAACACGCCTAAATATAAGCGTGCCAGTAAAATTATATATGTAGATTTTAAATGAAAATGCCGTCCACTACAGCGAATAGTGGACGGCTAAATGAACGTAAAGAGAAGTATATTCACCTCTCAAATATTATTTTACATTATACGGCAGAAGTTGTCAATATGTGCCGTATATAAGGAGGATTTTTTATGGTATGCCCAAAATGTGGAAGTGAAAATGTTACAGTACAAGCTGTAACCGATGTAAAAACAAAACATAGAGGTTGTTTAGGCTGGTGTTTGTGGATTTTGTTGGCTATATGCACTGTGGGATTGATTCTTATCATTCCTTTATTGACAAATAGCAAGACAAAATCAAAAACACACTCTGAAGCGGTATGTCAGAATTGCGGTAATAGGTGGAAAATATAATAAATAAGGAGTAATGCCAATATGAGTATAGAAAATAAAAAAGGCATAAGTATTATTGATTTTCCTGATAAATATATTGTTATGGACTTTGAAACTACTGGATTTGACCGTAAATATGATAAAATTATAGAAATGGCGGCTTTGAAAGTAGTGGACGGTGAAATAACAGATATTTTTAATACCTTGGTAAAACCTTCGATTGAACTTGATGATTATATCGTTGAACTTACTGGAATAACAAATGAAATGTTGAGTGATGCTCCTGATTTGTCCGAAGTTATGCCGAATTATATAGATTTTATCGGTGAACTTCCTTTAGTTGGACATAATATAAGTTTTGATGTTGGTTTTCTTTGCCAAAATACCGAACAAAATATAAATAATAATTACATTGATACATTGAGGTTGAGCAGGAAACTTTATCAGCAACTTGAACATCACCGTTTATCCGATATGATTGAATATCTGAATATAGACTCTAAAGGAAAACATCGTTCCTTGGTTGATTGTGAAAACTGCCTTGAATTACTCAAAATATGCAAAAGAGAAGCTTTATTAAAATATGGAACTTTTGAAAATTTTGCAAATTCTTTTAAAAAGCATAGATACAGAGGTAAATCCGGAAGTAGAATTGATATAAGCAAGATAGTTTGTAATGGTGATGATGTTGATACTACTAACTTGTTTTATGATAAAGAATGTGTTTTTACTGGTACCTTGGAAAAAATGAAGCGTGCAGATGCTATGCAATTAGTTGTAAATATAGGCGGCAAGGTTGCAAATTCAGTTACAAAGAAAACAAATTTTCTCATTTTGGGAAATAATGACTATTGCAGTTCAATTAAGGACGGTAAAAGTTCAAAGCAAAAAAAGGCTGAGCAATTAAAATTAAAAGGGCAGGATATTGAGATTATATCAGAACAAACGTTTTATGATGTATTAGATATTTAAAATTGATGAGTAGGTATTATTATGAGTGCTGCTAAAAAATTAAACTGCGTTATTTATGCTCGTTACAGCTCCACTAACCAAAAAGAGCAGAGCATTGAGGGACAGCTCAGAGAGTGTAAAGCCTTTGCAGAGCGGAGCGGCTATGCTGTTGTAGGCGAGTACATAGACAAGGCTATGAGCGGCAGGAGCGACCACCGCCCCGACTTCCAAAAGATGATTTCCGACGCCAAAAAAGGGCAGTTTGAATATATTATCGTCTGGAAACTTGACCGCTTTGCCAGAAATCGCTATGATTCTGCGGTTTATAAAAATAAACTCAAAAAATGCGGTGTGCGTGTTTTATCGGCAACCGAGGGACTCGGAGAAGGCTCGGAGAGCATTATAATTGAGGGCATTTTAGAGTCGTATGCCGAGTATTATTCTGTTAACCTCGCCGAAAATACTCGGCGAGGAATGGAAGATACAGCAAGACACGGATATGTGACAGGCTCTGCACCTTACGGATATAAAATTGTTGATAAAAAATTAGCCGTTGACGATAAAACCGCCCCGGCGGTGCAGCTTGCTTTTGATATGTTTGCAAAAGGCAATACAAAAACCGAGATTGCCGCTGCTCTTAACAATAAAGGTTATGCTACTAAGTTTGGCAAAAAATGGACTTGCACAAGCTTTGACAACATTTTTAAAAACAGAGTTTACATAGGCGACTATACCTACAAGGGCGAAATCCCCCGGAGCTGTCCGAGGTTGATAAGCGATGATATTTTTAATAAGTGTCAACAAAAATTGGAGTTGTCAAGACGTATGCGAGGACAAAAAAAGACGGATGATATAGACTTTTTATTATCAGGCAAATGCTTTTGCGGTAACTGCGGCTCGCCGATGTTTGGCGACAGCGGCACATCTCGCAACGGCGACAAGCATTATTATTATACGTGCCACGGCCGTAAAAAGCACCGCTCAGGGTGCAAGAAAAAGAGCGAGAAAAAGGACTTTTTAGAGTGGTACGTCGTTGAGCAGACCGTTAACTACATACTTGCAGCGGAAAGGATAGATTATGTTGCCGAGCGAGTCGTTGCGAAATATAAGGAACTGTTTAATGAGAGCGGCATAAGAGAGCTTGAAATTCGCTTGCAGTCAATCGACAAGGAGCTTGACGGCTGCGCAAACGCTCTGATAGCCTCCTCCGTGCCGGCGGTGGCGGCAAAAATAAACGAAAAGGCTGAAAACTTGCAAATCCAAAAAGAGGATTTAGAGATTGAGCTTGCAAAAGCAAAAATATCAAATAGGGCAAAGCTGACGGAGCAGGACGTATTAAAATACCTTAATAAATTCCGGGGCGGCGACCTCTTTGACGAAAAGTACCGCCGAGAAATCATTGACACTTTTATAAACTCCGTCATAGTATATGACGATAAAATCATAATTTATTTTAATCTTAAAGATGGGCAACAAATATCTTTTATCGAGCCGCCGGAACTTGATATTGATACTGCCCCCGAGTGTTCGGATAGTTACGCAAAAGGGGAGCCATGAAAAGCTGTAGGAAATTAATCCTACAGCTTTTTCTTAATATGTATTAAGTAGATAAAAAGTAAAATAGTGTAAATGTGGTAGGTAGCTTTAGCTTGTGCTATACATCTTTAGTGGTCTGCTGGTGAAATGCCTTTTTAGGTCTGTTATAAAACCACCGGCTTTGCAGGTGTGATATTTATTTTATATGAAATTACATGTAAGTAATGATTTCTTTTTTGTAAAAATATTGAAAAATGCTGAAAAATAGTGTATAATATTAAAAATTTAAAATCGAGGGCTGAAAATGAAAATCAGAAAAAGATTATTATGTGCTTTTGCTTTAATTACATTAGTTATGCTGTCAAGTTGTACAGCAACGGAAAACAATACTGACACGGAGAAAGATACCCAGACACAAGCTAAGACTCAGACTCAGGCTCTTGTGCCAATCAGAATTTCGGCTAATGATGTTGCAAAAAATCCTTATATGGCTGACAGCGATAATGCTGTTCACAATGATTCATACAGTTCTGATGTTACAGACGCAGTATTGCCTATTGGTATAGGCTCGCAGCTCAGTACTTCTATTGAAACATTAAACAAGCAGGCACCTTCTGCAGCGTTTTACGATAGTCAGCAAAATATGATTACTCCTCTGCTCGGCGGTGTTGCCATTGTAGAAATGGATGGTGAAAATATCGTCAGAAAGGGAGCTTTTATACCTTCTCAGCACGACGGAGGAGGTTATGTGGTTCAAATTTCATATTCTTTTGTTGACAGTAATGACAATGTTGTTATGCCGACTTCTCACGGCCATATAATTGTTGTTCAGACTAAAGACGAAAAAGGCGAAATTCTCCCTGAATTTAAGAAAATCTTGGATATTGATGTAGCTGCTCAGGCAAAAAAAATTGCTTGGAAATAATATTGACACCAATCTTTTGAGCATTGTATATGACTACTGTGGAAATCTTTGGTTTGTAACAGGAGGATTTAGGATATACCCTGATAGAAATCCTGCTGGTTTTATGGGATATATCTCAAATGAGTATATCCAAAAGACTATGAATGGCGAGAAAGCCTCAATTGATGATAACATTTTTGTCCATAAGCTTACAGACGGAGAAGGCGCAGAAAATGGTATTTCATCTAATGAAGACGGAGCTGTTATCCTTACAAATAAATCCTGTTATATGCTTGAGGCAGATAATGAGGTTAAAGTTAAATGGAAAGTTGACTACGACAGCAACGGCGCAAATGATGCACAGGAGGGTTCTGAATACACAGGCGGTGGCCTTGCTTACGGAAGCGGAACAACTCCAACACTTACAAAAGATTTAGTTATTTTTACTGATAACCTTGATCCTATAAATTTAATTGCAATATCATCAAAAACGGGTGAGGTTGTGGCTAAAACACCTGTACTGGATACCTTGGGCGACGATGTCCCTGTTGCTGTTGAAAACTCTATTCTTGTCTATTCTTCCGGTGACGGAAGAACTTCTGTATTGGTATGTAACTGGTTTGGAGCAGGAAACGCAGGACTTGCCGAGCCTGATGCAGATTCATCGGTTCAGTCGTACGATAATATCTATGACAGCAATTGGAAAAATAAGGGTGGTAAGTATATTGCTCCGGGTGTTGAAAGAGTAGATTTTGTACAAGACGGTGATTCCTACAAAGCTGAAAAGGTGTGGCTGAGGGATGACATACGAGATACTTCTATGATTAAGCTGTCAACTGCCACAGGCTATCTGTATGGTTATTGGCAAAATCTTGACACAGATATGTGGTGCTATGAAGTGCTTGATTTTTCAAACGGAAAAACAGTTTATGAACTGCCTGTTTCTTCATTGCCTCAGTACAATAATATGGCTGTTGGAATGATTGCTGATGTAAGGGGAAACACACTGTACTGCCCGACAAATGATATGGAAATGGTGCGTTGGCAGGATGACTTTGTTTATCTGCCGCAGTCGCCTGCTAAAAAAATATCTTTGAATGATATGGAGAGATATAATTTATCTGACAGCGAGTTTAAGGAGCTTAGCAAAACTGAGTTAGTGCCTGCAACTTATTTGATGAAGGCAAATATTTATAATGTTTTACAGGACAATACAATTGCCTTTAAGGTGAACGGTCTTAATAAGAGGGCATCTGAATATAAACTGTTTTATCAGGACGAAAAGGGCAAACTTACAGACTTTAATACTGAATGGTCAATTTGTGATTCTCAGGGGAACACTGTAAATTGTGATACTGCATTATCAGAAAATCAAATCTACGAGATTAGATTTGATTTTAATGATAAGTCGGCTATAGATATTGACAGCACAGAAAATAATGTAAGGCTTTCAATTATCCTTGCGGCTTAGAATACTGATTGCTTTCATTATCCGGTTAATTTAATATTATCAAACATATGAGTCAATCATTATATTTCGGCTCTATGTCAATAGTTGGGGTAAACCCTAAAAAAGAAAGATGAACAAACAAGCGATAGTAAGTCAATCTGTCGCTTGTTTTTGCTTTTTATAAAAAATAATATGCAATGTATATGTTTTGCTATATATAGAATAAGCAAAAAATAAATTAATTGGACAATAATATATTGTTATGTTATTATATGAACATGATTAATAATATTGGTGATTTATATGC
The DNA here is from genome assembly GCA_947369085.1 of uncultured Clostridia bacterium. Taxonomy (GTDB): domain Bacteria; phylum Bacillota; class Clostridia; order Oscillospirales; family Acutalibacteraceae; genus Ruminococcoides. The sequence continues at coordinate 3,039 of CANBJR010000008.1, read as the reverse complement.
CCTTCAGACTTAATGAAATTTTTACTACTGTTACTTCCAATCCCACACATTCGGGTAACTATATAGAAATAGAGCCGTGTGAGGACTTAAAGCCGTACATAAGGTGCTTTTGGGGAACCAGACATAGGAGAGCAGTTATTATTACGAATGAAAAGAATAAAATATGGGTAAATCCCGATATTTGTATGGATATTATGGTTACGGGAAATCCGGACTTAAACTCAACAGGCAGTCATTTTTGCGGTGTCAATAATTTTTCTTATTCTGCTGATGAAAACGACTGCTTTTGCTTTGGCATACGCTTTTATGCGTGGAGTGCTGTGTTGTTTGCTGATGAAGTTATGAACGGTGTTCTGAATGCATTTTTAGATGCAGATGCGTATTTTTCCGGCTTTGCAAGAGAGCTGAATGAAAAACTGTTCGATGCTGAAAGTATTTATGAGCGAAAAGTGATAGCAGAGAAATTTTTGTTGCACAGACTTAATACAAAACGTGAAAATCCTGATGTTATGAATTCTATTTATTGTATAATAAACAATAATGGGAAAGTAGGAGTCGATGAGCTTTCCAATTATTGTGTTATAAGCAAAAGACAGCTTGAACGCAGGTTTGCCGAATATACAGGTGTTTCTCCCAAGCAAATGATTAATCTTATCCGTTATCAACTTTTGTGGCAGGAATGTCTGAAGTATCATTTCAATGTACTTGACGCAGTTGAAAAATTCGGGTATTATGACCAGTCGCACCTCATAAGGGAATTTAAAAAGTATCACGGAATGTCAATTAATAATGCAATTGGAAATGTGTCGCATTTTTACAATACAAAACCTCATTTTTGATTACAATGAAATATGAAAGGCGGTTTTAATATGAATGCTAAAGAGCTTGCAGAATATGTAACTGAACAGTTGTCAGACCTTGATGATGTGCGCAAAATTCCGATGATGGGCGGATATATTTTCTATTATAAGGAGAGAATATTCGGCGGAATATACGGCTCGGGATTTATGGTGAAGATTACAAATGCAAGTGAAAGATATATGCCTGATAGTGTGCCTCAACCACCATATAAGGGAGCAAAGCCTATGCTTCCTGTTACAATTATTGATAATAAGGAGCAGTTGCAGAAAATGGTAGCTGAAATGTTTTCTGAACTGCCGGAAAGAAAGTCTAAAAAAAGAAGTAATAATCAGGGGAGTTTTTAAAATGAACAAGGATATGATAGCATATTGCGGTACATACTGCGAAATATGTGAGTGGAAAGATAAGGTTAATTGCAAGGGCTGTAAGTCAAATGGCGGCAAGATGTTCTGGGGTGAATGTGACAAAGCCAAATGCTGTATAGAAAAAGGCTTTGAACATTGCGGCGAATGTCCTGATTTACCTTGTCGGATGATTACAGATTTAATTAATGACCCTGAACACGGAGATAATGGCGCAGATATAAGACTCAGTAATCTGAGAAATTGGAAAAACGGCAATTATGTTTTTAAAATGCCGGATAATGAGGCGCAAAAGAAGGCTAAGAATTTGTAATTTTTGATGTGAAGGGAATTACTATAATTGAAAAACAGCAAGTCAATTTAAAATAAAAGAAATTGATGAATTAAAGGTAAGTGGACTATTAAATCGTAATTTAGGGAGCAAGTTGATATGAAAATTAAAGAAATCAAGGAGAATAAAAAACAATTTCTTCCGTTGCTGCTATTAGCAGATGAGCAAGAGGATATGATAGACAGGTATCTTAATAAGGGGACAATGTATGTTTTGGACGATGATGGAGTTAAGTGCGAATGTGTGATAACAGATGAGGGGAACGGTGTCCTTGAAATCAAAAACATTGCAACTGAACCAGAATATCAGGGAAAGGGTTATGGTAAAGCACTAATTGACTTCGTTGCTACGACATACAAAGGGAAGTATTCTGTATTGCAAGTTGGCACAGGGGATAGTCCGTTGACAATTCCTTTTTATGAGAAGTGTGGATTTATTCGTTCGCATAGCATTAAAAACTTCTTCACGGATAATTATGACCATTCAATATATGAAGCAAGTACTCAACTGGTAGATATGATTTATTTGCAGAAAAAAATATAAATTCCGGTTTACCGCTTGATTTACAATTCAATAAAAGTAACACAATCCGATTGGTTTTCTAAAATGAAATTCAATCGGATTTTTTGTGTTCAGGGGGTGATTTTGTGAGCACTGCCATAAGTACGCCTTTAAGTGTTAGCTTGACATTAATTAACAGATATGATATAATGGCTAACTAGATTAGCTAAAAATAGGAAAGGAATAGCTTTGTGAAAGCGGGATTAGACAAGCAGAAAATTATTGAAATAGCTGCGAATATGGCGGATGAAAAAGGTATTACGAATGTAACCTTGAAGGTGTTAGCAAATGAATTGGGGATAAAATCTCCGTCACTATATAAGCATTTCAGCGGTGGACTTGATGAACTAAACAAAGAACTAATGCTGTATGGCTGGTGTTCTTTGGAGAGTGAAATAACAAGAGTTGCCATAGGTAAAGCAAAGGACGATGCAATTTTTGCAATCTGTCATGCTTATCGGAATTTTGTTTCTAACCACAAAGGTTTGTTCGAAGCAATGCAATGGTACAATATGTATCAATCAAAGGAACATTTGAAAGCAACACAAGGGTCTATATCCGTCCTGTTCCAAGTACTTGAAGCCTATGGACTAACTGAAAAACAAAAGGTACATAGCGTTAGAATGCTTCGTGCTTTTTTACAGGGATTTGCTGACATTGAAAGCCATGGGGGATACGGGAATCCAACATCGCTCGATGATACTTTTGACTTTGCAATAAAAACTATTTTGAATGGTATTTGTGATTTACAGGGAGGAGAGGAAGTTTGAAACAATTTCTAAAAAATATACTTCCATTTAACAACCGAACTGAAATGCCGACGGCACTATTTGTAGCAAAGAAAATTTTAGAACGTACTGATGATTTTATATAGTCAATGTATCTTTCCCAGTCCATGGAGTTGTCAGATACTTTGGGAAGGCT
>CANBJR010000007.1 GCA_947369085.1 uncultured Clostridia bacterium | reverse complement strand
AAACCTTTCGTAAAATCACAAGATACTGTTCGGATATAGGCATTAAATACCTTACAGTTTATGCTTTTTCAACTGAAAACTGGAAACGCCCTGAGGACGAGGTGCGCTCATTGATGAAGCTTTTTAAGTCCTATCTTGAGGAGGCGCTTGCAGACTTCAAGGACGATAGTATTGTTGTAAAATTCATAGGGGATAAGTTACCTTTTGATAAAGACCTGCGTAACCTTATGATTGAAAATGAGGAAAACTCCAAAGACCGTGACGGTATGGTTTTGAATATCGCTATGAATTACGGCAGTCGAGATGAAATTGTGCGTGCCGTAAAAAATATATGCAATGATGTGCAAAGCGGAGCTGTTTCGGCTGAAAATATTAACGAACAGCTGATTTCCGATTATTTGTACACGAGCGGTCAGCCGGATCCTGATTTAATTATCAGACCGAGCGGAGAATACAGAATTTCTAATTTCTTGCTTTGGCAGTCTGCTTATACTGAATTTGTAATAATGAACAAGCTTTGGCCTGATTTTGAAAAATCAGATTTGGACGAAGCGCTGAAAATTTATTCTCAAAGGAACAGACGCTACGGCGGAGTATAATTCTGAAATTCAATAAAACTACAGTTGTTTTTTTAAAAAGAGAGTTGATAAGGATGAAATCATTAAAGCCGAGATTACTTACTGCGGTCGTCGGAATTACCCTGCTTGTAGGTATATTAATTTTGGGCGAAATTTGTAATCCGATAATAGGTATAATCGTTGGAATAGCGTGTGCTTTTATGGTAGGCGAATATCTTCACGCAAAAAATATGCTGAATAATTTTTGGATTTCAATACCGTGTATGTCGTTTGCGGTTTTATGTTCAATTCTTGTTTCAACGCAATTTGTGTATTTACTGCTTACGTTGTTTATAATTTTCAGCTTTGCAGTACTGATAATAAATCATAGTGTTCTGTCATATATTGACCTTGTATATGCTGTTTTCGGAACAATGCTTATTTCTTTCGGAATGAGTGCCTTGCCACTAATATGCAGCAGCGGTGTAGGAGTGACTTTCTTTTTCTGCACAACTTTTGCATTGCCTTGGATGGCAGATGCAGGCGGTTTTTTTATAGGAGCAAGTATGGGAAGACACAAGCTTTGTCCGAATATCAGTCCGAAAAAAACAGTTGAAGGTGCTTTGGGCGGAGTTGCTTTCTGTTTTGTGACTGCTTTGCTGATTGGGTTGCTCTTTCAGTTTTTAGTTATGCCCAGAGTAAAATTCAACTTTTGGGCGCTTGCAGTTCTCGGATTAATTGACGCTCCTGTTTCAATTCTTGGTGATTTGAGCTTTTCGCTTATAAAAAGAAGCTTAAAAATAAAGGATTACGGTTCAATTTTCCCCGGACACGGCGGAATGCTTGACAGATTTGACAGCATAATATTTACTGCACCCGTTTTGGTTGCAGTAAACCAGTTTATTCCTTTTATAACTTTGGTGTAAAATGATTCAGAATATTTCTATTTTAGGTTCAACAGGCTCTATCGGCACCCAAACGCTTGATGTTGTTGATAAGCTTGGATTAAATGTTGTTGCCCTAACTGCTTCAACAAATATTTCTTTGCTTGAAAAGCAGGTCAGAAAATATAAACCTCGTCTTGCAGTTGTTTTTGACGAATCAAAGGCAAAAATATTTAAAGATAATATAAAAGATACTGGTACTATAGTAATGTCAGGAATGGATGGACTTATTGCCGCCGCAACTGTTGAAAGCGCCGAGCTTGTGCTTAATTCCGTTGTGGGAATGGTCGGATTAAAACCCACGATTTCTGCGGCAAATGCAAAAAAAGACATTGCCCTTGCCAATAAGGAAACACTTGTTGCAGGAGGAAAGCTTGTTACGGACGCGGTAAAAAATAACGGTGTAAAGCTTTTGCCTGTTGACAGCGAACATTCTGCAATTTTCCAGTGCTTGCAGGGAATGCCAAACTCAAAATGTCTTAAAAAGCTTATTCTTACGGCTTCAGGAGGACCGTTCTTCGGCAAAACAACAGAACAGCTTAAAAGCGTTACCATTGAACAGGCGCTCAATCATCCCAACTGGAGTATGGGTGCAAAAATCACTGTTGATTCTGCAACTATGATGAACAAAGGACTTGAAATAATAGAAGCAAGCAGGCTTTTTGATGTATCGGGCGATGATATCGACGTTGTTGTTCACCGTGAAAGTATAATCCATTCGATGATTGAGTACAGCGATAATTCAGTTATTGCACAGCTGGGACTGCCTGATATGCGAATTCCTATTCAGTATGCGGTAACATATCCTGAGCGATTTCCTTCTCCCGTTGGTGAGCTTAATCTCTCACAAATCGGAAAACTCACGTTCTTTGAACCCGATTATAACACATTTAAGTGCCTTGAGGCTTGTAAAAAAGCACTCTTGATGGGCGGTGCCGCTACTGCAATCGCAAACGGCGCCAATGAAGAGGCGAATATGCTTTTCAGACAGGGTAAAATTTCTTTCCTTGATATTGGCGAGCTCGTCAGCGGTGCAGTTGACAGTATAAAAAATTTTGAGCCTAAAAATGTTGAAGATGTTCTTTCTGCCGATAAACTTGCAAGGCAATATGTTATGGAGAATGTAAAATAATTTTATTTTGTAACACTTTTTACGGTGCACAAAAGTAATATTGTTTGCGGTAATTTGATGTATGGAGTTGAAGTTTTTTAATGCAGATTCTGACTACAATAGCTTTAATAATAATCGGTGTTTTGTTTTTTATGCTGATTATTTTTTCTCATGAGTTTGGACATTTTATAACCGCAAAGTTATCCGGTGTAAAAGTAAATGAGTTTGCAATCGGTATGGGCCCAAGACTGTTCGGATTCAAAAAGGGTGAAACCGAATATACTTTTAGACTTTTCCCAATAGGCGGATATTGTGCAATGGAGGGAGAAGACGAGGACAGTGACGAGCCTCGCGCATTTAATAATGCAAAAGTTTGGAAGAGAATGATTATCATAATTGCAGGTGCAGTTATGAACATTCTTCTCGGTTTTATACTTATGTTTGCCTACACCGTTCAGTCCGACAGCTACGCTTCTACTACAGTCAGTCAGTTTGCCCCAAACTCATACAGTGCAAACTGCGGTTTGCAGGAAGGCGATAAAATTGTTGAAGTAAACGGCTATTCCGTTTGGAATATGCGTGATTTGCAGTTTGGCATTGCAACATTGCAATGTCAGGAGGTTGACGGCAAATCGCTTGAAGTTTATAAAGAGGACTGCACAAATTCTGCCTATGATGTTTACGCAGACCTCGCTGTAGAAAATAAGCTTGAGGGCGAAAAAGCACAGGAATTTTATGATATGCTTTGTAACGGCTGTGAAAAAATCAACACAGCAAAAAGCAAAGAAGATGCAAAAAAACACCTTGATGATGTTTGCACATCGTTATATGAATATTTTGATGTTAGGGACTATAAGCTCCCGACAATAACCGAAAAAGACGCACGCAAACGTTTCATTGCTGACTTAAAGGTTGTTCGTGACGGTGAAACAATTGAGCTTGACGATGTTCAATTCTTCACATATTATGCAACTGATGAGGATAAAGCGGCAGATAAACCATCGGTATCATTTGATTTTTATGTAGATGAAATTGAAAAAAATGTTGGCACAGTGTTAAGTCAGACTTTTTCCGAAACCTGTTCTATGGCTAAAACAGTGTGGACGTCACTTGTGTGGCTTGTGCAGGGGAAGTTTTCGTTTACTGACCTTTCAGGTCCTGTCGGAATTGCAAGCGCCGTAACACAGGTTGCTTCACAGGGCCTTGAAAACAGTTTTGGAAGCGCAGTAAACAACATTTTGTTTGTAATGATATTAATTACGGTTAATCTCGGCATAGTAAATATGCTTCCTTTCCCGGCTCTTGACGGCGGACGTTTCCTGTTCTTGCTTATAGAATGGATTTTCAGAAAACCGATTCCGAGAAAAGCAGAGCAAATTGTAAATGCGGCAGGACTTGTGTTGTTGATGATATTTATGATAATTGTGTCGCTTAAAGACGTATGGCAGTTGATTACGGGTACAATGCCCGGGATGTAGCAAACGGAGGATAAGATGAGCAGTAAAATTCAAGTAAAAGCAGGAAACGTGGTAATTGGCGGAGGTGCAGATGTTTCTGTTCAGTCAATGCTCAACATACCTTCAACCGATATTGAAGGTTCTGTAAAACAGGCAATTGAGCTTGAAAAGGCAGGTTGTCAGATAATTCGTGCGGCAATTCCTAATATAGATGCCGTAAAGCTTATTCCTGCATTAAAAGAAGCGGTAAGCGTTCCGATTGTTGCTGACATTCATTTTGATTACAAACTTGCGCTTGAAGCGTGTGCGGCAGGTGTTGATAAAATCAGAATAAACCCCGGTAATATCGGCTCGGACGATAGGGTAAAGGCAGTGGCGAATGCCTGCAAGACAAGAAACATTCCTATAAGAATCGGTGTAAATTCAGGTTCCCTTGAAAAGGAAATTCTTGCTAAATACGGTCATCCCACACCGCAGGCTCTTTGTGACAGCGCACTTTATCACGCTTCACTTCTCGAAAAATTTGATTTTAATGACATAGTGCTTTCAATGAAAAGTTCCACAGTTTCAACAATGGTAGAGGCTTATGAGCTTGCATCACAGCAGTGTGACTATCCGCTTCACCTCGGAGTTACTGAGGCTGGAACGGAACGAATGGGGATCATAAAATCTTCAGCGGGCATAGGCTCACTTTTACTTCACGGAATCGGTGATACAATCAGAGTATCATTAACCGCTGACCCTGTAAAGGAAGTTTATGCGGCTTTCGATATTTTGAAGGCGCTTGATATTCAAAAGAGTGGTATTCAGTTCGTGTCCTGCCCAACCTGCGGACGTACAAGAATTGACCTTGTAAAGATTGCAGGTGAGGTAGAGGAAAAACTTAAAGACTGCAAGAAGAATATTAAAGTAGCCGTTATGGGATGTGTTGTAAATGGTCCGGGAGAAGCAAGAGAAGCTGACATAGGAATAGCAGGCGGCGACGGCTGCGGACTTGTTTTCAAAAAGGGCGAGATCGTTTGCAAAGTGCCCGAAGATAAGCTTGTCGACGCACTTGTAGAAGAAATTGAAAAGATGCCCTGATAACAGCTTGATATAATATAAATTTCCTTTTTATTGTATAAAAAATAAAATTTTAGGAATATACTATATGAATAAATCTTAATACTGATAATTTTAAATCCGGCAGAAGGAATCGTATGAAAACTATTGGCGAAGTATTCAGTTCACTGTTTGGTACTGCCTGCTTTTCTCAGACAGTATCAAACGGCGTAATTACAAAATTAAATATTGCAACTGAAGCCCGTTCGGTTACCCTTTGGGTAAATTTCGACGGGCTTGTTGAGCGTAATATGCTTTTTGATGCTGAGCAGGCAATTGCAAAAATTTTACAAGTTTCATCGGCAGTTATTAAGCCTCATTTTCCGTCATCTCTTTTTTCAGCTGAATATTTTCCACAGCTTTACATAGCAATCAAGCGTGAAATTCCGAGCATTAACGGAACGCTGAATAATGCGGAAACAAAGCTTGATGACAATATTCTTACAATAAATCTTTTAAACGGCGGCAAAAGTTTACTTGATGCAAAAGGCTTTGATAGGGCGCTTAAGAACATAATTGCTGAAGAATTTGATTTGCATATAGAGGTTATGTATTCGGGTACTCTTGAGATTAAAGCTGACAGTTCCGAGTATATTGACGCAATAAAAAGCGCTGAAAAGCAGGTTCAACGTGAAAACCTCTCTAAAGCGGCTGATTTTTATCGTGAAGAAGCCGAAAATTCCTCACAAATTAAAGATAAAAAAGCAGAAAATACAGCAAGCGAAATCGAAATTCGCGAGGGCAAATTTGCAACTCCTCAGATTATTCAGTCGTCAATTCGACCTCTTTACGGCAGAAGTATAAGAGGAAAAATGATTCCGATTAGCTCTATTGCCGGTGATTCGGGACGAGTTGTAATCTGGGGTGATGTTTTTGACCTTGAAAAACGTGTTACAAAATCAGGCGATAAAAATATTTTTACGATTGATATAACCGACTACACAGGCTCTACAACCGTAAAAGTATTTAATACAATTCAGGAATCTGCTTCTGTTGATTCTATTCGCAAGGGCGATACTATCGCCGTAATGGGTGATGTAGAATACGATAAATATGCTGGCGAGCTTGTTGTAAATGCACGTTCAATTGGCACTGCACAAAAGGTAAAAGTTGTTGACAATGCAGAAAAAAAGCGTGTTGAACTCCATCTCCATACAAATATGTCACAGATGGACGCTGTTACTTCGGCGGGCGATCTTGTAAACCGTGCATATAAATGGGGACACAAAGCAATCGCAATTACCGACCACGGCGTTGCACAGGCATTTCCCGATGCAATGAAAGCGGCGGATAAAATCAATAAAGATGAAGAAAAAATTAAGGTTATTTATGGAGTGGAAGCTTATTTTATGGATGACCTCGTAGAGTCTGTAAGAGGTGAAGCAGATACTTCGTTTGACGGAACATTTATTTGTTTTGATATTGAAACAACGGGACTTTCTGCTGCTCGTGACAAAATCACCGAAATTGGTGCTGTAAAGGTCGTAAACGGTGAAATTACCGATACTTTTTCAACGTTTGCCAATCCAGAAATGCCTATACCGCAAAAAATAACACAGCTTACTGGCATAACCGATGATATGGTAAAGGATGCTCCCTCACAAAGCAAAGCTGTATCAGATTTTCTTGAATTTGCCGGAGATAACGTGCTTGTCGCCCACAACGCCCCGTTTGACACTTCATTTATCCGTAAAGCCTGCGAGGATATGGGCAGGGATTATAATTATACCTCAATTGACACCGTTGCAATTTCCCGTGCAATTCTGCCTGATATAAAAAACTGCAAGCTTGATACGGTGGCAAAATATTTGCGTTTGGGCGATTTTAACCACCACAGGGCGACAGATGATGCAGAAATTCTCGCTAAAATATTTATAAGTCTTTGTAATCGCTTAAGAGATGATTACGCAATAACAAAAACTGACGAAATTAATACAAAAATTGCCGGCGGTGATTTTAAAAAATTACCGACCTATCATCAAATAATTCTTGTAAAGAATAAAACAGGCCTTAAAAATCTCTATAGATTAATTTCATACGGCCACCTTAACTATTTTTACAAAAAGCCGAGAATTCCCAAAAGTGAGCTTGTAAAGTACCGTGAGGGGCTTATAATAGGCTCAGCCTGTTGTGCAGGTCAGCTTTATGACAGCATTTTAGCAGGAAAACCCTGGGCAGAATTAAAACAGATAGCGTCGTTCTATGACTATCTTGAAATCCAGCCTACAGGCAACAACGCTTTTCTCATCAGGGAAGGCAGATTTGAAACAGAAGAAGAACTGCACGAAATCGATCGTACAATAATAAAGCTTGCAAAAGAACTCGGCAAGCCTGTTTGCGCAACCTGCGACGTTCATTTTATGGATCCCACAGATTCTGATTTCAGAAAAATTCTTATGGCTGGTCAAGGCTTTAAAGATGCAGAAGATCAGGCTCCTCTTTATTTCAGAACTACTGCCGAAATGCTCAAGGAGTTTGAGTGGCTCGGCAAGGATAAAGCGTATGAGTATGTAGTTGAAAACCCGAATAAAATTGCCGATATGTGCGAAAGCATACGTCCAATTCCAAAGGGAACATTTCCTCCGAATATTGAGGGCGCACAGGAACAGCTTATTGATATTACCTGGAAAAGGGCAAAGGAAAAATACGGCGATCCTCTTCCGGAAATAGTTAAAGCCCGACTGGACAAGGAACTCAATTCAATTACAACTTATGGTTTCTCGGTGCTTTATATGACTGCGCAAAAGCTTGTTGCAGACAGTGAAGCTCACGGATATCTTGTTGGCTCACGAGGTTCGGTAGGTTCTTCTTTTGTCGCTACAATGTCGGGTATTTCCGAGGTTAATCCTCTTTGTCCACACTATATATGTCCGAAGTGCAAGCACAGCGAATTTATCACAGACGGAAGCTACGGTTCGGGGTTTGACCTTCCACCAAAGGATTGTCCCGAGTGCGGAACAAGAATGGATCAGGACGGTCACGAAATTCCTTTTGAAACGTTCCTTGGTTTCAAAGGCGATAAAGTTCCTGATATTGACCTTAACTTCAGCGGTGAGTATCAGTCAAAATCTCACAGATATACTGAGGAATTGTTTGGAAAAAATAACGTGTTTAAAGCAGGTACAATTGCGACAGTTGCTGAAAAAACGGCAATTGGATTTGTCAAGAAATATGCTCAGGAACGCGGGCTGACAATGCATAAAGCAGAGGAAAAGCGCCTGGCAATCGGTTGTACAGGTGTTAAGCGTACAACCGGTCAGCATCCCGGCGGAATGGTTGTTGTACCCAGAACAAACGATGTTTACGACTTTTGTCCTGTTCAGCACCCTGCAAACGATGTCAATTCTGACAATATTACAACCCATTTTGATTTCCACTCTATTCACGATACTATCACCAAGCTTGATGAGCTCGGACATGATGTTCCGACGATTTACCATTATCTTGAAAAGTTCACAGGAATTCCCGTAATGAAAGTTTCAATGAGTGACCCTGATGTTATGTCGCTGTTTACTTCTCCAAAAGCACTCGGTGTTACCGAGGAGGACATAGACTCCAAAACAGGAACGTTCAGTCTTCCTGAATGCGGCACAGGCTTTGTAAGAGGAATGTTAATCGAAGCAAAGCCCCAAACTTTTTCTGACTTATTGCAGATTGCAGGCCTTTCACACGGAACTGATGTATGGCTTGGAAATGCTCAGGAGCTTATCCATAACGGTACTTGCACAATTTCAGAAGTTATCGGTACTCGTGACTCAATTATGACCTACTTAATGCACAAAGGTCTTGAACCGGGAATGGCATTTAAGATAATGGAAATTGTCCGTAAGGGCAACGCTACAAAACTTCTTACAGAAGAACATTTTAATGCTATGAGAGAGCATAATGTTCCCGAGTGGTACATTGATTCCTGTATGAAGATAAAATATATGTTCCCTAAAGCCCACGCCGCGGCTTATATGATTGCTACACTCCGTCTTGGCTGGTACAAGGTTCACAAACCGGCTGAATATTATGCAGCGTACTTTACTGTTCGAAGCGAAAACCTTGATGGTGCCGTTGCTATGAAAGGTCAGAAAGCTGTCAGGGAAAAAATGAATCAGATTAAGCACAAGCAGAGCGTTCACGAAGCAACAGCAAAAGACGACGCTGAGTACCAGACCTTGCAAATTGTCAATGAGATGATGGCAAGAGGAATAGATGTTTTACCTGTAGATGTTTACAAATCCGAAGCAAAAATGTTTATGGTAGAGGACGGAAAAATCAGATTGCCGTTCTCATCTCTTCCCGGAGTGGGTGAGGCTGCTGCAATTTCGCTTGCTGAGTCAGGAAAAAAATATGAATATCTGTCTATTGAAGATATGCAGGTAAAAACAAAGGTAACAAAAGCAGTAATCGAAACACTTAAAGATGTCGGTGTACTTAAAGACTTGCCTGACAGTTCACAGATGTCGTTATTTTAAGGAGTGATAAATTTGAAAAAACTCGTTTCAATCAAAAATGTGCTTATAGCAATTTCATTTACAGTGTTTTTGTTGTTTGTAAAGGACAACATTGACGTGGTATGGAGTGTTTTAAGTAAAATTGCCGAAGCCCTTACTCCGTTTGTAATAGGATTTTTGTTTGCATATCTGCTAAACTTTCCATACAGATTCTTTTACACAAAGGCTTTTGGAAAAATGGGAACTAAACGCAAAATTTTTGCAAATATGAGAAAACCGCTTGCACTTGTATGCACTTATGTTTTAGTTTCAGCAATATTTGTTGCAATAATATGGATAGTAGTTCCTCAGATTATAGAAAACCTTTCAAGCTTAGTTAAAATTATGCCTACTTATTATGATGCATTTATGCAGCATATAAATGAATTTATTGATTGGATTAACTCTACATTTAATGCAGGAATTGAGAAGGATAATATTCTCAGCAATCTTTTGACAGAGGCTTCGAAATTCTTCTCTATGGGAAATATAACCCAGCTTGCAGGTAAAACAGGCGAAGCAATTTTTGGTATGGTATTAAGCACATCATCAGGCGTTTATAACTTTATTATGGGTGTTGTTATTTCAGTGTATTTTCTTGCAGCTAAAGAACAACTTTTCCGAATTATTAAACGTCTTGCTGTAGCATTTATCCCGATTAAGTACTTGCCAAAGATTTATGAAATTGTTGACATTACAGATACCAAATGCGGTCGTTTCCTTGTTGGTGATATAATTGACGCAGGTTTTGTAGGCTTGCTTACTTTTGTAGCGATGGTAATTTTAAATGTTCCGTATGCTCCGTTAATTGCAGTGCTTATCGGTGTTACAAATATAATTCCGTTTTTCGGCCCGTTTATTGGCGCAGTTCCGAGCGCAATTTTGCTATTCATAATTAATCCTTGGGATATGATTAAGTTTATTATAATTGTTGTAGTTATTCAACAGCTTGACGGCAACCTTTTCAAGCCGAAGATTATTGGTAATCAGGTTGGACTTTCAAGTTTTTGGGTTCTTTTAAGTGTAATTGTAGGCGGTGCATTGTTTGGTTTACCGGGTTTTATTCTCGGAACCCCGATATTTGCGGTTATATATTCACTTGTTGGAAAGAAAGCCAAAAATGCTATCAATGATAAGGGCAAAATTGCACAGGAGGCACTTGACTTTGAAGTGCTCAACTACCAAAAAATTGCAGAAGAACAGAAGCGTATAAGGGAAGAAAAGGAAATTCAGCAAAAAGAAAAGCTCAGAAAGATTATTGGTTTAAATAGGTCAGAATCTGATGAAAATGATAATTTGGATGATGAAAACTTTGATAATAACAATAATTAAGTGAAAAGTAATTGACAAAGCTAATTTAATATGGTAGTATATTAACACATTAGCACAGTAAAGCGTTTTTGCGATTTAGTTTTAATCAACACAACAATAACAGAGAGGTTATTATGAAAAAATATTTAAAAATTACGCCTGAGGGTACAAAGGATTTTTTGTTTGCGGAATGTTCGGCTATGGATGATATTTGCGGCAAAATTGAGAATGTATTTGTTACAAGAGGCTTTAAAAGAGTAATTACACCGGGTATTGAATTTTATGACTTGTTCTCGCTTCCTTGCAGCGGCATTACTCAGGAATCTATGTTTAAGACAGTCGACAACAAGGGCAGACTTCTTGTAGTTCGTCCCGACTCAACTTTGCCTATAGCGCGAATGGTTTCTTCCCGTCTTAAAAACAGCCTTCTTCCCGTGCGTCTTTATTATAAACAGGCTGTTTATCGTAATAATCCCACACTTACCGGAAGAAGAAATGAATTTATGCAGATGGGTATAGAGCTTATCGGTGTAAAGGGAATAAGGGCTGACCTTGAAGTGCTTACTACAGCCGTAAATTGTATTTCTTCGGTTGCAGATGATTTCAGAATTGAAATCGGTCACGCCGGTGTATTTGACGCTCTTTCAAACGAACTTAACATTGATGAGGAATACAAAGAAAAAATCAGAATTTCAATTGAAGGCAAAAATTATTCCGTGCTTAACAACCTCCTTGATAAGCTTGAGCCTTGCAAGGCTGTAAGTGCAATCCGCAGTCTGCCGTCACTTTTCGGCGGAGAAGAGGTTTTTGAAAGGGCTTATGAAATCTGCAAGGGAACAAATGCAGAGTCATCTCTTGAATATCTGCATAAAATCTACAGTAATTTAATTCCGCTTAACCTTGGCAGTAAGTTGATAATTGACCTTGGTTTTGTTCAGCGAAACGATTATTACACGGATATTGTTTTTACAGGTTTCATAAACGGAATAGGTGACGCTGTGATTTCAGGCGGCAGATATGACGATTTGCTTTCGGAATTTGACGCTCCTATGGGCGCGGCAGGATTTGCAGTTGATACAGATGCAATAACAATCAAACGTCTTACCGATAACGATGTAAGCTATTCAGACAATCCTGATGTGCTTGTGTTTGCAAGTGACGGGCACGAGATTGAAGGCATAAATTTAGTAGCACAGCTTAACGCAGAGGGTAAAAAAGCTCAGTTCAGCGTGCTGCCTACTTTTGAAGAAACAGAAGCGTTTGCAAAAAG
This sequence comes from uncultured Clostridia bacterium, assembly GCA_947369085.1. Lineage (GTDB taxonomy): Bacteria > Bacillota > Clostridia > Oscillospirales > Acutalibacteraceae > Ruminococcoides. Next base: position 61,479 of record CANBJR010000007.1, on the reverse strand, counting down.
CAGAGGCATTTCAGAAGTTAAGGTTATCGGATAAAACAGCTTGAAAGGACTTTCACATATGAAACCAATCAGAATTGCTCTTACAAAGGGCAGACTTGAAAAAACTACAATAGAACTTTTTGAAAAAATCGGATATAATTGTGACGAAGTAAAAAACAAAGGCAGACGTCTTATACTTCCTGTAGGAAACAATGAATTTGAAGTGGTTCTTGCCAAGGCGGCTGACGTTATTACATATGTTGAACACGGCGTTTGTGATTTGGGCGTTGTCGGAAAAGACACAATTCTTGAAAACGGCACTTCGTTTTATGAACTTCTTGATTTGGGATTCGGCAAATGCAGATTTGCCCTTGCAACCCAAAAAGGCTTTGATTTTTACAGTGGCTACAACACAAAAACAATCGCTACTAAATACCCTAAAGTAACCCGTTCATTTTTTGATGATAAAAATATGGACGTAAGAATAATCAAAATTGAAGGATCTGTCGAGCTTGCACCTTTAGTAGGACTTGCCGATGGAATTGTTGATATTGTAGAAACCGGCTCAACTCTTAAAGCAAACGGTCTTGAAGTAATTGAGTGGGTGACTGATATTTCAGCAAGACTGATTGCAAATACCGCAAGCCTGAAATTAAGAAAAAATGAGATTGAGCAACTTCAGAAAAAATTGGAGGCTGTAACACAATGATAACAACAGTAACAGCAGATGGAAAAAGAGAATATGAATTTATTGAAACGCTTAAAAAAAGAGCGCAGAATTCCGATAAAGACGTAATTCCCACAGTATCGGAAATTATTGAAAACGTTCGTAAAAACGGCGACAAGGCTGTAAATGAATATACAATAAAATTTGACGGAAAAGCTCCCGATAAAACCGAGATTACTTCTGATGAAATTGACGCTTTAATTGAAAAATGTGACAAAAATTATATTTCAACCGTAAAAAAAGCGGCTGCAAATATTTCTGATTTTCACAAAAGACAAATTCAGCAGAGTTGGATGACGACAAAAAATAACGGCGTAATAATGGGGCAAAGAATAAGAGGACTAAAACGTGTCGGAATTTACGTTCCGGGCGGTACGGCAGCCTATCCTTCATCAGTCCTGATGAACGCTATTCCGGCAAAAATTGCAGGTGTTGAGGAAATTATAATGTGTACTCCTCCGCAGAAGGACGGTACGCCCAACCCCAACATCATAGCAGCTGCAAAAATTGCAGGTGTTGACAGAATTTTTCTTATGGGCGGAGCGCAGGCAATTGCGGCGCTTGCATACGGAACGGAAACTGTACCTAAGGTTGACAAAATCGTAGGTCCTGGCAACATCTTTGTAGCAACGGCAAAAAAACTCCTCTACGGAACAGTTGATATTGATATGATTGCCGGACCGAGTGAGATTCTTATTATCGCTGATGACAGTGCAGATCCAAAGTTCCTTGCCGCCGACCTTATGAGTCAAGCAGAGCACGACAGACTTGCTTCTTCAATTTTGCTTACCGACTCTTTGGATATTGCTGAAAAAACAAAGCATGAGCTTTTTGTACAGATGAAAAAGCTTTCACGAAAAGAAATTATCGAGTCATCACTTGATAATTTTGGTGCAATAATTGTTTGCAGTGATATGTTACAGGCAATCCAGTTTGCAAATGAGCTTGCTCCCGAACATCTTGAGGTATGCTGTAGCAACCCTATGGAGTACATCGGCAAGCTTGATAATGCAGGTTCGGTATTCCTCGGTAACTATAGTCCCGAACCTCTCGGCGATTATTTTGCAGGTCCTAACCATGTCCTTCCCACAAGCGGAACGGCTCGTTTTTTCTCTCCGCTTTCTGTTGACAGCTTTATCAAGAAATCAAGTTTTATTTATTACACAGAAAGCGCATTAAAGAACGATGCTCAGGATGTAATACGTTTTGCTGACACCGAAGGTTTGACAGCGCATGCAAATTCAATTAAGGTACGCTTTGATATTGAGTAATGAATAATTCCCAAATGATTGGAATGTGTTTTTATGAGTTATGAACTTAACAAAAAAATCCGTGAGCTTGAGCCCTACGAGCCAATAAGCGGTACATATAAAATCCGCCTTGATGCTAACGAATCTCCTCTAAGCTATCCAGAAGAGATTATGAAGCAGGTTAGAGAAGCAGTTGAAAAAATAGAATTTAACCGTTATCCCGATCCGCTTGCAACAGAAGTTGTTAATGCGTTTTCAGAGTACTACGGAATAAATTCCGAATGTGTAACGGCAGGAAATGGTTCTGACGAGCTTATCTTTCTTACACAATCGGCTTTTCTCGAAAAGGGTGATAAAATGCTTGTTGTTTCACCCGACTTTTCAATGTATAAGTTTTACTCGTCAATCTGCGAGGTGAAGTGCGATTCATTTATCAAGGATGAAAAGCTTAATATTGATATAGATGCCTTGATTCAAAAAATCAACAATGATAATATAAAGCTTGTTATCTTATCAAATCCTTGTAATCCTACAGGACAAGGAATAACGGCAGATCAGGCTCGCAGACTGGTGACATCTGTAAATGCCCTTGTTATTCTTGATGAGGCATATATGGACTTCTGGAATCAAAGTCTTATATCAGAAACTGAGGATTATTCTAATCTTATTGTTTTCCGAACCGCGTCAAAGTCAGTAGGTTCAGCCGCACTTCGTCTTGGCTTTGCTGTGTCAAATCAAGCTGTTTCAAAGGCACTTAAGGCTGTAAAATCTCCGTATAATGTAAACAGTATTTCGCAGGCAATCGGCACTGTAATATACAAAAATAAAGAATATTTATTAAATCGACAAAAAGCGATTGTCAGAAGCAGAGAAAAGTTGTATAATGGTTTGGTAAAGATTGCCGTAAAATATAAAGATTTGACGGTTTATAACAGCTGTGCAAACTTTGTATTCGTAAAAACTCCCGAGGGCAAGGCTATATGGGAGTTTTTAAAGGATAATTCCATAGTCATAAGATATATGGGGGATTATATAAGGATTTCGGCAGGAACAGAACAAGAGGTTGATGAAACTCTCTGCTGTATTGAAAAGTATTTTTTGAGGTGAGCCGATGCGCTGTGCTATTGAGGAAAGAAACACTAAAGAAACTCAGATTAAGCTTATTTTAAATCTTGACGGCGGCAATATTTCCATTGATACCGGTGTCGGCTTTTTTGACCATATGTTAAATTCATTTGCTACTCACGGCGGTTTCGGACTTGAGATTTCAGTAATAGGAGATCTTAATGTAGACGAGCATCACACCGTCGAAGATACGGGAATAGTACTGGGTAAGGCATTTTCAAAAACTCTCGGTGACAAAGGCTCCATCGACAGATTCGGCAGCTTTTATGTTCCCATGGATGAGGCTCTTGCCTTTTCTTCCGTTGATATAAGCGGCAGACCGTTTCTTGTGTTTGACGCTGATTTTCCTCAGAGCAAATGCGGTGACTACGATTGTGCAATGACTGTAGAATTTATGAGGGCATTTGCTATCAACGCAGGAATTACGCTTCACCTTAAATCTTTTTACGGAGATAATTCTCATCATATTACAGAAGCACTTTTCAAAGCGCTTGCTCATTCATTAAGAATTGCTGTAAAGCAGAACACTTCAAACAAACCTCTTTCCACTAAAGGAGTGTTATAAATGATTATTTTACCTGCTATAGATATTAAAGACGGCAATTGCGTCCGTCTTTTCAAAGGAGATTACTCAACTGTACAGAAGGTTGCCGAGTCACCGTACATTGCGGCTCAGCGTTTTGCAGATTCAGGCGCAAGCTGGATGCATATGGTTGACCTTGACGGTGCAAAAGATGCTAAGCTTGTAAACGCTGATTTAATTGCAGATGTTGCAAAATCTTCAGGTCTTTTTGTTGAAGTTGGCGGTGGAATAAGAGATATAAAAGCAGTTGAATATTATCTTTCAAGAGGTATCGACAGAGTAATTCTCGGATCGGCTGCTGTTAAGAATCCGCAATTTGTAGTTGATGCTGTTAAAAATTACGGTGATAAAATTGTAGTCGGAATTGACGCTAAAGACGGAATGGTTAGGGCAGAGGGCTGGATTGACAACTCAGATATAAATTATATAGAGCTTGCAAAACGTATGGAAGATGTCGGCGTTAAGACAATCGTGTTTACCGATATAGATCAGGATGGTACTCTTGCAGGACCTAATCTGAAACAACTCGATGATTTGGTTCATCAGGTTAGCTGCAACATTATTGCAAGCGGCGGGGTTGCGGTTTTAAAAGATATTATAAATCTTGCTGAGCTTGATGTTTACGGTGCAATCTGCGGCAAGGCTATCTATTCCGGTAACCTTGACTTAAAACTTGCGCTTGAAATGACAAGAAAAATATAATTTATTACATATTACAGTAATAACTTTTTATAAGGTGAATTATGGATTTTGATAAATATTTTGAAAAATCAGAGCTTATTCCGGCTGTTATTCAAGAAAAGTCAACGGGAGAAGTTTTGATGCTTGCATATATGAATAAAGAAAGTATGCAGAAAACCTTTGAAACAGGCTACACATGGTTCTGGTCAAGAAGCAGACAGGAGCTTTGGAACAAAGGTGCAACTTCAGGTCATTTGCAAAAGGTTGTTGATATTTTTGCAGATTGCGATAACGACACTCTGCTTGTTACTGTCGAACAGACAGGACCCGCTTGTCATACAGGCAATCATTCTTGCTTTTTCAAAAAATTAAAATAAGAGGGATATATTATGAATGATAAGGAAATTCTTTCAGCATTGTACGCAACAGTAGAAAACAGACGTGATAATCCAAAAGAGGGTTCTTACACCTGCTATCTTCTTGACAAAGGTATTGACAAAATACTCAAAAAGGTTGGCGAGGAGTGCAGTGAAACAATAATTGCCGCTAAAAACGGCGATAACAGCGAAACAGTATATGAAATTTCTGATTTAATCTATCATCTAATGGTTATGATGGTTTCGCAGGGAATACCGCTTGACGATGTTTTAAAAGAACTTGACAAAAGAAGCGAAAAAACGGGGAATTTAAAGAATTTCCATGTTGTAGATAAAAATTCCTAATAAAACAGCCCTATGACATTTGGTCATAGGGCTTTAAATAAACTATGTATTTTATGCGTGAGCAGGAATAAATTTTGAAACGGCTTCCTTAAAGCTGTCATCAGGTTCATTTTCAAGGAGTAACTCAAGAGGCTGCGAAACATCAATAGAAAAAACTCCGATAAGTGAATGAGCATCTACTGTATATTCACCGCTTTTTATCATCATAAGCTGATTGGGAAAGTGAGCAAGGGTTTCAAAGATTTCAATTAATCCGTTTTTGTTTTTTGCACAAATTGGCATAGAGAACATAGAAATCACCTCAAAATTATTATCTTTTAATATATATTATCATTAAATCTTGCGATAATCAACGGTTATTTATGATTTTAATTAATTTCAACTATTTGAATAAAAAAGGATGAAATATAGATGAATTTTAATATAGTTACACTCGGCTGTAAAGTCAATCAGTACGAATCACAGGCAATGCGTGAAGCAATGCTTAAGCACGGTTATATTTTGTCACAAGACAAAGAAAAGGCAGATATCACTATTATAAACAGTTGTACCGTAACTTCTGTAAGCGATGCTAAAAATCGTAAGATTATCAGCAGAGTTCGTCGAACAAATCCTGACGGAATAATAGTGCTGACAGGATGTATGCCGCAGGCATTTCCTGAAGAAACAAAGAATTTTAAAGATTGCGATATTGTGCTCGGAAACGCAAAGCGTGCAGAACTGATACCTGCACTTGAAAGGTATTTTGCTGACAAACATTGTTTTGTAAATATTTCTCAACACCCCGTGAAAAATGAAAATTTTGAAAATCTTTCAGTTTCCTCGCTTGGTGAGCATACAAGAGCATTTATTAAGATTGAAGACGGCTGTAACCGCTTTTGCTCATACTGCATAATTCCGTATGCAAGGGGACGAGTTCGCTCAAAGTCAATTGAGGATCTTAGGACAGAGGTCGAAAATATTGCTCAAAACGGTTACAAAGAAGTAGTTCTTGTAGGAATTAACCTTTCCGCCTATGGGCTCGGAGAGAATTTTGACCTTGCAGATGCAGTTGAAACTGCCTGTGCGGTTGAGGGAATCGAGAGAGTAAGACTTGGTTCAATAGAGCCTGAACAGATGGACGACAGGCTTATTTCACGCCTTTCCGCTCAGGAAAAATTTTGTCCTCAGTTTCATTTATCACTTCAAAGCGGTTGTGATAAAACTTTAAAAGATATGAATCGTCACTATGACAGTGCCCAGTATGCGCAAATAGTTGAAAATCTTCGTAAATCCTTTGAAAATTCCTCAATGACTACCGATGTAATGGTTGGTTTTGCCGGTGAAAGTGAGGAAGATTTTGTTTCATCAATGGAGTTTGTTAAAAGCATAGGTTTTGCAAAGGTTCACGTTTTTCCGTATTCAATTCGTAAGGGTACAAAAGCGGCTGATTCACCTAATCAGGTTAGTCCTGCTGAAAAAGACAGGCGAGCTGAAATTATGGGCGAGCTTGTTGAAAACTCTCGATTTGAGTTTCTAAATTCACAGGTGGGCAGAGTTGAAAGCGTACTTATTGAGCGTATACGTCACGGTTATCTTGAAGGCTACACAAAGAATTATACTCCGGTTCATGTATTTTCAAGTGATAGTTCTTTTTGCGGAATGATTGCCGATGTAAAACTTACTTCGGCTGAAAATGACTTCTGTGTAGGAGAATTAGTGTAACAGATTTCTTAAATTCTGCATTTCTTCACGGCTGTTATCAGAAACAAGGCTGTTGTAGCTGTAAATCATAAATCCCTTTGCTTTTTCGCAGTTTTTTATAATTTCATACTCATCAGCAAGAATGCTGCTTGATTCTGCCCATGTGCCTTCGTCATCGTCAGTGCCTGCCTTGTAGCCCGCAAGACCGATGTAAAGCTGAACGTTTTTGTCATAGTTAAGCGTGCTCCAGCTTTCAAGAGCATCCTCAAATTCAAGAGCAGGATTTTCTGTGCTGAAATAAATCTGCGGACATATGTAATCAACAAATCCCCTGCAATTACACCAAGATTTTACATCAGCATATAGTTTTTGGTTATTGTCAATATTTCCCTGCGGTGAAATACCAAATACAACCTCATCACTTTCAGAATGAATTGCTCGGTAGGTTTCACAAATCAGCATATTAACATTTGCAAGCCTCCAGTTATCAATGTTCATACTGTTTTTTTCGCCGACTTCCGAAACATAACTTTCATAGCTTTTACTGTCGCAGTCACCTATGTCCTCGGGATAAAAATAATCGTCAAATTGAATACCGTCTATGTCGTAATTTTTCACAATTTCTATTACGCCGTTAATTATAAGCTCTCTTGCTTCTTTGTTAGACGGATCAAGAATTATTCCGCTTTTTGCTGTTAATCCTAAGTCCTTATTTTTGATATAAGGATTATCGTCAGAAAGCTTACTCGGCGTTTCATTGAGCGTTACTCTATAGGGATTAATCCAAGCATGAATGTGCAGACCGTATTTTTTGCTTATTTGGCACATAATTTTCAATGGATCATATCCGGGGTTTTTGCCTTGTGTTCCGGTCATAATATGTGACCATGGGTAATATTCTGACTTATACAATGCATCACCGTAGGGCCTTACCTGAACAATTAGCGTATTTAGTCCGTAACCCCTGCTGTTTTCGGCTATTTTTTCAAATTTATCTCTGAATGCTTGTTCGCTTTTATCGCTTTCATTTTCCATACTCAGCTCAATATATGAAATCCATACACCTCTCATTTCATCAAAGTCTATTTTAGTTATTTCATCTTTTGTTGAATTATTTGTTTCGTCAATTGTACTTATTGTTTTTGAAACAGGGGGCGGTTGTTTACGGTTGACGGAGCTTACAGCGGTTACTCCTATTAGTATTGCAACTGAAATTGCCAGCGGTATCAGCGTTTTAATTTTCAAAATATCATCCTCCGGAGCTTTTATGAACACTTTTTTTATTATTCTTACAATATATCTGATTTCGATAAATTTAATATCCGTAATTGTTACTGCTTATGATAAGCATTGTGCAGTCAAAAAACGCTGGCGTGTTAAGGAAAGTACCCTTATGCTATTATCAGCCTTGGGCGGAAGCGTAGGTATGTATATCACAATGCTTTTAATAAAGCATAAAACCAAGCATTTAAAGTTTATGCTTGGAATACCGATAATATTAATAGTTCACCTTGCGGCTGTAATCTATTTGTATAAGTCACTCAATTTTTGATTTGGAGATATTTTATGTCTGAAAAACTTGAATTTATAGTTACGGATGAATATGATGGAAAAAAGGCGATTGCTTTTTTAAGAAAACATTGTAATTTATCTGCAAGAATGATAACACAACTAAAACGAAAAAAAGACGGTATTTTGATGAATGGAAAAATTTTAAGAACCGTTGATTTTACGCAGGCTGGAAGTATAGTGGAGATAAATTTGCCCGACGAAGAATCTGGAATTGCTCCCGTTGCAGGAAATCTTGATATTGTCTTTGAAGATGAACATATAATAATTGTAAACAAGCCTCACTCAATGCCGGTTCATCCCGTAAAGCAGCACCAAACTAACACCCTTGGAAATATAATTACTTATTATATGATAAGCAGGGGAGAAAATTATGTTTTTAGGGCAGTCAATCGACTTGACAAAGATACCTCAGGGCTTGTTCTTATTGCAAAAAACAAATTCTGCGCAAATGCTCTTAAAAATAAAGTCAGTAAGCACTATTTTGCGCTTTGCCATGGAAAGTTAGAACACGGCGGTACAATAAGCAAACCTATAGGCTTAAAAAATGATTCTAAAATTGTGCGCTGTGTACTTAACAGCGGAACTCCTGCAATAACGCATTATGAAGTGTTAGCTGCAAACGAAGAAATATCTTTTATTAAGCTGTGGCTTGAAACCGGAAAAACCCATCAAATACGTTGTCATATGTCATCATTCGGACATCCTTTACTTGGCGACGATCTGTACGGCGGGAGTCTTGAAATTATAAAACGCCAAACACTTCATTGCGGAGAAATGAATTTTGTTCATCCTGTATACGGCAATAAAATTTCTGTAAACTGCAAGCTTCCCGATGATATGCAAAAAATACTTGATACAATTTAAATAATATAAGAGGATTGACAGTTATAGTTTTGCCAATCCTCTTTTGTTAATATATTATAAAAATATTATCGATAAAATAAATAATATAATTAAAATGCTTGACATTTCAGTCTACAAATGATAGACTAAAATTGTAAAATATTGTGAAATTAGGTGGTGTAAAATGAACAATAACAAGCTTGGTGCTGTAGAATCACATTTTGCAGATATTGTTTGGGAAAATGAACCTCTTACGACCTCCGAGCTAATTAAAATTTGCGAAAAAGAATTAAACTGGAAACGAACTACTACTTATACAGTTTTAAAAAGACTGTCAGATAGAGGGATTTTTCAGTATATCGACGGTGTGGTTTCTGCAAAAATGACGCGTGATGAATTTTATTCTATACAGAGTAAAAATTTTGTTGACGAAGTATTTAATGGTTCATTACCGGCATTTATAACAGCCTTTACTTCAAAGAAAAAATTATCAAAAGAAGAAATATCGGAAATTAAGAATCTTATTGATTCATACTAACTAAGGAAAATAGCAATGGATATTATTTTTACAAGGATGTTTAATATGAGCATTGCAGCAACAATGCTTATAATCGCAGTAATACTTCTGCGACTTATTTTTAGGAAAGCACCTAAGTGGACAAGCTGGATTTTATGGTTATTTGTCGCATTAAGACTGGTTATACCGATTTCGTTTGAATCGCCGTTTAGCCTTGTTTTGAATGCACAATCCATAAATTCAACGTCTAATTCATCAGTTTCATATGTATCATCGTCAGTAAGTGCCGATAGATTTAATACAATACACGACGCTGATATAATTAAAATTTTAAGCTATATATGGGCAGTTGGATTTGCTTTAATGCTCATTTATATGTTTTACAGCTATTGGCGTTTGCGTTTAAAAATAAGGGAAAGTATTGTAATTAATGATAATATAAGAATTTGCGATCGCATTTCAAGTCCGTTTGTTTTCGGAATTATCAAACCTCGGATTTATATTCCGTCAAACTTGAGCGAAGAAGATCTTACATATGTAATTGCGCATGAACAGGAACATATAAATCATCACGATAACTTATGGAAACCACTCGGATATCTTATTTTGAGTATTCATTTTTTTAATCCTCTATGTTGGATTGCCTTTAAACTTTTTACAAATGACATTGAGCTTGCTTGTGATGAAAGGGTAATCAAGAATTTTGATACGAAAAGCAAAAAAGGCTATTCAAATGCGCTTCTTTCCTGTAGTATTGAGCATAATTTTCTTTCAGCTTGTCCGTTTTCGTACGGTGAAAGCGGCTTAAAACAGAGAATAAAAAGCGTTCTCAGCTACAAAAAGCCTACGGTTAGAATAATAATTCTTTCATTTGCCGTTTGTATATTAACTGCACTGTCATTTATGACTAATCCGATTACATCAGCTTTGCAAATTCCATCTGTTAGTCAGTCATCTGCAATTAATAATCTTCGCAATGTATCTTTTGACTTTGAGGAAATTCCGACTACAGTCCCTGTTGCAGAACCGACAGTAAAGTCAACAGAACCACAAATTTCTGATAAAAAGGAAAAAGACAGCGCTAAGTCAGAAGCGGTTACTGAAAACGAATCGTCAGAGGAATTTGTTGACGACAGTGAAACAGCAGATGATTACGATTATTCTAATTCAGATGAAAGCTACCAGAATGACAGCAATTCTTATGACCCTGTAGCTGATCATTTAGTTCCTATTACGCCGTTTGATTATGAGTCAACACAGGAATATAATGAACAGGTAAGTGATGCTTACGAAGAAATTAATGAACAGGTAGAACAATATGAAAGAATCAATTATCAGCCGGAGCCGTCTGCTGAAGAAAAAGCATATAAATCAATGCCTGATTCACAGTGGGATTATGGTGGATAAAATTAAAAGGAGAATATTATGAAAACTAAAAAACATAAAATTATAAAAATATCATCTTTATTCTTAACAGTAATAATGATGTTTTCAATCTTAGCCTGTGCACCGTTTACCGTGAGTGCAGAAGAAGTATATGGTGATTTTACTTATGAATATTTTGCATCTGACGGTCAGAATCTTGCGGCAATTACTTCTTATTCAGGCAATGAGAGTAATCTGACAATTCCGTCAACAATTGACGGATATGAGGTATGTGTAATAGCTGCTAATGTATTCGTACATAATGATTTTTTGAAGAGTGTTACGATTCCTGAAAGTATTATAGCTATCGGAGATAATGCTTTTGCAGGATGTCGTAATCTTGAAAAAATATCTATTAAAAATAATGTGGCTCTTATTGGTATGGATGCATTTTACGGTACTGCATATGCTAATAATTCGAAGAACTGGAATGACGATGTACTTTACGTTGGCAATTATGCCTGTGATTCAAAGGACGGAATATCAAAAATCTCTCTTAAACAGGGAACGGTTGGTATAGCTAGTGAACTCGCGTATTATAATCACAATTTGAAAGCATTCACGATTCCTGATTCTGTAAAGTATATTGGTATAGGTGCAGCGTTTGAGTGCCCTAATATGCCAAGTATAACACTTCCGTATGGAATAGAACATATTGATTATTGTGCATTTGGATTTTGTGCACCTGACGGGAATGAGGGTGCTCCGAAAAAAATGAATAATTTTAAAATTTGTGGTGCCAGAGGTACTCTTGCTGAGGATTATGCAAAGGGATATGGTTTTAAATTTGTTGATGGAAGCACTGCAAAATCAATGTCTATTAACAGAACAAGCCTTACTCTAGGTGTAGGAGAAAAATATACGTTAATTAAAAGTGTATCTCCGTCGAGTGCTTCAAATTGTAAATGGATCAGCAGTAATAACGGCGTAGCTGTTGTTGATCAAAACGGAACAGTAACCGCTAAAAAGTCAGGAACAACTACTATCACTGTTAAGACAGTAAGCGGTATGTCAAAATCCTGCAAAGTTACTGTAAAAGCCGCACCGTCAAGCATTAAGGTTAGTACAAGCAAATTGACTTTAGGTGTGGGTGAAGAATTTATAATTTCCGAAAGCACTAATTCAGGTTCATATGCTTGGAGATTTAATTGGAGCAGCTCAAATACAAAGGTTGCAACGGTGGTAAAAACAAGCGGTAACAAGGCAAAAATTGTTGCTAAAGGAAACGGCACAGCGGATATTACCGTAAAAACCTATAACGGTAAGAGTGCAACTTGCAGAGTGACTGTAAAATCAGCGCCAACAAGCGTTACTCTAAGCAATTCAAGTATAATTCTTGGCAAGGGAGAAAATTACATAATCTCGCAGTGTTCAAACAGCGGTTCCTATGCAAGAAACTTTACGTGGTCAAGTAGTAATTCAAAGGTTGCTACAATTGAAAAAACAAGCGGAAATAAAGCGAAAATCACAGCAAAATCAAACGGAACAGCAACAATTACATTCAAAACTTACAACGGTAAAACCGCTACGTGCAAGGTAAATGTCAGAAATGCGCCTTCAAGCGTAAAGACTAACCCTGCAAGTGTTATACTCGGAGTAGGTGAAACTTATACAGTTTCCGAAAGCACCAACAGCGGAACTTACGCTAACGCAGATAACCTTAAGTGGAGCAGCACAAACACTTCTGTAGCAACAGTAACAAAGGGCAGTGGAAATAAGGCTCAGATAATTGCAAAGAGAGTAGGCACAGCATATGTAAAGATTACGCTCTACAATGGCAAAACTGCACAGTGTAAGGTAACAGTAAGGCCTGCACCGACAAGCGTTAAGCTAAATATTACCGAACTTATGTTAAAATCAGGTGAGAAAATTGTTATTTCCGAGTCCACAAACAGCGGCTCATACGCAAATTCAGCTAATTTAAAATGGGAAAGCTCAGATTCAAATGTTGCAACGGTGACTAAGGACAGCGGAAATAAGGCTCAAATTACGGCAAAGGGAACAGGTGTTGCAGTAATAAAGATTACAACTTATAACGGAAAAACGGCACTCTGCACAGTTTATGTAAACAAAACAGAAGATGATATTCCGGAAGACCAGGTACAAGTCGGTTCATCACCTGTAATCATTGATGATACCAAATTAGCACAAGAATCAGTTCAGTTAATTGTTGAAGATCATACGGAGTCAACACAAGCAACAGTTCAGCCTGAAGCTAAAGAATAAAATATTTTAGAATAATAAAATGCCGACGAAATGAATTTTCATTCCGTCGGCATTGTTTGTTAGAAATCATTTACTAAAAACAGGTAATAATTCAAGGAAATTATAATGTTTATGTATTCAGATTCAGTATCTGTGAATATTATTTTTGCGTAACAGTATAAATTTTATATCCGTCAAATTCGGAAATTTGATTATAGCTTACTGTTTTACCGTTTTCAGCATATTTAGATGTAAAATAACGCTCTTTTCTAAAGGTTATATTTTTATCAACAACGTATATTTTATTATATGTCAGAACAGCCTTGTAAATGTTATCTGACAAATTACGTTTGCGCAGTTCCTCTGAATTATGAAAATATCCGAAACCGTCTACATTATCAAGAAATCCATATCGGAAACCCCAAAGCGGATGAATATAGTTTTCGGTATATTTCATATACTCGTTACCGGTGTTTGGGTCAAGAACATAATATCTGTCGGGATGCCTGTCAATTTCTGCAAAAAGACTTTGAGGTCGTTCACTTTCTTTAATTGGATTTGCTGTGTTCTGGAATACTATGCTGTAGCAAAGGAAAAGGCAAATAACGCAGATTGCCGAAATGAAGATATAACTGTTTTTCATTCTAAGTACAGGAGGATTCTTATGCGGTCGCACTTGTTCAAAATTAAACGAGTACAGTAAAAATATGTACATCATAAGCCATATCCCGTAAACAAGGAAAGTTTCTCCCGAGAAAAAATAACGAAGTAATATGCTTGATGCAAGTCCCGTTGCAATATAAAGGAAAGGGAAAAATGCAAAACGTCGTTTTTGAAAAACAATAAAAAAGACTGATAAAGCAATAAATACAATATAAATTATTGCGTAGCAGTCAAAAGAAACAAGGTGATATGCAATATCAGAAAAAATATTGCCGGTAACAAAAAGTACAGTTTTGCTGTTTTCTTTCTGCTGAATATCCGAAACAAGTTTCAGAGCAGTGATACCAAGCGAATTACTTTGGTCAATGTAGCCGTTTTTCAAAAGCTCGTACTCATTTTCCGTAGTAATTCCCACACTGCTCAGTTCTGCTTTGTGTTCAGCGTAATTCGGATAGGGCAGGGAAGATATTAAGTCTGTGGTGTATTCATATTCATAGTAATTGGTTGCTTCTTCCGTAGCATGGTTAACAGAATATGAGTATTGATTTAGCCCTGTCACAAGAAGAGTAACAAGTGCAAAAACAATCAAAAACGGTCTGAAATACCAAAAAAACTTACGAAATGCAATTTTGTACTTTCTTTTTGAAATTAAATCACCAATAAAAAACGCAACTGCAAAGGCAAGACCAATGAAAAAGTATTTATAATCAAAGAATGAACCAAATGCAACCTCTGCAGTACCAACCCAACAGGGAAGATTATAACGTTTGTTGTTGATTGAATTGAGCAAGAGCAGAAATCCGGCAGTAACCAGTAAAGCCGCTGTTTTACTGCTGTGTATATCGGCATAGTGATTTAATGCAAAAAGAATATTAATAAGAAATGTAATAACAGCTGATTTTCTTTTGCTGTATTTGTCGGCAAAAACGAAAGTGATTGAAGTAAAAGCACCAAATGACAGAAGAATTTGTGCCAAAACAAAGCAGTTAAAACCGTCAAATACATACTGAACCGAACCTATTATAGTAGACAGTATGTAATTTATTGAACTGCTGTAGTAAAAATGATTATTACAAATATACAGCGAATGGTAAAAGTCTTTGCTGCTGTCATAAGAAAATGTAGTTACTTCAATGCAGAATAGCATTATAACAATATTAATTACAACAGCAAAAAACAAATTACTTTTCAGTATATTAAGTATTTTTTCTTTCATAAATTACTTACTCCCGTACGTAAATTGGCTTATGAATAATTAATGTTATCTCAAGCCTCTGTTTTTCTGCTCATCAATCATAAGCTGAAGGTTCGCCTGTTCATAATTGTTGAAGGTTACTTCTTTAGAAAATTCTTCGGCAGTATACTTTGGTGTGTACCAAGACTTAGAACCGAAATAGCTTGAAAGCGAGGAATCTTTGAAAATTCTGCCTCTCCTTGCATAAATTTCATTTAAAGCCAGATTAAGATTATTGTCACTTAGGGAAGATACGTCTGACTTACTTAAATATGCAGAAGAGCTGTTAGCAAAAATGTAACTGTTGTCAGTACCTTGCTGAGCTTTTGTAGCCTGAACAGGTGCGTCAGTCGGAGCGACAGTAGTTTCCTCCTCAATTAAACCAAGGGAAATATCAAGCGTTACAACAGTTCCGTTTTTGGCTGCGGTATCTCCTGACGGCGACTGGGCAATTACATATCCCTCAGGCCATTCCTCGCTATACTCATACTCACCGATTTCAACTGTAAAGCCTTCCTGTTCAAGCAGTTTCTTTGCATAACTGTAGCCGTAACCGACAACGGGTGTAACAGTTTTGTCAACTGCAACGGTAGTCGGAGCAACAGTTGTAGGCGGTACGGTAGTTGATTTTTGAGTTGTATTTTGAACGGTAGTTGCAATTTCAGTAGGTGCGGTTGTAGAATCGTTTTTGTTATTTCCACCAAGTCCGCCAAATAGGCAATAGGCGATAAATCCGATAGCTGCAAGAGTGACTATAACACATATTGTAATTATTACAGCATTTTTCTTGCTTTTTGATGAATTAGCCGGTTCTTCGTCATCAAATTCATCTGTTTCAAAAATGTTAAGCTCTTTGTCATTTTCAACATCGTATTCGGAAGAATCTTTTTTAGGTTCACTTTTTACAATAGGCGCAGAGTCCTCAAAGAAATCTCCGTAGTCCTTTTCTTTTGCCTGTTCCTGAAAGCTCTTTGCTTTTCTTTGAACCTCAAAGGATTCAAAAACTCTGTTGTCAATTTCAAAATTATTGTTATTTTCTGTTTTGTCATTCGTTGAATCAGACTTAATTGGCTCGTCTTGTTTGTCAGGCATTTCCGTGTTTTCATCACTTTTAAGATTCAAAACCTTTGGTTCTTCAGCCGTATTAGTGTTGTCTGTTACTTTAGAGATTTCTTCAATTTGAACAAATTCATTCTCACTTTCTGTCTGTGAATCTTTAACAGGTTCAGTGCTTTCAGTTTCAGAATCTTGATTTTGAATATCTTCGTCACTATTTTCCAAATTGTCGACTTGATTGGAAACAGTACCGTCAACAGGGAAAACCTCTGCTGCTGATTTAGCTGAAGCGTCAAACTCGTTATAATCGTATTCTTCAAATACATTACCGTCAAAATCGGTCGTTTCCGGGATAATCAAATTTTCATTCAACGCACTGTTAGCTGTTTCGCTTTTAATAGAAGTGAGTGCATTCTTAATATTTCCTGCATTTTTCCATCTGTTTTCATTATTCGGCTGGCAGGCGATAACAATAACGCTTTTGAGCTTTTCGTTGCCGTTTTTCGGAGCAGTAACAGCTTTGCCATCAAAACGCATTTTTATAGCGTCATCACGGCTTATTTCTGCGCTTTCAAATGGGATAGTGCCGTCGTTGCTCATTGCGTACATTATCAAGCCGAGTGAGTATATGTCAGTTGTAAAGTCGGCATTTTCTTTTTTATATATTTCCGGGGCAATAAATGACATATCATCAATTTTGCTCTCGTAGTCAGAAAATCCGCTGAGCTTATATTTTCCGTCAAATGAAACGTAAATATTACTGGGATTAATATTGCCGTGAAAAATATTTTTTGATTCAAGTTTTTCTAGAATGGCGCTCATCTGTATGCCAAAATCAATAACTTCATTCTCGCTGAAATTCTTTGATTTCATAACCTCTGATAAGGTTTGCAGATCCTCAGAAATAATGAAAAACTCAATTTTCTTTTTAGCTGGGTTATTATTTACAAAAATATCAAGATAGTTAAAACAATCGCCCAACTGAGAAATGGTTTTCAAAAATGAAGCCTCGTCATTGATAAAATCAGTGCTTTCAATGTTATAGTCATCATTTTTTATTACTACATATCTGAGTATGGCAGAAATTACTGTTCCGTCAAAATCTTTTTTGCTGACTTTATAAATCTCGTTGCCGTTATCATCAGGCAGACGAGAGATGATTTTCCATGATTTAAGATTGTCCGGTAATTTTATGTGTGCAGACATAATAAACATCTCCTCTATATTATCTATATTTACGTATTCTTTCTTTTAAAAAACATACTATCTGATTTATTATAACATAATATTGATGATATTTCCATATTTTTAAAAATTTTGTTCAAATATTTAATAGTATATTTTTGGAAATTGCTATTAGGTGAATTATATAAAAACGGGCGGATTTCTCCGCCCATAATAACTTTAGTTTTATTTTATATGTATTCTTTCTTTTCTTTTAAGTCCTGCTATTCCACCGATTCCTCCTGCGACAAGAAGTGCGGCTAATCTTATCAGCGTAAGCAGTGTGACAGGGTCGTTGCTTTTTGTAAGTCCTGTTACCGTGACTAAAATAAAAATAGCAAAACCTGTTAATAAGCCGACTATCAGTGCTGCTGATTTTGTGATTTTGCTTGTAATAAGGCCTCCTGAAAAAGCGCCGAGCGACAGCAGTGCAAGCGTAATATAGTTAGTAATCTCCTCAGGAAATAACCCGCAGGTCATTACAATTACGGAAAAAATACAAATGAGTATTACTGTTACAAGCAGTCCGCAGACGGAGCCGAAAAGCACAGCCTTAATAAGTAGTTTTTTGTCGGACAAAAAAACACCCCCGAAAATAATCTGTTAAATTATATTCGGGGAAATCGATATAAATTCAAAAATTATTATTTTGTATCAGTTTTAGGTTCAACGTCATCGGACTTTTTCTTGCCGAAAAAGCTTTTCTTTTCAGGTTTCTGATCTGCGGCAGTTTCCTTAACGGTGTCAACAGTGGAAATACACCATTTTTTAAACTTCATTTTTACTCTATCAGAGCCTGTTTCAATAATAATAGCGTCCTCATCGTCTTTGATTGCAACGACTCTGCCCATGATACCGCCGATTGTTGTGATTTCATCACCGATTTCAAGAGAGTTTCTCATCTGAGCTTCTTCTTTTTTTCTCTTTGAATTAGGTCTGATTAAGAAGAAGTAGAGGGCTGCAAATATTGCGGCATAAATCACAATCATTAAAATCATGCTCATACTGTTGTTTCCGGCAGCTTGTTGCTCTGCAAGATTAGGTAAAAAGTTTGTCATATATTTCATTCCTTTCATACAATATATTGATTATATCAGTTTTAAATATCGGTTGCAAGTTTTTTCAAGAATTTTTCGTACTAAAATTCAATTAAATTCTAACTCCGAGTATATTTTTATATTTTTCATAAAACTGAGTATATGTACCGTTGTCAAGCTGTTCTCTGATAATTTCCATCAAATTGTTGTAAAAATACAAATTATGAAGCACCGCAAGTCGCATACCGAGCATTTCTCCGCTTTTAAGAAGATGTCTTATATATGCTCTTGAAAAGTTTTGACAAACAGGGCAATTGCAGTTTTCATCAATTGGACTTTCATCGGTTTCGTACTTTGCGTTGTTTAAATTTCTCACGCCTTGCCAGGTAAAAAGCTGACCGTGCCTTGCGTTTCGGCTGGGCATAACACAGTCAAAAAGGTCAATGCCTCTTGCAACGCTTTCAAGAATATTTACAGGAGTACCTACGCCCATAAGGTAACGTATTTTTTCTGATGGGGCAAAAGGTTCAACCGTTTCAATGATTTCATACATTGTTTCGGCAGGCTCTCCTACAGCAAGTCCTCCGATTGCATAGCCGTCAAGATTAAGTTCGGCAATTTCTTTCATATGCTCTGCTCGCAAATCCTTGAAAATTCCGCCCTGATTAATTGCAAAAAGCATTTGTTGTTTGTTAATGGTGCTGTCAAGGCTGTTTAGCCTGTCCATTTCACAAATACATCTTTTCAGCCACCTCGTTGTACGCTTAACGCTGTCTTTTGTGTAGTCGTATGGAGATGGATTTTCAACACATTCATCAAACGCCATAGCGATAGTTGAGCCGAGATTTGATTGTATTCTCATACTTTCTTCGGGTCCCATAAATATCTTTCGTCCGTCAATGTGAGAGTTGAAATAAACGCCTTCTTCTTTGATGTTGCGGAGCTTTGCAAGTGAGAACACCTGAAAACCACCGCTGTCAGTAAGTATAGGGCCGTCCCAACATGTGAATTTGTGAAGTCCTCTGAGCTGTTTAACTTTATCATCGCCTGGTCTTAAATGCAAATGATAGGTATTGCAAAGCTGAACCTGACATTTTATGTTTTTTAGGTCAAGCGCAGAAACCGCACCTTTAATTGCACCGCAGGTGGCAACATTCATAAAAGCAGGAGTTTGAATTGTGCCGTGAGGCGTAACAAATTCACCTCTTCGAGCATTGCCTTCTTTTCTTATTAGCTTAAACATATTTCCTCCTACGAAATGAACATTGCGTCGCC
Source organism: uncultured Clostridia bacterium (assembly GCA_947369085.1). Taxonomy (GTDB): domain Bacteria; phylum Bacillota; class Clostridia; order Oscillospirales; family Acutalibacteraceae; genus Ruminococcoides. The sequence continues at coordinate 41,678 of CANBJR010000007.1, read as the reverse complement.
GAACGAGAAAAATCTGTATTTTTCTTTAACAGCAGTATTATATGCATTCATAATATTATCATAGCCTGCAAATGCAGAAACAAGCATAATAAGCGTACTTTCAGGCAAATGAAAGTTTGTGATTAGACCGTCAAGAACCTTGAATTCATATCCCGGATATATAAAAATGTCGGTAAATCCGTCGCATGGCTTAATTTCGCCGAAAAAGCTTGCCACGCTTTCAAGCGTTCGGCATGATGTTGTGCCGACAGCAATTACTCTTTTTCCGTTTTTCTTTGTTTCGTTAATAAGCTTTGCAGTAGCTTCGGGAATTTCATAATGTTCGCTGTGCATTTTGTGCTTTGTAACATCATCAACCTTAACGGGTCTGAATGTTCCCAGTCCCACATGGAGCGTTACGTAAGCTATATTAACCCCTTTTGCTTTTATTTTTTCAAGGAGCTCGTTTGTAAAGTGCAAGCCCGCTGTCGGGGCAGCAGCAGAACCTAATTCGTGACTGTAAACCGTTTGGTATCTTTCTCTGTCCTTTAGATTCTCTGTAATGTACGGGGGGAGAGGCATCTGACCGATTTTGTCAAGAACAGTAAAAAAATTATCGTCACATTCAAAGTTTACAATTCTGTTTCCGTCATCTTTAACCTCTTCAACAGTTGCACGCATAATTCCGCCGACAAAGCTGAATTTAGCGCCCTCACGGGCTTTTTTGCCAGGCTTGCAAAGTGTTTCCCATTTGTTTCCGCTTATTTGCTTTAACAGTAAAAATTCTACTCTTGCGCCTGTTTCGTCCTTTATTCCGAAAATTCGTGCAGGCAGAACTCTTGAATCGTTACATACAAGCAAGTCGCCCGGATTAAGATAATCAATTATGTCGTAAAAATGCTTGTGCTCAATATTTCCGCTTTCTCTTCCGAGAACAAGAAGCCTTGAAGTATCTCTCGGCTCAAGCGGGGTTTGCGCAATAAGCTCTTTTGGTAAATCATAGTAAAAGTCACTTGTTTTCATTATATCCTCACTTCATATAATAAAATTTATTAAATCATATCTGTAAAATAATTGACAATGAAAGCTTAAAATGGTATATTATAAGTTAATAATAAGTAGTGTGCTGTTCGTAGGTTACGGTGTTTTTAACACGCTGTTTCTATAATATAATATTTAATCGAATAAGGCAACTGCTTTTTTAAAATTTGTTTAATTCGGAGGAATTATTGTGAAAAAGTACAAAGTTGGTATTATCGGAGCTACGGGTATGGTTGGACAGCGTTTTGCACTGTTGCTTGAAAATCACCCTTGGTTTGAGGTTACTGCACTTGCAGCAAGCGCAAGAAGCGCAGGCAAAACATATGGCGAAACTGTTAAGGGCAGATGGCATATGACAGCAGAACTCCCCGAAAAATATAAAGATATGGTTATTCTCAATGCAGAAAATGTTGAAGAAGTTGCTTCAAAGGTTGACTTTTGTTTCTGCGCTGTAAATATGAAAAAAGATGAAATCAGGGCTCTTGAGGAAAAATATGCAAAAGCTGAGTGTCCGATTGTGTCGAATAACTCTGCTCACCGTTTTACAGAGGACGTACCTATGGTAATCCCTGAAATCAATGCGGATCATATTAAGGTTATTGAAGCACAGAGAAAACGCCTTGGAACAAAAAGAGGATTTGTTGCAGTTAAGTCAAACTGCTCGCTTCAAAGCTATGTTCCTGCAATCCACCCCTTAAAAGAGCTTGGCGTTGACAAGGTGCTTGCATGCACATATCAGGCAATTTCAGGTGCTGGCAAAACATTTAATACATGGCCTGAAATGATAGATAACGTAATCCCTTACATCGGCGGTGAAGAAGAAAAGTCCGAAAAAGAGCCTCTCAAAATTTGGGGTCATATAGAGGGCGACAAAATTGTCAACACAGATGATATTGCAATCACATCACAGTGTATCCGTGTTCCTGTTTCTGACGGACACACAGCTGCTGTATTTATGTCATTCAAGGACGGCGTAAAGAAACCGTCGGTTGAAGAAATTATCAATATTTGGGAAAATTATAAGGGCAGAGCACAGAAACTGGAGCTTCCCAGTGCTCCCAAGCAGTTCTTGCATTACTTCACTGAACCTGACCGTCCTCAGATTAAGTCAGAGAGAAATCTTGAAAACGGTATGGCTGTTTCTGTAGGCAGACTCAGAGAAGATACACAGTACGATTATAAATTTGTATGTATGTCACACAACACATTAAGAGGAGCAGCCGGCGGTGCGGTTCTTCTTGCTGAGCTTCTCTGTGCTGAAGGCTACATGGATTAATTACGGAGGTAAACTATGGCTAACCACATTTTCACCGGTTCAGGCGTTGCTATTATAACACCTATGAAGTCTGACGGAAGCGTAAACTATGATGTTCTCGGACAGCTTCTTGAGTTTCATGTTGAAAACGGTACTGACGCTATCATCGCTTGCGGTACTACAGGTGAAGCAGCTACTCTTTCCGAAAAGGAACATTGCGAGGTGCTTTCGTTTGTAGCTGAAAAGATTAACGGACGAATTCCTGTTATTGCAGGTACAGGCAGCAACGACACTTCAACTGCCGTTATGCTTTCAAAGTCGGCGCAAAAAACCGGAGCAGACGCACTTTTGTGTGTAACACCCTATTATAATAAGACATCACAGGCAGGTCTTGTAAAGCACTTTAATGTTATTGCTGATTCTGTTGATTTGCCGATTATTGTGTACAATGTTCCGTCAAGAACAGGATGTAACATTCAGCCTAAGACTTATCAGGAACTTTGCAAGCATGATAGAATTGTTGCAGCAAAGGAAGCAAGCGGTAATATTTCACAGGTTGCATTAATTCGCTCACTTTGCGGAGATAAGCTTGACATATATTCAGGAAATGACGATCAGACTGTTCCGTTTATGTCACTCGGCGCACTTGGTGTAATTTCTGTTTTTGCGAATATTTGTCCTTCCGAGATGCATAAAATTTGTCAGCTCTGCCTTGAAAATAACTTTGCAGAAGCTCAGAAACTTCATTTCCATTATCTTGAGCTTATGAACATTTTGTTCAGCGATGTTAACCCTATTCCGATTAAGACAGCTATGAATCTTTTCGGATATGAAGCAGGCGAATGCAGACTGCCGCTCGTTCCAATGAGCGTGTCGGGTTACCACGATCTTAAGGATTGTCTTGCAAAGTATGATTTGCTTGGCAAGCATGCTAAATAATTTTTGAATTTATTTGGTGATACCGCACACACTCTGTGCGGTATTGCTTTACTTAAAGGGGAAGTATAAAATGGTAAATATAGGAATTGTCGGATGTAACGGCAAAATGGGACATTTTGTTGCAGACGCAGTAGCGCAGAATCCTGAAACTAATGCGCTTTTTGGTGTTGATGCTTTTGGTGAAGGAAATTACGAATTTCCTGTTTTTAAGAACTTTGACGAGATAAATGAAAAGCCCGATGCTATTATTGATTTTTCAAATCCTTCTGTTCTTGACGATATGCTTAAATATGCTCTTGAAAATTCTGTGCCTTGCGTAATCTGCACTACAGGATATTCTGCTGATCAGGTTGATAAAATTAAGAGTGCTTCTGAAAGAATTGCAATATTCTATTCAGGAAATATGTCGCTTGGCATAAATCTTCTTATTGAGCTTACCAAAGAGGCTGCAAAGGTGCTCGGAAACAGCTTTGATATTGAAATTGTTGAAAAGCATCATAACCTGAAACTTGACGCTCCGAGCGGCACAGCTCTTATGATTGCTGACGGAATTTCAGAGGTCCTTAATGATGAACCGCAGTATGTTTATGACAGACACTCCTACAGAAAAAAGCGTTCAAAAAATGAAATCGGTATTCATTCTGTCAGAGGCGGTACAATTGTAGGTGAACACGAAGTTGTTTTTGCCGGTCATGACGAGGTAATCACCGTATCTCATCAGGCTCAGTCAAAAGAAGTTTTTGCCGTCGGAGCAGTAAATGCTGCCGCATTCCTTGCTTTTCAGAAACCCGGAATGTACAATATGGGAAATCTTTTATGCGACAAAATGAATTAATTTTAGCGGCACGGAAACGTGCCGCTAATTTTGTACCGTTTTTATGTTGTTTTTCATAGTATGTAATAAAAAACATAATTTCTTATGTATATTACAAAGGTGAAAATAATGGAAAATAATTTAATAATGTTTAATTCAGTAACTCTTGCAATGAGAGCAAGAGAAATTTTAGGAAAGAATAACGTGTTCAGCAGTCTTATAAGAACTCCTGTGAATCTAAGGAACAGATCCTGCGGATATAGTCTTTTTGTGAAAAGTGATTTTGCAAAAGCAATAGAAATTCTTTCAAAAAACAGAATAACCTATTTAGGAATTGCTTCCGTTGATGCACAATGATCTATTTTGACAACGGAGCAACAACCTTTCCGAAACCTCGTTCGGTGGTAAATGCTGTTGAAAGGACTATGCGTTATTACGGAGCAAATCCCGGCAGAAGCGGTCACAAAATGTCGCTCAAAGCGTCTGAAATTATGTATGATTGTCGAAAAAATGCCGCAGAGTTCTTCAATGCAGATTCTCCCGAAAATATAGTATTTGCTTATAACTGTACAACTGCTCTGAATTTCGTGATTAAAGGCATACTAAAAGAAGGTGACCATGCCGTTATTTCTTCTCTTGAACACAACGCTGTCTTACGTCCTCTTGAAAGTATGAAAGAAAATGGGGTAGAGTATTCAATAGCCGATTATTCGCCCGATGATGAAGAAACTATAGATAATTTCAGAAATGCAATAAGACCAAATACAAAGCTCGTTATATGCACACACGCTTCAAATGTTTTCGGAGTAAAGCTGCCTGTTGAAAGAATAGCGGCTTTGTGCAGAATACATGGGGTTTTGTTTTGTGTTGACGCGGCGCAGACCGCCGGTGTTGTGCCGATTTCACTAAAAGACAGCTGTATTGACTTTCTCTGCACGGCAGGACACAAGGGATTGTATGGTCCGATGGGAACAGGTATTCTTGCAATTAATTCTGAGATTTTGCCTGAAAGTCTTATTCAAGGCGGTACAGGCAGTTTCTCGTCCGACAGAAAACAGCCGTCAATTCTGCCCGACCGATATGAAAGCGGAACACCTAATCTTCCCGGAATTGCAGGTTTGAACGAGGGCATTAAGTTTGTTATGAAGAAAACAGAACGCAATATCGAAAAATATGAGTCAGACCTCGCACTTCGTTTGTACCAAAAATTAAAAAAGATCCCCGGTGTATTGCTTTACACTGATTCTCCAAAACCACACAGAAGCGTACCTGTAATTTCATTTAATATTGATGGACTGGATAGTGAGGAAACATCGACAATACTCGACAAGCGTTTTAACATTGCAGTAAGAGCAGGACTTCATTGCGCCCCCCTGGCTCACGAGTTTTTCGGCACGCAGGATAGCGGAACTGTAAGGACGGTTTTGTCAGTATTTTCAACTCGTGAACAAGTAGATTATTTTGCATCGTCAATTATGACAATAAATAAATTCAAAAAAGAATTAAAAAAGGTTGCAATTGATATTTAAAATGTGTTAAAATAATTATGCAAAGTACAAAGAATAAGGCGTTTTATTTTTTGTTAATCAAATTTAAAACGCCTGTTTTGTGCGACAAAGTCTTGAAAGGAGGAAACGCAATGGATATTTTCAACAGCATTTTTTCAATTTTCAGAACAATTCAAATCAGAGATATTGTTGATATTTTGGCAATTGCAGTTTTGATTTTCGGACTTTTTAAGTTAATCAGAGAAACAAGAGCAGTACAGCTATTAAAGGGTGTTTTATTGCTTTTTGTTGTGTATTTCATTTCTTCGCTGTTTGGACTTACAATGCTTTCATCGCTCCTTCGAACTTTTTTTGAAGCATCTGTTATAATTATTGTAATAATTTTTCAGCCTGAGTTGCGAAAACTTTTTGAGCAGATGGGAAGAAATAATACATATAAAAAATATATTAAAGTATTTTCAAAACACAGAAAGAGCGATGAGTGGAAGAAAGCTGTAAAAAAATCAATTATTGACGCGGCAGATACCTCGCTTCTGTTTTCACGCTCTAAAACAGGTGCACTGCTTGTGTTTGAACGTGAAATTATGTTATCTGACATCGCTTCAACAGGAACGATTATTGACGCTGAAACTTCTGTAGCTCTTTTCGGTAATATATTTTTTAACAAAGCGCCCTTGCACGATGGCGCCAGCATAATACGTGACGGAAAGCTTTATGCTGCCGGCTGTATTCTCCCTTTGACAGATAATAAAAATGTAGATATAAATCTTGGTACAAGGCACAGAGCAGCACTTGGTATTAGTGAGCAAAGCGATGCCGTTGTGCTTGTTGTCAGCGAGGAAACAGGTATTATTTCGCTTGCTATAAATGGTGTATTACTCAGAGATTTTACAAGAGATTCTCTTATTGATAAACTTGAAGAATTTTTACTTGACGATTATCTTGAAGATGATGAAAAGAAAAATGACAAGAAAAAGGGGAGGTCTAAGACTTGAAAAAAGAGACATTTTCCCTGAATAAGCTAATGAAGAACAATAAGTTTATTTTTATTCTTGCAGTTTTGATTTCGTTTTCAATCTGGATTTATATCGGACTTGGTGCCAGTAGCGACACTAATGTTACTTTGAGCAATATTCCCATTCAGATTGAACTCTCCGATGAAGCACGTGATAACGGACTTCAGATTTTTTCCGGCAGTGAACAGACAGCATCCGTTACTGTTACAGGCAACAGAGCCGTACTTGGTTCTGTAAATGAGTCTGATGTTACTGTTACCGCCGCCGCAAACTCAATAAATTCCTCTGGAAATTATAGTTTGCCTGTTTCTGCGTCAAAAACGAATCCAACGGCTAATTTTCAGATAACTTCGGCTGTAGTTCCATCCACAATCAACGTTGTTGTAGATTACTTCCGTGAAAGTACTTATCAGATACTTGATAATCACATTGTTTACAAGGTGGCTGACGGATATTACGGTGTTACTTCTCTTTCATCAAAGTCTGTTGTAATTTCAGGTCCGCAAACAGAAATTTCAAAAATAGACAAGGTGTATGCTGATGCTGAAATAAACGGAACTCTTAACGAGTCGGTTGAAACGGAAGCGGATATTGTTTTATACGATAAAAATAATAAAAAGTTGTCTACTGACCTTTTTACAATGGATGTAAAAACAGTAAAAGTTACTGTAACTGTTATGCCTGAAAAGACCGTAGAGGTAAAGCCTGCATTTGTCAATAAACCTGATGGATTGGAAATTACCGATGATATGATTTCAATTGATCCTCCATCAATTCTTCTTGCAGGTCCTTCTGAAGTGCTTGATAAAACTTCATATGTCAATCTTGAGGCAATTGATTTTTCAACCCTTAAAGCTGAGAAAAAGACGTTCCCGTCACTTGGAATTGATATTCCTTCTGACTGTAAGAACCTCAGCAATTCAACATCTGCTTCTGTAACGCTTAATCTAAGCAAGTTTTCTACTAAGTCATTTACTGTAGATAAGTTCTCTGTTGACGGACTTTCAGATGAGTACAAGGCTGAAGTAACTCAAAAGAGTATTTCCGTGACAATTGTCGGTCCGAAAGATGAAATCAATAAGCTTTCTGCTTCTGACATTACAGCGGTTATTGATACTTCAAATTCAAAGGGAATAACAGGTTCGGTACAAATGCCAGTGTCATTTAAATTTGATGGATTCAAGAGCTGTTGGGCTTATGGCGATTATAAAGCAAATCTCACAATTACAGAAAAATAATTATTCAAAAAAGAGCAGACATTGTTGTCTGCTCTTTTTACTAATAAATACTTATATATTTTGTGTATTAGTATATTTGCTTATAGTTATTGCACAAAAATATACATTAATAATTATTTAAATATACAAAATATTTATGATGTATTGTTTATAAATGCTAATTATGCTATAATTTTATTGTCTAAAAATACATTAAAAAGGAGAATAACTATGAAAAAACATCGCAAAATTACGAGTTTTCTGCTCGCTGTTGCTATGGTGCTGACAACTTTTGTTGCTACAGCATTTACTGCGTCGGCTGCAGCAGTCGGTTCAAGTGTATATTTTGACAACTCTAAGTATAATTGGGAGAATGTCTATGTATACGCTTACGGAACAAAGAACAACGCAGAATGGCCCGGAGAACTTATGGAAAAGACTGATGATGGTCTTTATACTAAGAATTTCCCATCTAATTACAAGTCAGAGAGTATTATTTTTACAAACGGACTTGAAGAGGGGGAGGGCAAAGAACAGTATCCTACAGGCGCCGGACTTGCTCTGAAAGCAGGCGAGTGCAAGCTTCTTACTGCTGATTTGAACTGGGTTGACTACGGCAAGCCTGATGACCATGGTTATGGCTTCTGCTACACTGCTTCCGGAACAGGCTTTTCTTCTGACAGTATGTCGGTAAAACTCGGTCTTAAAAATGCCGTGAAAGGCTATTACTCAATTGACGGTTCTGTAAAAACTGAGTTTTCAAATAGCGAAGAAATCAGAGTAGGTCAGGGGAAAATTGGTAATTCATCTGTAACTCTCACCCTCTTTGCTGTGGGCACAGACGGTGTGGAGACAGAGCAGAATTATACCTTTAAGAAGACCTTTACTCAGACAAAGACCACTTTCTCGTCAGCTTCCGACGGACATACAACAGATGCTGAAACAGGTTACTATTCTACAAATCCTGATTTACAGCTTGGCAAAAACAAGACTATTACAATTGACGGCGATGTAAGCGACTGGGACAGCTCAATGATTATTGCTCAGGGTGTTGCCAATGATGACCCGAGAGTTTATATGCCGTCAGCAATGCACGAACAGCCTTGGGACGCATATGCTCTCTATGCTGCATGGGATAATGACAATCTTTACTTTATGTGGGAAATGGCAAATACAACATATATCATTTCTCCCGAGGATAACTTTGCCGCATCAAATGAGGCACGTCCATGGAGAAACAGTATTCCAATGTATCTTGCACTTTCCATTGATCCATCAAAGCAGGCTACCGGAAAGGCTGTTGGAACAGATAAAAGCGGAGCAACATATACAAATCCATTTGTATGGGGTTGCGACGGCGGAGTAGCTAAGGACGGCGGAACAGGCTTTACAACTCATGTAGATACACTTATCGCAATGGATTCCAATAACTCAAACGGCGGTGCATCTATATACAAAGCTGATACGCTGGATTCTGACGGAACATATATGTTCAATTATGATACACGAGTTCCGATTGGCGTAAGATCATTCCAGGCACAGGATAATCAGAATGGATTTAAAATCAAATACGCTAACGGCACTGCAAGTGATACTATTTACGGTATTAACAGTCCTAAGGGATCTCGTGTTCTCGGAGATAATACAGACTTAAATTCAAATTGGGTTGATTTCTTTGATCTCGGATATAAAGATAACTACGGCTATGTTTATGAGGTGGCAATCCCGTTTTCAACTCTCGGAATTGATAAGTCATATATAGAAACTAACGGCATTGGTGCAATGCAGATTCTTACATATGGTACATCAGGTATGGATACACTTCCTCACGATCCGTCAATGCTTGATGCTGCGAATGTTGAGTATAGCTACGATCCGTCAACTTCACACGAGAAGGAGGACGTTGATAACATTACAGTTCCTCTTGCACGTGTAGGCGCACTCCTTGACGATACAGTTATCAACTATGCTCCGTTTGAAGTAAACTTCGGAGCTGACCGCAATTCTGGTCAGTCTGCAGGTACAACAATCAATCTTAAGGCAGAAGCTTATAATGCAAAGGGCAATGTAGAATATGAATTCTTCATTAACGATACTTCTGTTCAGAAGTCATCATCTGATTCATATGCATGGACTCCGTCAGAAACAGGAGTTTATCAGATTTCTTTAAAAGCAACCGACTCTGACGGCAATGTTGTAACTGAAAGTATTTCATATGCAATCGGTGAAACAGAGGTAACTTATGAACTTGGTGACGTAAATCTTGACGGCGTTGTAAATGTCAATGATGCCACCGAAATTCAGAAGTATAGTGTAGAGCTTGTGTCATTCAGCGAATTACAGTTTAGCCTTGCCGACTTTAATAATGACGGTGTAGTTAATGTAAATGATGCTACTGAAATTCAGCGTTTTGTAGTTTCATAAATCTACCATTATAATTAAAATATAAATCTAAATAATTAGCTGTCGAGCAACAAAACAAAATCGAAATGTTGCTCGACAGCTTTTTTATATTATTCTTTTTAACAGATTATACATTTAAATCGGCAGGGAAAATATAAATTAAATATTTCACGTTTGTTTTGTACGGGTATTGCAGATAAGCTAAATTCCTGAAATTGCTTTATATTTTTATTCTGCTTTGACTTCCTCTGCGAACGCTTGCAGTATCCATATCGTCAAAATTGTGATTTTTAACACTTTGTACAAGGCCAAGACATATAAGCGTACTTAATGCCGACGAGCCTCCTGAGCTGAATAGCGGCAGTGTAATACCAACAACAGGAAAGAACCCTAACGTCATTCCTATGTTAATTATACTCTGTGAACAAATCATTGCAAATACACCTGTGCAAATATATCTGCCTTGTATTTCATTAGAATTTTTGGCATTTAAAATTACTTTAATTATTATCCCTAAAAGTATTAAAAGTAAAAGCATGCAGCCTATAAAACCAAGTTCTTCTCCTGCTACGGTAAAAATGAAGTCGTTTTCCTGTTCGGGAACAATTCCGTATTCGACCCTAGAGCCGTTATAAAGTCCACTGCCCGTTAGTTCACCGCTCGCTATTGAAACTTTTCCTTGATATTGCTGCCAGCCATAATTTGTCATTGCATTTCCGTCAATGTCAAACAAAGCAAGTACCCTGTTGCGGTGCTCGTCATTCATAAAGAAATTCCATATTAAAGGAATTGCAACAAGAATCGAAATACCGAGAATTGCAAAATATCTAAGCTGAACACCTGCCGTGAAGCACATTATAAGAAAAATAAAACCGAAAATCAGTACTGTACCGTCGTCGCCCTGAATATGAATTACAGCCATTGGTAGTGCAGCGTGTAAAACAAGTGAAAGTACACCAAATGGATTCTCAATTAATTCCTTTTCTTTTAGATAGGAAAGGTGCTTTGTAAACGTAATAATAAAGCATATTTTAATGAACTCCGAGGGCTGAATCGTAAATCCTCCGGGAAGTTCAATCCAAGCCGTATCATCAGTTCCCGCAACTTGTATTCCGAACAAAAACACCAGTGCGGCAAGAACTGCGGCGATTAATGCGGAAAAATACCATTTTCGAACCAAATATCTGTAATCCGTAATTGAAATTATTACGGCAGATATAATTCCTGCAATTACAGCTGCCAGTTGTGTTTTAAGATAGTTGTAATCAACCGAACGCTGCATACTTGAAATTAATAAAAGACTGTAGATTACTGCGGCAAAAGTGAGTAACCAAAGAACAAAATCAGTCCTTTTTAGATAATCACTAACCGAATTAGCAATTTTATTCAAATTAAACGCCTCAATGAAAATTAGATTTAATGTTATATATAAATATTATATTAAATTATAATGTCAATATCAAGTATATTTTCAAATTAGAATAATAAATCAGCGCTGTTTGCTATAATATAATTATTAATGTGTGGAGGTGCACTAAAATGTTATCGGATATTGAAATAGCTCAGCAGGCTAAATTACTGCCAATAAAGGATGTGGCTGCTAAACTCGGAATCTCGGAAGATGAACTTGAATTTTACGGAAAATACAAAGCAAAACTTTCCGATGAGCTTGCAGACAGGGTTAAAAATAATGCGGATGGCAAGCTTATTTTGGTTACTGCAATTAATCCGACTCCTGCCGGTGAGGGTAAAACAACTACAACAGCAGGACTCGGACAGGCAATGGCAAAAATCGGAAGGAACGCTGTAATTGCACTTCGTGAACCCTCGCTTGGTCCTGTTTTCGGAATCAAGGGCGGTGCAGCAGGTGGCGGATACGCGCAGGTTCTGCCTATGGAGGATATCAATCTCCATTTTACGGGTGATATGCACGCAATTACTGCGGCAAATAACCTTTGTTGCGCTATGCTTGACAATCATATTCAGCAGGGCAATTCTCTGAATATAGACCCAAGAAGAATTCTTATTAAGCGTTGCCTTGATATGAACGACCGAGCTTTAAGAAATATTGTAGTTGGTCTTGGCGGAAAGGTAAACGGAATCCCAAGAGAGGATCATTTTATCATAACTGTTGCGTCAGAGGTAATGGCAATTCTCTGCCTTGCAAACGATATTGAAGATTTGAAACAGCGCCTTGGAAAAATTCTTGTTGCTTATACATATTCAGGTGAGCCGGTATATGCTAAGGATTTAAAGGCTGACGGTGCTATGACAGCTCTCTTAAAAGACGCAATTAAGCCTAACCTTGTTCAAACTCTTGAGGGTACACCTGCAATAATGCACGGCGGACCTTTTGCAAATATTGCACACGGCTGTAACAGCGTAAGAGCTACAAAGCTTGCTCTAAAGCTTGCTGATTACTGTATTACTGAAGCAGGATTCGGATCCGACCTCGGTGCTGAAAAGTTCCTTGATATTAAATGCCGTTATGCAGGTCTTTCACCTTCAGCAATTGTTATTGTTGCTACTTGCCGTGCTCTAAAGTATAACGGCGGAGTTCCTAAGACTGGGGTTTCAAATGAAAATCTCGATGCACTAAAAAAAGGTATTGTAAATCTCGGCGTTCATATCGAAAATATGCGCAAATATAATGTGCCTGTAATCGTTGCAATCAATCGTTTCGGTACAGACAGCGAAGCAGAGCTTGAATTTATTGAAAGTTACTGCCGTGAATGCGGAGCTGAATTTGCACTTTCCGATGTGTTTGGAAAAGGCGGAGAAGGCGGTATAGAGCTTGCAAAGAAGGTAGTAGAAGCGTGTGAAAAACCGTCAGATTTTGCTCCTATATATCCGCTTGAACTTACAATTAAGGAAAAGATTGAAAAAGTTGCTGCCAAAATTTACGGAGCAAGCAAGGTTAATTATACAACTGCCGCTGAAAAGGCAATTAAAGAGGTTGAAGCTCTGGGGGCAGATAAACTTCCTGTTTGTATTGCAAAAACGCAGTATTCACTCTCTGATAATCCTGCATTACTTGGCGCACCGAAGAATTTTGAAATCACTGTCAGAAATGTTACTCTTTCAAATGGAGCAGGATTCATTGTTGTCTATACTGGCGATATAATGACTATGCCGGGACTTCCTAAGGTTCCTGCCGCTCACAGTATTGATGTTGACAACAACGGAAAAATTGTCGGTCTTTTCTGATATGTATAGAATGATTTCAAAGTCAACAGATGACACGGAAAAAATAGGTGAGCAAATCGCAAACAAGCTTTGCGGTAATGAAGTAATCGCTCTGTTTGGCGGACTTGGAATGGGGAAAACAGCGTTTACAAGAGGTCTTTGCAGAGGTCTTGACGTAAATGACGGTGTTTCCAGTCCTACTTTCGCACTTGTAAATGAATATCACGGAAAATATAATATCTATCACTTTGATATGTACAGAGTAACAACTTGGGACGATTTATATTCAACGGGATTTTTTGACTATATTGATAATGGTATACTCGTTATTGAGTGGAGTGAAAACATTGAGGGTGCGTTGCCTGAAAATGCAATAAGAATTAATATCTCAAAGGGAAATAATGATGACGAAAGAATCTTTGAGATTGAAGGTGTTGATATTCAGTGAAAATACTTGCAGTTGATACTTCTGCAACAGCAGCTTCGGTTGCCGTTGCGGAAGAAAATAAGCTTATAGGTGAATTTTCAATAAATACTGCTCTTACACACAGTCAGACTTTAATACCTATGATGAACGAGCTGCTCAAAAATATAGGCTTGTCAGTGAATGATATTGACGCTGTGGCAGTCAATGCAGGTCCCGGTTCTTTTACCGGAGTAAGAATAGGTGTTGCAGCTGTAAAAGGAATTGCCTTTCCTAATAATCTGCCTTGTGTTTCAATATCTACGCTTGAGAGTATGGCGTATAATATGCTCGGAAATGACTGTATTGTATGTTCTGTAATGGACGCACGTTGTTCACAGGTTTATAATGCTTTATTTAGAGTAAACGGTTGTACTGTTGTCAGAATGACAGATGACAGAGCACTTTCGCTTACAGACTTAAAGCTTAAGCTTATGAATATCAACGAAAAGGTTGTTCTTGTAGGAGACGGAGCTGTTTTGTGCAGTGATTTCTTGGACTCAGAGCTCGAAAACGTTACTCTTTCACCGTTTAACAACAGAATTCAAACAGCGTCCTCAGTTGCGTATGCTGCTTTTGAAAAAATAAATAAAGGCGAAACATTAACAGCAGATGAGATTATGCCTGTTTATTTAAGATTACCGCAGGCTCAACGAGAGCTTAATAAAAAGTTGGGGGTTAAATAATATGATAGCACTTGGATGTGATCACGGCGGATATAACTTAATTTGTGCCGTGAAAAAGTATCTTGACGAAAAAGGAATAGAGTACAAAGACTTTGGTACATACAGTACTGAAAGTGTTGATTATCCTGTTTACGCCTATAAAGTGGCAACAGCAGTTGCTAACAGGGAATTTGAATTTGGTATTCTTTGTTGCGGAACAGGAATAGGAATTTCTATAGCAGCCAATAAGGTTAATGGAATCCGTGCTGCAGTTGTAAATAATGAGTTTGGTGCAGAGATGACTCGCCGTCACAACCATTCAAATATCCTTTGCATGGGCGGCAGAGTTACAAGTGAAGAAGATGCCGTAAAGTTTACCGATATTTTCCTTAATACACCCGAAGAGGGCGGTAGACACGATTGCAGACTTGCAATGGTTGATGAAATCGAAAACGGTACGTTTGAAGTTGAATAATGTTTTAATAGTGATATTTAGTAAAAGACGTTCTTATGAGCGTTTTTTATTTTTCTTCCATGAGTTGTAATATTTATGTAATATTTGTAATTAATTTTATGTTAATGCGACTTTTAACATAACTAACATTTTTCCATATTTGATTAATAAGCTTTTAACATAACTAACAACTTTCCACACAAGAAAAATAAATATACAATATAACGAGAAAATAGCTAATATAAAGTGATAATATATGCAATGTTAATAAGTTATCACCAATTTGTAACCAAATGCGATAAAAAATTTCTTTTTTTTAAATTTATTTACAAAAAAGACTTGTTTTTTTTCTAATAAAGTATTATAATAACATCACAATGTTTTTAAAGAATTTTAAAAAAGAATTATAATTGATTTGGAGAGAGAAAAAATGAGACTTCGTAAGCAAGAACTTGGAGATAGAAATTTGGTAGGTAATCGCGTAGAACTTGTCAGAAAACAAAAGGGTATGAAACAAAAAGAACTTCTTGCACAATTGCAGGTAAACGGTGTTGATATGAACGCATCAGGTCTTTCAAAACTTGAGGGACAGATAAGATTTGTAACCGATGTAGAGCTTGTAGCTTTAGCAGATATTCTTGAGGTTTCTGTTGACTATCTTCTTGGCAGAGAAGTAAAAAATTGATTATTAGTTTTTTATAAACCTTCATAATGCTTTTATTACAAAAAGAGAGCCGATTGTCGGCTCTCTTTTACTTGGTGCAATAAATATTGTTCATTGCAGATTGTAGTAGAAATGGTTAAATACAAAATAAACAGCCGCATTTTAAACGACTGTTAAAACTTTAAGGTATTTCAAATTTGTATAAAAACAGATTTACTGATTTTAATTACGAAGATTATCAATTTTAGTAGTAATTAGGGGAGTGCTCATTTTTAAACTCCAACGTTTATATTATATCATACTTAATAATTTAGTTCAATAGATTTGATTAAAATAAAAATTTAAATATTTTAAATAAAAGTGTTGACAATGTTAAAAATGTTGTGTATAATATAGACAAAGAAAAGGAAATGCAAGGAGGTCTTAAATATGATGAAAAGAAAACTTTCAATTAGACATATTAAAGATTTTTTACGGAGCTTACCCCCCAACATATAAATCCGGGCACAGTAAGTAATAATTAAAGCTAACTTGTTTGTGTCGGAGCAACTGATCATTTAGATGTTATAAAACATAAAATAAATTAATTGAGAAGATCAAGTAATAGTGTTCCGAATTTAAATTAACAGTCTGATTTAACTTATAATTGTAATAATATCTTATATAATATTAAAATCTTAATTAAAGATATAGCAGGATGTTATTAATGAAACCGTAAATTTCATTTGCAGACTGTATCGTCCCAATAAGTGAATTTTCAATGATTTACAAATTGTGCTCGGTAAAATCGGTTTATTCTAATAATTTAATATATATCAGAAATTTTTAAATGGTGGTTAGACCAATGAGAAAGTTAACTTAGTTTTCATAACAAATTATGAATAGGAGAAATTCCAATGTACAGGTAATTTTATTTACATATAAATAACTTACAAAGGATTGATTCCAAAGTACAATTAAGTTTAACTAAGTCTGTTTAGACTTAAAATTCAACATAATAAATTTAACTTATTAAGATATTCTTAAAAGTAAATTAAAAAATATTTTGCAAGTAAATAAATAGTAAAATTTCATTAATAATAAGCGGTGATTGCAACAACAATCACCGCTTTTCTTTGTAGGAGCAAATACAACTTAATCAGGTTTATTAACCTGCATTTCTAAGCTGAAGTCTTAATTTATCGGAAATCATAGCGATAAATTCACTGTTCGTAGGCTTACCTCTGTCATTGTGAATAGTATATCCGAAATATGAGTTAAGCACGTCAATATCGCCTCTGTCCCAGGCCACTTCAATTGCGTGTCTGATAGCACGCTCAACTCTTGAAGAAGTCGTTTCGTACTTTTTAGCGACAGAAGGATATAATTGTTTAGTAACAGCATTGATTATTTCCGGTTTTTCAACGGACATAATAATAGAATCTCTTAAATAATGGTAACCCTTAATATGAGCAGGAACTCCTATTTCGTGCAGAATTTCAGTAACCTTGAGCTCAATTCCGAAAATATCAAGGCTCATTGCCTTGTTAAGCACGTTGTCACGATTTTTCTTTACAAGAGATACAATGTTCTCACACATTTCTTCAATATTATAAGGTTTCAAAACAAAATAGGTTGCACCGGAGCACATAATTTCTCTTTCAAGCACAGGGCTGTGAAAGGAAGAAAAAACTATAAATATCGGTGGGTGCTGATTTTGTCGTTTAATGTTTCTCATTACTCCGATTGCATCGAGCCTTGTCATAAAAGAGTCCATTAAAACAGCGTCAGGCTGATCCTGTTTAATGCGATTTAAAAGCTCGTCTCCGTCTTTGGCGCAGAAGGATGCAGAAATATTAAAACTTTGCAATAATTTTAAGCTTTCCTGTGAAAATTCTGTTGCGTCATCTGTGATGATTACTTTAATGTTGTTGTCCATTGTAAAATTCCCCCAAAATATTGTTGTGAAATTATATTACCACAAAATGGTAAACTTGGCAATACTTTCCAAATAATTTTTTTAAAAAATTGAAAAAATATTATTACTAAGATTTTTCGACAGTAAAAAATCTTCAATATATTGGGTTATTCGCCATAATTCGCCACCATATTTTGTGCTGTGACTCCATACCCCTCTGAGGGATTATTCAGAAAGACGTGTGTTACGGCGCCAACAAGTTTATTGTTCTGGATAATCGGACTTCCGCTCATACCTTGCACTATACCTCCGCAGTTGTCAATCAATTTCTCATCTGTAATTTTAATTACAAAATTTTCATTTGATTCGTTGTTAAGACTGACTATTTTCTTAATTTCTATCGAATAATACTCAGGTTCTTCTCCTTCAATAGTTGTATACAGTTTTGCATTTCCTGTTTTAATATCGTGGTTGTCTGCAATTTCAATTTTTCTGTTGTCATTGGAAAAATTGTCAGAAATTGTTCCGTAAACTCCTATTTCAGTGTTTTTTATCAGATAACCGATTGTGCTGTCGGTAAAATAACCGTTTAAGCTTCCTGCTTTACCGCAGATGCTCTTTGATATACCGTTAATATTTGCGTGAACAGCTTCTCCTGTGCCGAGCGGCAAAAGTAGGGAAGTGTCATTGTCACAAATTCCGTGACCGAGTGCCGCAAAATAATTTTTATCAGTGTCATAATAAGTGATTGTACCTATTCCCGCACAGCTATCTCTAACCCATGCGCCGATAAGATACATTCCGGCGGTGTTTTTCTTAGGAGTAATGATTTTATTTTCCTCTTTTCCTTCTCTCTCAATTGTAAGGGTGAGGGTTTCACCGTTTGAATTTATTGCTGCTTCTTGCAAAGCTTCATTTGTGCATACGTCTTTTCCGTCAATCTTTTTAATAATATCGTTTACTTTTAATCCGCCCTCTTTTGCTGGGCAGATATATTTGCTTCCGTCATAATAACTTTCAAGATTTATAACTACTACTCCGTTGTTATAGAATTTAACGCCAAACGGTTGTCCTCCCAGATATACACTCTCATTTTCACTTTTTGAAACTGCTGTAATTTGCGAAAATCCAATTAAAATTGCTCCTGACAAGGCAACTGATAATATTTTTTTAAATTTTTTCAAAAAATCACCTTCTTTCCGTTGCCTTTATTATCGTTTGCATTTATAATATAAGATAAAACGTGTTTTAAAATATTAAAATTATATTTGGTATTAATCTTTTTATCTTTTTGATAAAACCGTAATATTTTCAAATAATTTTCATAAAATAAATAATTTTCATTTTGAGGTGTATATGTCGGAAACTTTAAATGGACTTAAAGGTTTAAGTGAAGAAGAGGTTAGACAGCGAGTAAATGAAGGCAAGGTAAATATTTCCTCTAATTTAAAAACAAAGTCAATTAAACGTATTTTTTACGATAACATTTGCACATTGTTTAATGCAATAAATGTTGTACTTTTTATAGCGCTGTTGGTAGTAGGTTCTTATAAAAATATGCTTTTTATGGGGATTGTACTTGCAAACATTGCTATTGGTATTGTGCAGGAAATACGTTCAAAAATTTGTGTCGATAGGTTGACCATACTTTCCGAAAAAAAGGTAAGCATTCTACGCAACGGAAAAATTATTAAAATAAGTAAGGAAGAAATTGTTCTTGATGATATTCTTGTGCTTTCAAGAGGCAGTCAGATTCCTGCCGATTGCATAGTATGCAAAGGTGAATGTAAGGCTAACGAAAGTCTTCTTACGGGCGAATCCAATTTGATTTCTAAGAAAGAAAACGATGAACTTCTTTCGGGCAGCTTTATTGCGTCAGGTAAGTGCTTTGCAAAGGTTAACAAAGTAGGTGCTGATTGCTATGTTGCAAAAATTAATAATGAAGCGAAGTATATTAAAAAAGTAAATTCACAAATTCTCAAGTCATTTAATTTTATAATTAAGTTGTGTACTTTTATAATTTTTCCAATCGGTATATTATTCTTTTTTCGTCAATTCGGAATTCAGGGCGGAGACATACAGGGAACAGTCGTAAGTGCCGTTGCAGCAATTGACGGAATGATTCCCAAAGGAATGATATTGCTCACAAGTACGGTTCTTGCTGTATCAGTTATAAGAATGTCATCTAAAAAAGTTCTTGTGCAGGAAATGTACAGCATAGAATCTCTTGCAAGGGTAGATGTTCTTTGCCTTGATAAAACAGGAACCTTAACAACTGATAAAATGAGCGTAACTGATGTAATTTACTTTGATTCCGATGAAAACGAAACTAAAATCGCTCTTTCGTCAATTGTATCGGCGTCTGATGAAATTAACGCAACGCTTTATGCAATCAAAGATTTCGTTGGTGACACAAAATGTATAAATTGCAGCAAGTTTGTTTCGTTTTCTTCCGAAACAAAGTGGTCGGGCGGTACATTTTGCAATGGAAAATCCTATGTTATCGGTGCGGCAGAATTTGTTTTTCAAGACAAAGAAAGATATAAAGCAGTTTTTGGCGAAATTGAAAAAATCAGTCAGACCGTTCGGGTACTTGTGCTTGCATCTTCTGATTGTGCCATCTCAGAATATGAAATTCCACAAAATCTGACTCCAATGGCAATAATTTTAATTAAAGATATTTTGCGTGATAATGTAAATGAAACGGTAAATTATTTTAAAGAGCAGGGAGTAACGCTAAAGGTTATTTCAGGCGACAGCGTTAAGACCGTAAAAAATATCGCCCTTGATACGGGAATAGAGGGTGCTGAAAATGCTGTTGATATGACAACGATTACGACCGAAGATGAGCTTTTTGAAGCGGCTGAAAAATACAACGTATTCGGCAGAGTTACGCCAATGCAGAAGAAAAAACTTGTTATTGCATTAAAAAATCATGGACATTCGGTAGCAATGACAGGCGACGGCGTAAACGATGTTCTCGCACTTAAAGAAGCCGATTGTTCCGTTGCAATGGCATCGGGAAGTGATGCTGCAAGAAATGTATCTCAGCTTGTGCTTGTAAACAATGACTTTGCCTCAATGCCTGATGTTGTAGCCGAGGGACGAAGAACAATCAACAATCTTGAACGCAGTTCATCGTTGTATATGGTAAAAACTATCTATTCGATAATTCTTTCCATTTTCTTTATATTTTTCCATATGGAGTATCCGTTTGAACCAATTCAGCTTACCTTAATCGGTGCTTTTACAGTCGGTATACCATCTTTTATACTTGCTTTACAGCCTAATAAGAACATAATCAAGGGTAATTTTACGTTTAATATAATAGCAAGGGCATTTCCTGCAACGATTTGTATAATTACAAACATAATTTCAGCGGCAATTGTCTGCAAGATTATTGCTTTGCCAACTCCGGAATTTTCAACAATCTGCGTTTATACAACAGCAATTTCCTGTATGCTGCTTGTAATAAGATTGTCCTTACCAATAAATGCTTTGCGTGCAGTTATGCTCGTTGTGTGTACATCGGGCATAGTATTGGGAAGTGTTATATTCGGTCAATTCTTTTCGTTGGTTTCATTAAGCTTTGAGGGAATTATATTGCTTACGATTTTAATATCAGCTACAATAGTTATTTTCAATATTCTTTATAATATTTCGCAGAACTTTATTAAAAAATATAAAAGCAGAGGTTAAATTAAATGATATATGATAATATTTTAGATGCGGTCGGACACACTCCTATAGTAAGACTAAATAATATGGTCGATGACGACAGTGCGGAAATTCTTGTAAAATTCGAGGGACTGAATGTTGGCGGTTCAATCAAGACAAGAACTGCATATAATATGATATTACAGGCAGAAAAAGAGGGCAGAATACATAAAGACACAATAATTGTCGAACCCACAAGCGGCAATCAGGGCATAGGTCTTGCACTTGTCGGAGCAGTAAGAGGATATAAAACAATCATTATTATGCCCGATTCCGTAAGTGAGGAGCGCAGAAAGCTTGTCCGTCATTACGGCGCAGATGTTATTTTGATTCACGACAACGGAAATATCGGCAAATGCATTGACGAGTGTTTGCAGACAGCAATAAAAATGTCAGAAGAGAATCCGAATGTTTTTGTTCCTCAGCAGTTTGAAAATGAAAATAATCCTCTTGCACACCGCCACCATACAGCCCTTGAAATTATGGAGCAGGTGGGAGGACCAATAGACGGTTTTTGTTCAGGAGTCGGTACAGGCGGTACAATTACCGGAATAGGTGAAGTATTAAAAGCACAGTATCCAAACATTACTATCTGGGCAGTTGAGCCTGAAAATGCTGCTATTCTGTCAGGAGGCACTATCGGCACACATCTGCAAATGGGAATAGGTGACGGTGTAATTCCACAAGTGTTGAATACTAAAATATATGAAGATATTTGTATAGTTACAGATGGTGAGGCAATCCGTACTTCAAAGGATTTAGCAAGAAAAGAGGGGCTTATGTGCGGTATTTCAAGCGGAACAAATGTAGCCGCCGCAATAAAGCTTGCCAAAAAGCTGGGTAGAGGAAAGACTGTTGTAACAGTACTTCCCGATACTGCCGAAAGGTACTTTTCAACCCCGCTATTTGAAAACGAATAATTCTAAGTTAGAAGATAAGGTGATATATTTTGAACATAGTATTGCCGAAGAACGTAAAAACAATAATAAAAATTTTAAATACACATAATTATGAAGCATTTATAGTCGGCGGATGTGTTCGTGATTCAGCAATAGGACTTACACCGCACGACTGGGATATTTGCACTAACGCAAAGCCCGAAGAAATAAAGAAATGCTTTGAAAATTTTAACACCTTTGATTCAGGAATAAAACATGGTACAATTTCAGTTGTACTTGACGGTGAAGTTTTTGAAGTTACAACGTACCGAATTGATGGAACATATTCCGATAACCGACGTCCTGACAGTGTATCATTTACATCTGACATAACTCAAGACCTTGCCCGACGTGATTTTACGATAAATGCAATGGCATATAACGAGCAAAGCGGTTTAATTGATCCGTACGGCGGAAGAAACGATTTGTCCGATAAGATAATCAAATGCGTTGGAAATCCAGATTTTCGCTTTAATGAAGATGCTTTACGAATAATTCGTGCGCTTCGTTTTGCTTCTGTTTATAATTTTGACATTGATGATAAAACTGCAAAATCAATCCATAAAAACGCTGATTTGCTTAATAATATAGCAGTTGAACGGATTTCAGTCGAGTTAAATAAGCTGTTGTCAGGATATGGTGCAGAACAAATTTTGAACAATTATCGTGATGTTATTGCTGTTTTCATTCCTGAAATTATGCCTATGTTTGATTATAATCAGCATACAAAGCACCATAATCGTGATTTGTGGCATCATACAACATATGCAGTTAAGTCAATTGACAACACACCTTTGCTTAGAATGTCAATGTTGCTCCATGATATAGGCAAACCAAAAGCCTGCAAGCGTGACGGGGATGGAACGTGTCACTTTAAAGGTCATCCGAAATACAGCGCTGAAATGGCTGAAAATATACTTCGCAGACTCAAATACTCTAATGATTTCATAGAAACCTGCATAACAATTATAAAATACCACGATGTTCGTTTCAGCGGCTCAAAACGCCAGTTAAGGCGCGTTATGAGTGCAATTGGGGATAAGAATGTCGAGCTTTTATTAAAAATTCAGCGAGCAGATATTATGGCGCAGTCGGATTATAAGCACAAGGAAAAACTTGAAAAGCTTAACCTTGCCTGTAAAACTTACAAAGAAATTTTAGCTGATAAAGATTGCTTTACCTTAAAGCAGCTGAAAATAAACGGAAATGATATTAAAAATATCGGTGTAAGCGAGGGTATTAAAATAGGCAAAATTTTGAAAATACTTTTGGGTCTTGTAATTGAGGATAAGATTGAGAATGAAAAATCCGCCCTTATCAAAAAGGCGGAGGAAATAAGAGATGAAGTATGATGAATTTTAAAGTGACGAATACGCTTTCTGAAGATGAAAAGATGATTCGTGAAACGGTATTTATCAAAGAGCAGAAATTTGAAATTGAATTTGATGATATAGACAACATTGCAACTCATATTGTGATGTATCTTGATAATAAACCTGTCGGTTGTTGCCGTCTGTATAAGCAGGAAAATGAATATCACATCGGAAGAATTGCCGTTTTGAAGCCGTACAGGGGAAAGGGTTTCGGTGAAAAAATCCTGCTTCAAGCCGAAAAGGTTGCAAAAGAATCGGGTGCAGAACATATAAAGCTTTCCGCACAGGTGAGAGCGTCAGGTTTTTATGAAAAGCTTGGCTATAAAAAATACGGCGAAATCTACTTTGACGAATATTGCGAGCATATCGCAATGAAAAAAGACATATAAATCTGAATTTACAGCAACAGCCAGTTGCTTGAATTTATAGCATAGCAGTATTATAATTTTTACAAGGTGGTGATTATTAAATGGAAACAAAGGATATTATACTTGAACTCCGAACTAAAAAAGGTATTTCTCAAGAGGAACTTGCAGAAAAAATATATGTAACCCGACAGGCAGTATCTCGATGGGAAAATGGCGAAACAATCCCGAATACGGAAACACTAAAACTGCTTTCAACTTTTTTTGATGTTTCAATCAATACATTATTAGGTGCTCCGAGACAACTTATATGTCAATGCTGTGGTATGCCGCTTGAGGATGCTACAATAAGCAAAGAGCCGAACGGTGAATTTAATGAGGAATATTGCAAGTGGTGTTATAGTGACGGCGACTTCAAATATAGCAGTAAGGAACAGCTTATTGATTTTTGTGTAGAACATATGGCAAATGAAAATTTGCCTGCTGAACAGGTTCGTGCACATATGGAAGCGGTTGTTCCAAAACTAAATCATTGGAAATAAGACTGATATTGTTTCAAAGTAAATTGCTCAATAAATTCCAGCATATAATTTGATTTTGTCTTTAATAAAGCGTCAAGGATTTGTGTTCCTTGACGCTGAATTTTTATATCTATGAAATTTTAAATTCTTGCAACGCCCGTTTTTTCAGCCGCTTCCTTAACAGCCTTTGCTACGGCTTTGCCAATTCTTTTGTCAAATGCCTGCGGAAGAATGTATTCGGGTGTTAATTCATCATCACCAACGAGAGAAGCTATTGCATAAGAAGCTGCAACTTTCATTTCCTCGTTAATTTCACTTGCCCTGCAATCAAGCGCACCTCTGAAAATTCCGGGGAAAGCAAGCACGTTGTTAATCTGATTCGGAAAATCGCTTCTGCCTGTACCAACAACAGCTGCTCCTGCTTCCTTTGCAACGTCCGGCATAATTTCGGGAGTAGGATTAGCCATAGAGAAGATAACAGGCTTTTCAGCCATAGACTTTACCATTTCCTTACTTACAATATTCGGTGCAGAAACTCCGATAAATACGTCGGCACCTTTCATTGCATCAGCAAGCGTGCCTGTTTTCTTTTCACGGTTTGTAATTGTAGCCATATATTTGTGTACATCACTTAAACTATCGTCACCCTCACAGATAATACCGTTAATATCGCAGAGTGTAATATTTTTTGCACCCATGTTGAAAAGGTGCTTTGTAATTGCAATTCCCGCTGAACCTGCGCCGTTTACAACAATATTAGCTGTTTCAATATTTTTATCGACAATTTTTAGAGCGTTTAACAGACCTGCCGCAACTATAACGGCTGTTCCGTGCTGGTCATCGTGAAAGACGGGAATATCACACTTCTCTTTGAGCTTTTTCTCAATTTCAAAACATCTAGGAGCTGCAATATCCTCAAGATTAATTCCACCGAAAGAACCGCTGATAAGGTATATTGTGTTTACAATCTCGTCAACATCTTTGCTTCTAACGCAGATGGGAAATGCGTCAACATCAGCAAATTCCTTGAACAGCGCACACTTTCCCTCCATAACAGGCATTCCTGCTTCAGGTCCGATATCGCCGAGACCGAGCACTGCTGTACCGTCTGTAATTACGGCAACAAGATTGTTTCTTCTTGTAAGTTCAAAAGACTTTTCATAATCCTTTTGAATTTCAAGACAAGGTTCTGCAACACCGGGAGTGTAGGCAAGTGAAAGGTCCTCAGAGTTTGAAATTGAAACTCTTGATACAACTTCAATTTTTCCGTTCCATTCATAGTGCTTTTTAAGAGATTCTTTTCTAATATCCATAAAATACTCCTTCTCATATTTTTTACATAACAAACAAATAAATTATATACTTAAATTCGCTATATATCAAGCTATTTGCTGAAAATTATTGACTTTTAGCTTTATTTATTTTATTATAATTAATGCGAGTGCGTTGAACAGCTGCGAGCAAAGTCCGAAAGGCTTTGTGCGAGGAAAGTCCGGGCTTCACAGAGCAAAAATAACGGCTAACGGCCGCCGGAGGCGACTCCAGGGATAGTGCAACAGAAAATTACCGCCGTTTTTTCGGTAAGGATGGAAAGGTGAGGTAAGAGCTCACCGGAGGCAGGGAAATCTGCCTGCCGTGTAAACCCTATTTGAAGCAACACCGTGGTAGGACATATACGCTTGCTCGGCGTGTCCTTAGGAGGTGGCATCGAGCAGTTTCGGTAACGAGCTGCCAAGATAGATGGCTGTTCACGACAGAACCCGGCTTACAGACGCAGTCGCACAAAAGCACCTTGTAACTTGATTTGGTTACAGGGTGCTTTTGTTTACTTATTATTTTTATTTATTATTTCTTCCGCACATTTTATACCGTCAACTGCGGCTGAAATAATTCCTCCTGCATATCCTGCGCCTTCACCGCAGGGATAAAGTCCTTTAATTTTTATGCTTTCAAGAGTTTCATTATTTCTTAAAATGCGTATAGGGGAGGAGCTTCGTGTTTCTACTGCGGTTAATATTGCGTCACCGTCATCAAACCCTTTTAACTTTCTGCCCATATCTTTAATGCCTTGTTTCATTGAATTATAAACAAATTCGGGCAGAATTGTACTTAAATTGCTTAATTCGTAATCAGGACATATACTCGGTTTCACTTCACCAAGACAGGTACTTTTGGTGTTGTTAATAAAATCGTCAACCCTTTGAACAGGAGCGTTGTAGGTGCTTCCGCCAAGTATAAATGCTTTTTTTTCAAGCTCACGCTGAAAATACATTCCTCCAAGCGGACTTTCTGATTTAAAATCATCAGGTGACACACCCACAAGCAGAGCAGAGTTTGAGTTTACTTCATTTCTTGCAAATTCGCTCATACCGTTTGTTACAAGCATATTTTCTTCGCTTGACGCATTAATCACCTTTCCGCCTGGGCACATACAAAAGGTGTATACACCTCTTCCGTTTTCAAGGTGAGTGTTCAGCTTGTAGCTTGCCGCACCAAGATTTTTGCTTCCGGCAAATTCTCCGTATTGTGAGCAATCAATTTTCTCACGCAGATGCTCAATTCTCGCTCCGACTGAAAAAGACTTTGACTCAATGGGAATTCCTTTTTCAAATAACATTTCAAACGTATCTCTTGCACTGTGTCCTATAGCAAGAATGATATTATCTGTTTCAATTATCTCAGTTTTACCTTGCTTTTCAACAACTGCTCCTGTTATTATTTCGTTTTTAGTGCTAAATCCGACAAGCTTTGTTTCAAAAAGAACCGTACCGCCGAGCGCAATTATTTCTTCGCGGATATTCTTTACGGTGATTTTAAGTTTATCCGTGCCGATATGAGGCTTTGCGTTGTAAAGAATTTCATCAGGGGCGCCGTGATTTACAAATTCTTCAAGCACTTTTCTCTGCCGAAAATCTTTAGTTCCTGTGTTAAGCTTACCGTCAGAAAAAGTTCCTGCACCGCCCTCGCCGAATTGGACATTTGATGAAGCGTCAAGTTTGCCTGTCAGCCAAAATTTATGCACGTCATCGTGTCGTCTGTCAACGTCACGGCCACGCTCAATCAAAATCGGTTTTGCTCCGCTTTGAGCAAGAATAAGTGCGGCAAAAAGTCCGGCAGGACCCATTCCGACAACCACAGGTGAAGTGCCGCCTTTCCATTTATTAACTTCGTAATGATACGGCGTTACTTTTATAGCATTTTTGCATTTTTTAAGCACTGAATCTTCAATAATATTCAGTTCAATATCAATTGAGCATAAAAAGAAAATGTTATCCTTTTTTCTTGCGTCTACAGAACGTCTGAAAATTGATATCGACTTTATTGCATTAATATCAATTCTAAGCTCCTTTGCCGCCTTTTTTCGGATTGTTTCATCGCTGTAGTCAAGAGGAATATGAACATTGTTAATTCTTATCATAAGTTTTCACCTGCCGTAAATCCGCTTGCAAATGCAAAGTGCAAGTTGTATCCTCCGCATTCTCCGCAAATATCAATTGCTTCTCCGCAAACATAAAGATTTTTCACAATTTTACTTTGCATACTTTTTTCTTCAATTTCACATCCGTTTACACCGCCGAGAGCACACTGCGCCTGTTCAAATCCGCAGTTTTCGACAACGGGAAAACGCATATTTTTAACTGTTCGTACTATGTTTTCAATTTCGCTTTTTGAAAGAGTGCAGCATTTTCTTGAAAAATCAGTCACTTTGCTCTCTTTAAGCACAGCCTGTCCGAGTCTTTTTTGAAAAATACCGGTAAAAAGATTATCAATTGTAAGATCAGAAAATATATTTATATTGTTGCAAATTAAATCTTTTAATTCTGTATCAGAAATATCGTGCAGCAAATCGAGAGAAATACAAAAATCTTTTTTCGTATAGAGCGACAGATTAAAAATACAAATTCCTGAAAGCGAGTTATCAGTAAATTGTATCTCTCCGATTTCTTCCTTAACAGTGTTACCTTTTTTATCAAAAAGAACGGCTTTAGCGTTTGCTCTGATACCTTTAAGCGACTTAATTACCTCTGATTTAACATTTACCGGGCAAAGTGCGGGGGAAAATGGAATAAGGTTGTGACTGAAATTTTTTAAATAATCGACGCAGCTTGAATTTCCGCCGAGCTTCGGCGCTGCCTTTGAGCCGTTGGCAATTACAAGTTTTTTGGAAATAAACATATTTTCGTTGGTTTTTACAGAAAAATTGCCGCCGTTTTTTCTTATACTTTTTATATTTTCACCGCAAAAAATTTCAACATTAAGTCTTTCACACGTAAATCTCAATACATCAAGCACTGCGCTTGCCTGTTTGCAAAGCGGATAATACCTTCCTTCGCTGTCGCAAAAAGTCAGCAGACCGAATTTTTTAAAAATATCAAGCAGTTTGTCAGTATCAAATTTTTCAAAAACTGCGTTGCTTTGATTTTTAAACGAACCGCAGTATTTTTCAGCAGAAATATTTTTATGTGTAAGGTTGCATCTGCCGTTGCCTGTAGCTAAAAGCTTTTTGCCGACCCTCTCATTTTTTTCAATTATTGCCACGGAAATATTATTGTTTTTCTGTTTTGCTGCTATGGCACACATCAAACCCGATGCGCCGCCTCCGATAATAACAGCGTCAAATTTTAAAGAATTTTGCATAACTTTCACCTTAAAACAGCTGAATACCGCTGTTGATTCAATTGGATTATTTAAGTAAAAAATAAGGGCAGCAAAAGCCGCCCGAAGTATTTATTTGAAAAGGAAGCTGAGTCCGCCGAACAATCCCATACTTGCCAATCCCATAATGATTCCTGCCATCAGAACGCCGAGCATAACGGCAATAACGCTTTTCTTAAATCCCATATCAAGAAAACTTGCGGCAAGTGTTCCTGTCCAAGCACCTGTTCCCGGAATAGGTATTCCTACAAACAGCATAAGCGCAATAAATAGACCTTTGCCTGCTTTTGCCTGAAGTTTTTTGCCGCCTTTTTCACCTTTTTCAATGCAAAATGTAAAGAATTTACCGATATATTTTTTGTCTTTACCCCAGATAAGAACTTTTCTTGCAAAAAAGTATATAATCGGTACAGGGAGCATATTGCCGATTATACAGATTATATATGATACTACAGGGTCAAGTCCCATGCCAATGGCTATCGGAATAGCACCTCTTAATTCAACAATCGGAACCATTGAAATTAAAAACACAATTAAGTAATTTAGAAACATAATAACTCCTTTATATACTTGATTTAATAATAAATATGTATATCACAAAACAAAGTTAAGTATAACAGATAAATATGGATTTTTCAATACAAAAAGAATATAAAACTCTATATTTTAATCTCAATCATATTCGACTAATTTATACATATTGATAAATTAATCTCTGTTGCATTGACATTATTTTTTATTTTCTGTAAAATATATCGAGGAGTGATGATATGAAAAAGAGTCAGACTTCTTTTCGTTTTCGGATAATTATTTTTATCCTCACTGCGGGAATGATTGCATTTGCGTTTATTCATTCTTCAATGCCTGCAAGTTTGTCAGGTGAGGAAAGCGAAAGCGTAATGGACTTTTTACAATATATGTTGAATTTATTCGGTTTCAGCGCTGAACTTACCGACCATATTGTCAGAAAAGCAGCACATTTTGCCGAATATACTGTAATCGGTTTGCTCCTTATGAGTTGTGCCTATTCATTTTCACGAACAAAACCGTACAGATATTATTCGCAGATTCTTTTTGCAGGGCTAGCGACTGCGGTATGTGATGAAGCAATCCAGCTTAATGTTGAAGGAAGATCAGGACAAATAACCGATGTATTACTGGATTTTTCCGGCGTGCTGATGGGAACAGTTATTATGTTGCTGATATTTATGATATATCGAAAGATAAGAAAAATAAGCTGATTTGGCAGATTACAGAAATGTAGTTCTGCCTTTTTAGCAGAAAGGTAAGACAGGAATGGAAAAAGCAATGAATGTAAAAAATAATGAAGTAAAATCGGAAAATAAAATGGGCACTATGCCCATGACAAAGTTGATTTTAACAATGTCGCTGCCTGCAATTTTTTCAATGACAATACAGGCTATGTATAATGTTGTAGACAGTATCTTTATCGGTCAATACGATTTAAACGGACTCACTGCAATGTCGTTTGCATTTCCTTTGCAAATGCTGCTTATTGCAGTAGCTGTCGGAACATCGGTTGGTGTAAACTCACTTGTTTCAAGAAAACTTGGTGAGAAAAATTTTAATGAGGCAGATTCTGCCGCTACTCACGGATTGCTGACTTGTTTTGCAAGTTATCTGCTTTTCCTTATTCTTGGTTTATTTATTTCAGAACCGTTTATGAACGCTTACAGCAGCAATCCTAAAATTGCCGAATACGGTACGCAGTATCTGACAATCGTTCTATGTTTTTCTTTTTTTGCAATTGTTCAGATTATGATTGAAAAAACCTTGCAGGCAACGGGCAATATGATATTCCCAATGCTTTTCCAGCTTGTCGGAGCGATAGTAAATATAATTTGTGACCCGCTTTTGATTTTTGGAATCGGATTTTTCCCTGAATTGGGCGTAACGGGGGCGGCTATAGCAACGGTGTTCGGACAATTCTGCGGAATGTTGTTTGCTGTAATCATTATGTTTTGTAAGAAACACGAGGTTAAAATTTCATTTAAAAACTTCAAAATAAATTTTTCGACGCTCAAAAATATATATGCTGTCGGACTGCCGTCAATTATTATGCAGTCAATCGGTTCAGTTATGATAATAGGTCTTAATGCAATTTTAGCAGCTTCTGAGGCTTCTGTTACCGTCCTCGGAATTTACTATAAGCTTCAAAGCTTCGTGTTTATGCCTTGCTTTGGGTTGAATCAGGGTGTAATGCCTATAATCGGATACAATTACGGCGCTCGTAATAAGAAGCGCTTGTATTCTGCACTAAAGCACGGAATAATTATTGCTGTCATTATAATGTCAATCGGAACAGTTCTTATGTGGACAATTCCGGACGTTCTTATTTCTATGTTCGGAGGAACAGATGAAATTATGAAAATAGGTGAGTTTGCATTCAGGATAATAAGCTTGTGCTTTATCCCTGCTGCGGCAGGTATTTTGTTTACAACACTGTTTCAGGCAGTGGGCAAAGGAGTACGAAGTTTGTTAATGTCATTTTGTCGTCAGCTTGTATTGATTTTACCTATAGCGTATATTATTTCAATAGTTTTTGACTTGTCTGTTGTATGGTATGCTTTCCCTATTGCAGAGATTTTCTCTCTTATGCTTGCTATAGGATTTTTCATAAATCTTGTTAAAGTGGATTTTAAAAAACTTGGTTAAATTTGTCCGCCTCAACGCATATATTGTGTTGAGGTGATTTTTTTGAATGAAGAAAATAAAAACTCTATAACATATGACGAGGGTTGGGAGTCGGTAACAAATTGTGAATATCCCGTTGTAGGTACAGCAAACACAGAGATAAATGATGACGAAAGTATTAAACTAAAGGAACAGAAAAAGAAAGAAAGCTCGCCAAAACAGTTGCTTATTACAATACAGCTTATTATATGTATTCTTATTGCTCTTGCGGCTCTTTTGATTAAAAGTTTCGGCGGAGATTTTTATGCGTCTGCACGTGAGCTTTACTACTCAAACCTTAATAACTCGGCAATTTTCGATAATTCTGACAATTTCAATTTAAACAAACTTTTTTCATCTGCAACTAAAGATGAAATTTAAAATCCTAAAAACCGAAATAACAGTTTCATATCTTATAATTTGTTTAGCTTCTATTTGTATTATTGCAGGAATTTTTGACAGTTTTTTATATTGTCTTTTAGCAATAATAATTCACGAAGCAGGACACATAATACTTATGTGTATTTTTGGATATGCTCCCGAAAAAATCAGATTATCTCTGTTTGAAATCTCAATAAGCGACAGAAAAAGACAAGAAAGAAAGTATATACATAATATTCTTATAATTTTTTTTGGACCTTTTTCTAATTTTATTTGTTTTATTCTCTTTTATCTGTTATACTTATTGTGCAATGATTTTTTTCTTTATCCTGCGGCGGCAAATCTTTCTGTGGGGCTGTTTAATCTTTTGCCTGTTTTATCTCTTGACGGCGGACAACTGCTGTATTTGATTCTAAGCAGGTTTATCAGCGATACGGTTTCACAAAGAATTGTAAACATAACTACTTTTATAATTATTTTTCCGCTTGCATTTTTCGGATTTATTTTACTATTTAATTCAAAACACAATTTTTCGCTTTTGATTGTATGTATATATCTTGTTTTTTCACTGCTTTGCAGGAACAACAAGTATTTTTAGTACAAATTCAGTTGTAAATGATTTAGGAATGGAAACAACCGGAGGTATAATATGGTAAGTAAGGAAGTTGAAAAACTCCTTTTAAAGGTTCAAAAACCGGGACGCTACGTCGGCGGTGAGCTTAACGAGGTTATTAAAGATAAAAACAGCGTAGATGTTCGTTTTGCGTTTTGTTTTCCCGATACCTATGAGGTGGGAATGTCACACCTTGGAATGAAAATTCTCTACAGCCAGTTTAACAAAGAAGATTACATATGGTGTGAACGTGTGTTTGCTCCTTGGGTTGATATGGAAGAGGAAATGATTAAACATAATATTCCTCTTTATGCGCTTGAAAGCGGTGACCCTGTGTCTGATTTTGATTTTATTGGATTTACTTTACAGTACGAGCTGAGTTTTACAAATATGCTTAATATGCTTAAGCTTTCAAATGTCCCGATTAAAAGCAGTGAACGAAATGAATTAAAGCAAATTGTTGTTGCAGGCGGTCCATGCGCTTGTAATCCTGAGCCGATAGCTGACTTTGTTGATCTTTTCTTCATAGGTGAGGGCGAAGAGGTTGACCTTGACGTTATAAATATTTTTAGAGAGTGCCGCAAGCAGGGGAAAAGCAAGGCTGAATTTTTGCAGCTTTGCTCTCAAATTGAAGGTGTGTATGTCCCGTCGCTTTATGACGTTTCATATAACGCTGACGGAACAATCAAGAGCTTTATGCCTAAGGGCAATGCACCTAAAGTAATTCATAAAAGGCTTATCAAGGATATGAACACTTGTTTTTATCCCGACAATTTTGTCGTTCCTCTCGTTGAAATTGTGCACGACAGAGCCGTGCAGGAAATTTTCAGAGGATGTATAAGAGGTTGCCGTTTCTGTCAGGCAGGCTTTATCTACCGCCCTGTTCGTGAGAAATCTCCCGAAACTATAAATGCACAGTGCAAGACTCTTTGTGATAATACCGGATATGATGAGGTGTCCTTGTCCTCGTTAAGCTCAAGCGACTACAGTCAGATTGTTCCATTGCTTGAAAAGCTGAATGAATGGAGCAAGGACGAAAAAGTCAGTATTTCACTTCCTTCATTGCGTGTTGACGGATTCACCGATGATATAATGAATAAAATTAAAACTGTCAGAAAAAGCGGACTTACCTTTGCACCTGAGGCGGGAAGTCAGCGTATGCGAGATGTAATCAATAAAAACGTCAGGGAAGAAGAACTGCTTGCCACCTGCGCAACTGCTTTTGAGGGCGGCTGGACTACCGTTAAGCTGTACTTTATGATAGGACTTCCAACTGAAACGATGGAGGACGTCGAAGCAATTTCAAAGCTCGGACAAGCTGTTGTTGACACTTATTATAAATGTCCTAATAAGCCTAAGGGCAAGTCTGTCAAGGTAACTGTTTCTGCATCTTCATTTGTTCCAAAGCCGTTCACGCCGTTTCAGTGGGAACCGCAGGATACAATACCTGTTTTACATGAAAAGCAAGTTCACATTAAGGAAAGCATAACTACAAAGAAAATTCAGTTTAATTACCACGATGCAGACACAAGCTATCTGGAAGCAGTTTTTGCAAGAGGCGACAGAAAACTCTGCAAGGTTATGGAGCTTGCCTGTGAAAGAGGGTTTCACTTTGATGGCTGGAATGACTGTTTCAACCTTGAAAAATGGCTTGAACTTTTTGAGGAGTGCGGAATTGACCCTGCGTTTTATGCAAACCGCAAACGTTCTTTTGATGAAATTCTTCCTTGGGATCATATTGACTACGGTGTAACAAAGGATTATCTTATTAAAGAATGTAAGAAAGCATATGAAAATACAACAACGCCGCATTGCAGACTTAAATGCAACAACTGCGGTGCAGCAAAGTATGGGGAGGGTGTATGCTTTGAAAAGCGTAAGAATATGGTTTAAAAAAGATTTTGAGTGCAGATATATTTCTCACCTTGATTTAAACCGCTGTATGCTTCGTGCACTTCATAAAAGTAAACTGCCCGTATGGCACACCGAAGGTTTTAATCCTCATCCATTTGCAACGTTTCCGTTGCCGCTGTCACTCGGATTCAGAGGAGTAAACGAGTGTATGGATGTAAAACTTGAAGATGATAATTATTCTTTTGAAGAAATAATATCAAAACTTAATGAATGTCTGCCAAGAGGTATTCAGATCTTTAGTGTGACCGAACCTGTTATGAAAGCAGGAAAAATTGCCTTTGCCGAATTTTCCGTTAAGCTTAATTGTGATAATGTAAACACAACTGTTGTTGCAAATAAGCTTGCTGACTTTTATTCACTTGAAAAAATTGAATTTGAAAAAAAGTCCAAAAAAGGATTTAAAACAGTAGATATAAAGCAGGGAATAAAGAGTTTTAAAATTGAAGAGAAATTTGATTTTGTCCTGCTCAATGTAATTTTATCGGCAGGCAGCAGCGATAATGTGAATCCGAATTTGTTAGTTTCAGCATTTGAAAAATATTCAGAACTTTCCGTTGATGCGGATATTACAAGAATTGATTTATATAATTCTAATATGGAATTATTCAGGTAGGTGATATTATGTTTGAATTTACAATCAGAGAAAATGCTCTTTTAAATGAATTTAAAGATATGTTTGCCGACTATGTCAATAAGGCGTATAAATTTACAATGAGCTATATTTCAAATCCTATGCTTGCAGATTATAGGGAAAATGAAAGGCTGATACTCATTGTAATAAACAAATCGGTATTTCAGAATTTGTACAGCTTTATAAAGCTCAATGAAAGCAATATGCAGTTTGCGGCTTTTTCATGCCTTGAATGTGCAGTGAATTCAATGAGACTTTACCAGGTGCTTTCATTAAACCCGGATTATATGCATGACTACATAACAAATGCTGATTTTTCGCTTGATAAGTGTGAGCTTGAACTTCTTGAAAAACAGGACAAGTATGAATATGAAGAGGAATTTTCACAGAGAGAATTTTCAAAAGGATTGCGTAAGATGAACTCCTTTGAATTTAAAAATTCTTCAATTTCAACTCAACTCGTAGATAACAGAGTTTATCTTGGACTTTCCTGCGGAAAAATATTAAGCGATGACCTGCAAAATGAAGTAAGAAAAAATCTTGTAGGGGCTTATCTTTCATTACAAAAGCATATTAAAATGTTCTTTAACGGCGGCATTGATAATGAGCTTGAAGAAACAGAGGACAATATCTATGCAAAGTTTCTTGAATATATAAAGAAGTTTTCTTAAAAATTTTATAATATTCACTTTCTTTTATTTTAAACATCATATTCTTGTCACATTTATTTTTTATCATATAACCACGATGAAGATAAATAACAGATAACAAGAACTGATTTAGTTTTTCATAGATTTTCCTCTCAAAACTGTCATAATGACATCAAAGAAGGCCGACATTTGTCGGTCTTTATTTGATTTGGAGTATATAATGTATTATTATTCTTTAAACGAATATTTAAAAAACACATTTGGCGAAAAGGTTTATAAAATCTCTTTAAACGGCGGAATGACCTGCCCTAACAGAGACGGCACATTAAGCTCAAAGGGCTGTATATTTTGCAGTAAGGGCGGTTCAGGAGAATTTTCTGCCGATAAATTACTTTCTGTAACAGAGCAAATTGAGCAGGCAAAGAAAAAAATAAAAACTAAAACCGACTGCAAGCGTTTTATAGCTTACTTTCAGCCTTTTACAAATACCTACGCAGATGTTTCTTATCTGCATAAAATTTTCTATGAAGCAATAGAAAATCCAGATATTGCTGTTCTTTCAATTGCAACTCGTCCTGACTGCCTCGGCAAAGATGTTTTACAGCTGATTGATGAGCTGAACAAAATTAAACCAATGTGGATTGAGCTGGGTTTACAAACAATTCACAAACAAACCGCTGACTATATTCGTCGTTGTTACGAACTTGAAGTGTATAACGACGCTGTAAGCGCGCTTAAAGAAATCGACGTTACTGTTATCACACACATAATTCTCGGTTTGCCGTTTGAAACAAGAGAAATGATGCTTGAAAGCGTAAAATACGCAGGAGAGAGAAGCAACGGAATTAAACTCCAGCTTCTTCACGTGTTAAAAGATACCGATTTACTCACTGACTACGAAAAAGGATTGTTCAAAACCTTGTCACTGGAAGAATACATTGATATTCTCTGTGATTGCATAGAAATTTTGCCGAAAGATGTTGTTATTCACCGTTTAACCGGCGACGGCGATAAAAAATTGCTTGTTTCACCTTTATGGAGTGCAGATAAAAAGCGAGTGCTCAATTCTATTAATAAGGCTTTCAAAGAGCGAAATATTGAACAAGGAAGTAAAATTATATAAATAACTAAAAACAGCTCCTATTCGGGGCTGTTTTTGCGTTTATGTATGTTTGATTTTATACGCTTAAAAATATTATATGCAAGTACTATTGCAGCAATAAGCGACGCACCGAGCACTGCTCCGATAATCAGCAATCTTGTATTCGGATTATCAAAAGAATTAAGCTGACCAATTTCATCATAAGTTGAAGCCGAAGTTGTTTCTTCCGTCTTTTCGTGCTTGCTTTTTACACCGCTTAAATCTTTTTTATCTGATTGATCTGAACTGTTGTTTTTATCGAAATTGCTGTTACTCAATTTTGAATTGACCGTGATTTTAGCCGAAGTGCATTTACCAACATCAACAGACTTAATTTCAGAGTTTACACAGTCGCTTACAAAGAAATCAATATATCCCGTACCTGACTTAACAGCTTTAAAAGTTAAAGAAAATATAATTTCATTATTATTAAGATTTATACCGTCGGTGTTGAGGAAAACAAGCATTACCTTATCATCAAGCTCGTTATATGTGATTTTTGACGACTTGTCACTTGCCTTTGCACTGCGAAATTCAAACATATTTTTATCGTAAGTAAATTCAAAGCTTGCCGCACTAAGCTTACTGTCATAGCAGGCAGACATTGAAATCGTAAAAAGCCTGTTATTGTCCGTATTACAGTCGCTTAGTGTAAAATCTACCTTAGTTGCAGAGAATGCGGTCATATTAAAAAAGCAAGTAAAAAATAGACAAGTGAAAATCAAAGTTAAAAATCCAAATAATTTCATTCTGAATTTACGCATAGTTAATCCTTATATAGTAATTTTATTGTTTTTTGCAAACCAAACATTTTTTACACCAAATTCTTTTCCGTTTAAGTATTCCAGACTTCCTGCTTCGGTGCTGAAAGTGAATCTGATTTTATAACTGTAAAGTGCCTGATACTTAAAAAGGATTTTTGATTTATCTGAAAAGCCATATTTTGTATCACCTGCAAGCGGATGTCCTATTGAAGCCATATGAGCTCTTATCTGATGTGTTCTTCCTGTCAGCAGTTCAACCTCAACAAGGCTGTACTTTCCGTTAAAATCAAGAACAGTATATTTTGTTTTTATTTCCTTAGAATTTTCAACCTCTTTTTTATGAACGGCAACCTTATTTTTGCTTTCATTTTTCGTGATATATCCGTGCAGTGTGTCGTTTTTCTTATCAGGCTTACCGTATACAAGGCAGAGATAATATTTTTCAAGTTCTCTTGTTTTCATCTTTTGATTAAGAATACGCAGACTTTCTGCATTTTTTGCCGCAATTACGATTCCGCCTGTGTTTCTGTCGATTCTGTTTACAAGCGCAGGGGAGAAGGCGTTTTCTTCATCAGGATTGTATTCACCTTTGTCGTAAAGATAGTGCTGAACCCTTGCAACAAGCGAATCAAAATGATAACTTTTATCGGGATGAACAATAACGCCAGGCTTTTTATCAATCAAAATTAAGTTATCGTCCTCATATACAATTTCAAATTTTGCAGGGGCTTTTAAAAAATCGTAGTTTTTTTCTTCAGCCGCTTCAAAAAACTCGTCCTTTATGTAAAACGTCAGTATGTCGCCCTCGCTGAGCATAGCAGAAATATCGCACTTTTTCCCGTTTAGCTTAATGCACTTTTTTCTGATATATTTATACATAAGTGTTTTTGGCATAGTTTTAAAGTGTTTTTGCAAAAATTTATCAAGACGCTGATTTCCATCGTTTTTGTTAATTTCAAGAGTTCTCATAGCTACCTCCGCATTATTTATAATTTTAGAATAAAGCAAATAAAATTTCAAGACTTATATCACATAAATATATTTTTTGTATAGACTGTTAAAGGGTGATACAGTGAATTGCTACACACAAAGAGTTAAATCGGCAGTTTTTTTCGGCTTAGGCTTGCTTGTTGCAACATTGTTGCCGTGCGAATGGGTGCTGATTGTAGCAGCCGCTGCACTTGTTATAGTAAGCATATCTTGTATACGGAGGTAAGTTTATGAAAGTTGTACTTATTGAAAGACCGAAATTTATATCTGCATTACTCAGGAAATTTTTTAAAATTAAGAAAGAGCAGCAGTCAATTTGATTTTGATAGAATTAATGTATGAATATTGATAAAGTTTAAGAGTATAAGATGTGCATAGTGACAAAAAGCTATGCACGTCTTATTTTCATGTTGTCTTTTTACTCAAAAAATTATATAATTAAACTGATATACAATTATTGTTAAATAATTGTAAAAATTTTAGGAGGTAAATTAACAATGAAAAGCACAAGAAAAGTTATAAGCATTCTTCTTACAGTATTAATGCTTATATCATGCGTTTCCGTATCTTTAACGGTAAACGCTTCTACGGGTACGTTGTGTGACAAGTATGCAACGAATCCACAGGGAAAAGTCGGAGCCCAAAAGACAATTACTATCGATGGTAGTTTCAGCGATTGGTCCTCTGATATGCTCATTGCTCAGGGTGCAGCCTGGGATGTAGCTAACCACTATAAAGGTGGACACGAAAACTGTGTTCTTGATACATATGCACTCTATGGCGCATGGGATAATGATAATCTTTATGTTGCTTGGCAGATGGTAAACACTACCGATACATGGGCAAGAGAAGGTGATGGTCCTCTTTCTGACGGCGGTCGTGTTCTTGATGTACCCCTTATTCTTGCATTAAGCGTTGATCCGTCAAGCACATCAATGTCTAACAAGAATACAAGTGGCGGTCCTATCTGGGGACAGAAAATGGGACTTACATTTAATCAGCACGTTGACCATCTTCTGTATATGAGCGGTAAACCCGGAAACGGTACTCCAGGTATGTTTACTGCTGTTGACGCTGCCGGTAATACAAACTATGCTGAGGGCTTAAAAGGCTTTAAGGAAAACGGAATTGAATATAAAATGGCAGAAGGCAACATTTGTGATTCAATTTACGGTTTGAATTTTTCTGAAGATACTTCTGACGTTTATTCAAATGACGCTGACTGGGTAGACTACAAAACTTTTAAAGGCTCAAGCGGCACACATAATACAAAGTACGACTCGTTTTATGAAATTAAAATTCCGCTTTCAACACTCGGAATCGACGCAAGTTATATTGAAAACAACGGTATCGGTGCAATGTTAGTAGCCACAAGAGGTGAATCAGCTCTTGACTGTATTCCTTTTGACGATACTATGCTTGATAATGCTACAGAATCTTATGGTAGTGATGCAAGTACATCTCACGAAAAAGACGATGAGGATGTTATTACATCTTCTTTTGCAAAAATAGGTAACCTTGGCGGTTCTCTTATTCAGCCGACAACAGCGAAACCAACTACTCAGCCCACAACGGCTAAACCAACCACTCAGCCCACAACGGCTAAACCAACCACTCAGACTACAACTTCACCGATAACAGATACGCTGACGGTTAATGCAAAATCAAATCTTTTTGCAACTAACTCTGTAAATGCTGAAAGCAATGCTAATACCGTTACTGTTACATATGATTTGAAATCTTCAATGAAACTTGTAAACGGTCAGTGGTCACTTGCTTATGATAGCTCAAAATTAAAGCTCGTTACTGCTTCAAGCAGTATTATGCCGAATATTTCAGACGGCTTGGTTAATTGTAAGAATGGATTGGTTAAGGGTAATTTTACTAATGTAAGTGAACTCTATGATTTCACTTCATCAAAACCATTTGTCCAGGCAACTTTTGAAATTACAGGCAATGGTTATACAGACGTTACGCTTGATGTACAGGAACTTTCTGTGGGCTACAAAATAAACAATTCTTTAGTTTATAAAAATGCAGTTGTTAACAGTGTTAAGCAGAACCTTTCAGATGAACCGGGCTTTAGTTCTTCATCAATTACCGGTTCAGCATCAGTTGTCACTGATGCTCAGCCGACCACAGCTAAACCTACTCAGCCCACTACAGCTAAACCCACTCAGCCTACAACAAAGCCTACTCAAGCACCTACAACAGCTTCTACGCTTAAAGTAAATGCTACTTCAAACTTCTTCCCGTCAGTTTCAAAAACATATTCTAAAGATCAAAAGCAGATAACTGTGTCTTACAAGCTCAGTTCTTCTATGGATCTCGTTAATGCTGATTGGGAATTAAAATATGATCCTACAAAGCTTTCCTTAAGCTCAACAAATCTTAGAAAACTAATGCCTAATGTTTCTTCTGCAGTTATCAATGAAAACACTAAAGGAAAGATTAAAGGTAACTTTACTACTTTATCATATGTAGATTTCTCAAATGAATCTGATTTTGTTACAGTTACATTTGATGTTATCGGTACAGGTACTACAGATGTTGACTTATTTGTAAATATTCTCGGTGTTGCATATGACGGTGCTGACAATTTACCTGTTGTTGCATATATAGTAGATTTTGGTGAGATTCAGGATGTTACTTCAAAACCAGGCTTCGAAAATGAAAAATATACAGTAAAAACAGTGTTTGATCCTCAAACAACTCCAACTACTGTTCCTGTAACAACAAAGCCAACAACTCCCACAACTAATCCTACTGTTCCTACAACAAAGCCAACAACTCCCACAACTAATCCTACTGTTCCTACAACAAAGCCAA